>JBDSEA010000073.1:0-18161 GCA_039920305.1 Chitinophagales bacterium
GGGATGTGAGAACAGCATGTCAGACTGCCTGCCCCACGGAAGCCATTCACTTTGGAAATGTGCTCGAGGAAACAAGTGTTGTTCGTGGTCATCATGAAGATCCCCGGGCCTACTATGTGCTGAGCGAGCTGAATACGCGCCCTTCTATTGCCTACATGAAGAAGGTGCGGAATACGGATGAGAAGGTGGCGACCTATGTGAACAGGGAAGAAGCGAAGGAGGGTTAATTTAGTTTTTAGTTGTTAGTTGTTAGTGCTTAGCTCTTAGTTTGAAGTTTAGGGTTTGAAGTTTAGAGTTGAAACATGAAGAAAATTATCACCATCACCATATTATTTTTCTGCGGGCAATGGTCATTTGCACAAGCGCCGTGGAATGCAAAGGTGATGCTGCACAATCCAATTTATGGTAATGTTGATACGGTTTGGATCGGGTGTGATTCTGCCGGTGGCTGGGGTTACCAGGAGGGATTGGATGTAATAGACACAACTCTTGATACACCATTTGGCTTGTGGGCTGATGATTCACTGATTTCCGATGGATGTTTCAATCTAAAAAAAGATATTAAAAATTTTGTTACCGGAATACAATATTATGATCTTCAAATGATTGATTCTGGATCTTTCCTTCCTTCGGATTATATCAAAATAGACACCAATGAATTTAAATTTGATAATGGGTTTTATAAAATTACCGCTGCGTGGATCAGTGTATTAGAATGCGGATATGTAATGGATTTTGATGTTGATATTTGGGGATTCTATAACGGTGGTGATACAATTAATTTTCCTGATAATCCCTTTTATACGGATTCCATTACTCTTATTCCTGAAAGCGGCTGGTATTGTTGTGTTCCATTAGAATATTCGCAGATGAGAATCAGGATGTGGGTTGCATTCAATGCATATGTGACCACAGGTTTTCAAGCTATAGCTGACATTCCTTGTAAAATATTTCCAAATCCTGCCCATGAATTTTTATTCATTCAAAATGAAACCAATTTTCAAAGATTTGAAATCATTAATGCATTAGGACAAAAATTGTTTGAAGGCTTAATTGATCAGCAGAAAGCAACATCACAAATTAATTTAAGCAGATTGACTCAGGGTATTTATTCTGTGAGAATTTTTAATAAGTCGGAACAGATGCCGGTGGCCATTAATCAATTTGTTCTTATATAAACTAAAAAAGTGATAAAGATTTTATTATTATTCATAATCTTCATAATCACATTGAATAGTTCTGCTCAAACATATACAGTACCAGGAGCTCAAACACAGCCTGCATGGGTTTTTCCTATGTGGTTTGAGGATGGAAGTGGGGCAAAGGATACATTATACTTCTGCTATGATCCAGCGGCGAACACAGGTCCACCTCTAGATACGTTAATGGGAGAAATAAGGCAGATAATGGACACAAGTAAGTTTAATGTATATTTTGATTGTAGTTTTTCTATTGATTTTAGCGTACTAAAGATCAAAGTAGACAGTGCTGACCTAGCCAAGGACATTTGTGTATGGAAAGCATATATACCAATAAAGATTAAGTGGGACAAAAACCTTTTCTATAGTGATTCTTTGCCCTACCCAGATCAATCTCCGGCGCCAAGAGCCGAAGGCCATTTTTTCTTTGATTTACCCACAATCTCATTAGATCCCGAACCAAATTGTCTAAGTCCAATACTGATGACTGATTCAATAATAACACCCTTTGATTGTTACGCAACAGATAGTGTAATATTGGGAGGTGGTTTTTCGATAATGAATTTTACGCTTGCTTCCTGGCAAGGAAAACCATTGAATACGGGAACTATAGTAAGTGCCCTAAAAGAAAGAGACAGGTTTAATGTTTATCCCAATTTGATAACGACTGTTGCCAATATTGATAACCAAGATGTAAACTCTTATTCTTTCACGGTCATAAATTCATCAGGAAATAGTGTGCTAAAGGAAATTATTGCACCTCTTTCAAAAAATTCTATTTATGTTCAAAACTGGAAACCTGGCTTATACTCGCTGCAAGCCATAAATCAAGCAAACGGAAAACATGTTTATTTCAAGCTTATAAAATCAAACTAACTCCCAATGGAAAAATTATTTATCCTTTAAATTGCCTATGATGATAAAAATTTTCTTTCTCTTTTTTTTCTTGATGGTTACACTTAGGATTACTGCACAAACCTACACTGTTCCCGGTGCACAAATACAACCCGCATGGGTATTTCCATTATGGTTTGAAAATGCAGACGGGCAGAAAGATACTTTGTATTTCTGTTATGATTCTACTGCCAACTATCCATATCCTGATACCTTATTTGGTGTGAAACTGGTGCACGATGATCCGTCTGTTTTTAACATGACTTTTGATGCTCTACCGTTTAATGATACATCACATTTAAAAGTTGTCGCATTAACAGAAGATGTTTTAAGTAGCGGAGTATCCCTGTTTTCTCAAAATGTTATTTTACCTCTGATTCTCCGCTGGGATCCAAGTGTATTTTATAGCGATTCTCTTCCTTATCCTGATGAAGACCCGGCACCAAGAGCCGAAGGGCATCTATGGTTTGATTTGCCAACATTTGTTGACAGTTGCTCATACAGTGTTCCGATTTTAATGACAGACACTTCCTCGCCATTTGCATATTGCCATAAAGCAGATAGTATAGTTTTTAATGGGCAGTATCTATCTTATCTGGTTTTTAGTGTGCATCCCTGGAAAGGAATTATTTTGAACGTAACTTATGCTGCTAAGGAGGAAGAAATCAAAGTATATCCCAATCCCTTTAAAGATAATTTGATTTTGGAAATGGGAAACACTTTCTTAGGAAAATTACAGTTTCAAATTTTTGATTTAAATGGACACAGAACTGTGGAACAGGCAGTGAAAACTTCCACTTCTCAGATTGATGTATCATCACTTTTACCAGGTATTTATTGTTGGCTTCTGTCAGGAGAAAATAAAATTATTGCAAAGGATAAATTTGTTAAGGTTTAAACTATAATTGGAAATAAATGCATCCCGAATCATACTTAAGACCACCCCTGATTCATGGCGCCAAGACCTATGAGCAGATCACCAATGATATTGCCCGCGCGGTAGAGGCAAGGCCTTCCCGGCTCTGGTGGATCGTAACCACCATTACAGGTTGTGTCATGCTGTGGGGCTTGTTTGCCATCAGCTGGACTGTTTGGTTTGGGATCGGAGTGTGGGGCTTGAACCGTACCATCGGGTGGGGCTGGGACATCACCAACTTCGTATGGTGGATCGGTATCGGGCACGCGGGTACACTTATTTCCGCCATTCTTCTTTTGTTCCGTCAGAAGTGGCGGGTGGGGGTGAACCGCTCAGCAGAAGCCATGACCATCTTTGCAGTGATCTGCGCCGGGCTTTTCCCGATCTTTCACATGGGCCGGGTTTGGGTTGCCTTCTACAACCTTCCCTACCCTAATACCAGGGGACCCGTCTGGCCCAATTTCAATTCTCCTCTGATGTGGGATGTGTTTGCCATCTCCACCTACTTCTCCGTGTCATTGATGTTCTGGTACACGGGATTGATTCCTGACATCGCACTCATCCGCGACCGGGCCAAGAAAAAGTGGGCGAAAATATTTTACGGCATCACGAGCTTCGGCTGGGTGGGCTCAGCCAAGCACTGGCAGCGGCATGAGGCGCTCTCGCTGGTGCTTGCGGGAATTTCAACGCCCCTCGTGCTTTCAGTGCACACCATTGTATCCTTCGACTTCGCCACATCGGTCATACCCGGCTGGCACACCACCATCTTCCCGCCCTACTTTGTTGCGGGTGCCATCTTCTCAGGGTTCGCCATGGTGCTCACCCTGATGCTGGTGACAAGAAAAGTTTTAAATCTTGAAGACTACATCACGCTGGATCACATTGAATCCATGAACAAGATCATCATCCTCACCGGTTCGATTGTGGGAAGCGCCTATCTCACGGAATTATTCACTGCGTGGTATTCCCAGAATCCTTATGAGCAATATGCCTTTGCCAACCGCGCCCTCGGCCCCTATTACTGGAGCTACTGGAGCATGATGACCTGCAACGTGATCTCACCCCAGCTGTTCTGGATAAAGAAATTAAGGAGAAGCGTATGGTTCACCTTCTTCATGTCCATCGTGATCAACTGCGGGATGTGGTTTGAGAGATTTGTGATTATTGTTACTTCCATCCACAGGGATTACATTCCATCTTCATGGGCAATGTATTCACCTACATGGGTCGAGATCAGCTTCTTCCTGGGTACGATAGGATTGTTCAGCACAGCGTTCCTGGTATTCGCCAAGCTGATGCCGGTAATTGCCATTGCAGAGGTCAAGCACATTTTAAAAACATCAGGGGAATCACAGAAGAGGGCGCAGCATGAGGCAGCGCGTCATCCTCATGCTGAAGAAGTGATTCCTCAAACGATTTAAAAGATTTGTCAGCGATATGAAACATTACATGCTTGGTTTATTCGATGATGATGAGGTGCTGCTGAATGCAGTGGATAAGGTACAGGCGCAGGGCATGAAGATCCATGACTGTGTAACGCCCTTTGCTGTCCATGGACTGGATCATAAGTTAGGCTTGCGGGAATCGAAGCTTCACATTGGTGGATTCTGGGTTGGAGCCGTTGCCTGTGCTACAGCTCTTGGTTTCATGTCATGGGTATTCGTTGGAAACTGGCCCATCACTTTCGGTGGCAAGCCCCACTTTTCATTGCCTGCATTCATTCCAATCACTTTTGAGTTTACAGTTCTGAACGCATCGCTGTGGATGACGCTGGCGTTTTGCGTGCTGAACCATATCTGGCCGGGAAGATTCCGTGAGTCACTCGATCCCAGAACTACAAGTCACCTGTTCGGGATGGTTTTTAAAATCAATGAGCAGACTTCGCAGGACGAAAAGAACAAAATTGCGCAGGTGCTTACGGAAGCGGGTGCGGTGGAAGTGCGGGAGAGGGTGCTGGAGAGGCATTATTGAATGTTTGAAGGGTTGACGGGTAATTGGTAAAGTTTGAAGGGTTTGGGAGTTTGAGGGGTTGACGGGTAATTGGTAGGGTTTGGGAGTTTGAAGAGTTGACGAGTAATTGGTAAAGTTTGAAGGGTTTGAAGGGTTGAATGATTGATCAATAATTTTTAAAGTTTAAAGGGGTTGGAGGGTTGGAGGGTTGGAGGGTTGGAGGGTTTGAGGGTTTGAGGGTTTGAAGGGTTTGAAGGGTTGACAAAAGTTTGAAGGGTGACAGAAGTTTAAAGGTTTGAGGTTTGGGTTTTTGGTTGTTATGCAGTTTAACAATTACAAATAACTAACATCATAATAATTCATCTCAAGATGAAGTTGCAAAACATAAAACAATTAACAGTATTGTCCGCGGTGGTTTCACTCATCATCGCGCAGGCATCGTGCTATTATCCTAAAACAAGTCCGGGATGGGAATACATGCCGGATATGGCCAATGCGATCAGCTACGAAACTTACAGTCCCGATCCGTTTTTTGGCGACAGCATGACATCCAGACTTCCCGTAACCGGCTCTATCCCACGGGGTGTGTACGAGCCGTTTCATTTCGGCCCTCCCCCCTTAACTACCGGCTATGATTCAGCAGGCTTACTCCTGCACTTCCCTGCATGGCTTGATAGTAATTCACTGGCTGATGCAAGTCATCTTTACAATATCTATTGCTCAGTCTGTCATGGTGCAGGCGGCCATGGCGATGGCACCATTGTAAAGAACGACCAGCTGAAAAACCCGTTTCCGCCACCCCCCTCTTACTTTGATGATTTACACATCAATCTTCCGGAAGGAAAAATGTATTACAGCGTTCATTACGGAAAAAATCTGATGGGACCTTATTCAAAAGTTTTGAATAGAACCGAGGTTTGGAAGGTGGTTTATTATGTAAAGAGCCTGCAGCTTAATCACCAGGACAGTGCAGCCAGTGCAGGAGCAAAAGCAACAGCATCAGCGGCAGATAAAGCGGATTCATCGGCGGTTGGGATCATTGCGGATACGACGAAGAATGGTGAATAGTGAGTAGTAAATAGGGAATAGGGGGTAGTGGGTAGTGGGTAGTGGGTAATGAGTAGGAAGTAGGGAAGAGTGAATAGGTGAGCCCGAAATGAAGAACCATTAACAAAACAATTAACGATTAACGAAACATGGATCACGCAGTCAATATCGAGGAAAAGTTTGTGATGTCCGCACGATTGAAGATGTGGAGCTTCATCATGACCGGGCTTGGAATGCTGGGCATCATTATCAGTTTCTTCACCTATCATGATGAGGAGGGAACAAAACATGTGTGGGCTACATTGCTTACAGTGGCTGTTTTTTTTCAAGGCATAGTTATCGCAAATGCCTTCTTTCAGGCAGCCACCTATGTGGCGTATGGAGGATGGCAAACGGCATTAAGAAGAGTTCCGGAGGCAATCGGAATGATGCTTCCTGTTACCGGCTTGCTTTTATTCCTCATCTTATCAGTTCCGTTCCTCATCTACGGTTATCACCCAATTTATGAATGGACGCACCATGCAGTAGCTGAGGAAGATCCGATCATATCGGGTAAGACCGCTTATCTCAACCTTCCCTTCTTCTTCATCCGGTTCTTTTTCTTTGTGGGCATCCTTACATTCTTTACCCACATGATGCGGAAAAATTCGTTGCGGGAAGACGAGGACCACGATTTGAAATATTACAAAAGCAATTTGAAATGGGCATCCCTGTTCCTTGTATTTTTCGCTGTTTATATACTTGTCACTGCCTGGGACTGGCTTATGTCAATTGACGCACACTGGTACAGTACCATGTATGGATGGTACACGTTCGCGAGCAATTGGGTAAATGGAATTGCGGTGCTTACGCTGGTAATACTGTACCTGAAAAGAAAAAAATACCTTACTCCGGTAAATAACAGTCACTTGCATGACCTGGGCAAGATGATGTTTGCCTTCAGCATTTTCTGGACCTATGTTACTTTCGATCAGTTCATGCTGATCTGGTATGCAAACATCCCTGAGGAAACACAATACTTCCGCATGCGCTATGATCATTTCATGTGGTTCTTCTATGCAATATTCATCATCAATTTCTGTGCGCCCTTCCTGGTATTAATGAGCCGTGATGCCAAGAGAAAAGTAAAAGTGCTTGCGATTGCCTGCGTAATCATCATCACCGGACATTTTATTGATTACTACCTGATGGTTTATCCAGCAACCATTCATACCCCTAAATTTGGCTTAGTGGAGGTAAGTACCCTGCTTTTCTTTAGTGGTATTTTTATCTTCGGTGTATTTACCAATTTGGGCAAAGCAGGATTAATTCCGAAGCATGATCCATTTTTGCAGGAAAGTTTACATCATTCAACCTGAAAAGAATTTAACAACATACAATGAGTACCACCTTATTAGTGTTTATAGCCTTCGTGCTTTTTGTGCTGGTGGTTTTTCAGCTGGCACGAACAACAGAATATGTAGCGCTGCTGCGTGGTGAGGATAAAGCGCAGGAGGATTCCGATAAAATCAACGGCAGACTGTTCATGGTATTCATGATACTTGGGCTGGCGGCTATGTTCTGGTCTGTGTTTCACTACATGCCTTACATGAACCTCCATGCTGCTTCAGTCCACGGCGAATGGCTTGACAGCATGTTCAATGTGACCTTATTATTTACCGGGATTGTTTTTTTTGCGACCCAGGTAATGCTGTTTTATTTTGTGTGGAAGTACAAGCATCATAAGAATCGAAAGGCGGTTTACTATCCTGAAAACAATCAGCTTGAGATGTGGTGGACCGTAATTCCTGCGATAGTTTTAACCGGCCTGGTAATCATCGGAATTTACCGGTGGTTTCAAATTACAGGTCCTGAGCCGTCAGATAGTATGGTGGTGGAAATAACAGGTCAGCAATTTTTGTGGAATTACCGCTATCCCGGAGCTGATAGTAAATTAGCCAGCCATGAATTTGAATACATCAATAATGTAAACAAGGTGGGTATTGATTTCAATGATCCATCCTCACGGGATGATTTTATGGCTACTGAAATGCATGTGGTGGTGAACAAGCCCGTGCTTCTGCGGATCCGTTCCAAAGATGTTATTCATGATGTCGGGATAGAATATTTCAGAGTCAAGATGGATGCTGTTCCAGGACTTACCACCCGCTTCTGGTTTATCCCGACCGTTACTACGGAAGAGATGCGCAAGCAAAGAAATGAGCCAGATTTTAATTATGAGATCGCCTGCGACCAGCTTTGCGGCAAGGGACATTATGCAATGAAGGGACTGGTGGTGGTAGAAACCCAGCAGCAGTTTGATGCTTGGGCAGCCAAGCAACAGCCATTTTATGATGTGAATGTAAAAGGAACGGATGAGGAAAAGCACTTTGCAGAGTTAACGGTGCAACTGAAGGAGAAGAAAGAAAAAGAAGCACAAAAGGAGGCAGAGCATTCGGAATAGGCGTGAGACGTGAAATGTGAAACGTGATAAGTGAAAATGGAGAGGGAAATTTGCCAGCCTTTTGCTGACAGAACCTGAAAGCAGTTTGAATTAGTCAAGAAAAATAAAAAATCATGAGCAATGAAATATTAACACCTGTTCATCCTGTATTTGTGGGTGATGAAACGCACCACCAGGACTCGCAGGGTGAGATTCATGAGCCGGCTCACATGGAGCACCACAAGCTGAATTTCGTACAGAAATACATATTCAGCCAGGATCACAAGACCATTGGAAAACAATTTCTTTTCACCGGGATCTTTTGGGGATTTGTGGGTGGAATGCTTTCAGTGATCTTCAGGCTGCAGCTCGGGTTCCCCAACCAGTCATTTCCGGTACTGGAAACCTTATTTGGCAAATGGGCGCCGGGCGGAATCATCAGCCCTGAGTTCTATTACATGCTGGTTACTATGCATGGCACTATCCTGGTATTTTTTGTTTTGACCGCGGGGCTCAGCGGAACCTTCGCAAACCTTCTTATACCGTTCCAGATTGGTGCCCGGGATATGGCGTCTCCCTTTCTCAACATGCTCTCTTACTGGTTTTTCTTCATGGCGAGCTGCGTGATGCTTATCTCTTTTTTTCTTCCTGAAGGGGCTTCTGACGTGGGATGGACTTTTTATCCTCCGCTGAGTGCAATTCCTGAATCGGCTCCCGGTGCCGGGCTCGGCGCAGATTTCTGGCTGATGGGGATGGCGCTTTTCATCTTCTCAAGTTTGCTTGGTGGCCTGAACTACATTACCACCGTATTGAATCTGAGGACGAAGGGCATGAGCATGAACAGGATGCCGCTCACCGTGTGGGCGCTGCTCATCACTGCCATCCTGGGATTGATTTCATTTCCGGTTTTACTGGGCGCCGCCATCCTTTTGCTATTCGATCGTAACCTGGGTACCAGCTTTTATCTTGATAAGATTTTTATCAACGGGCATGCCCTGGATCATGCCGGCGGTAATGCGATTCTTTACCAGCACCTGTTCTGGTTTCTCGGGCACCCGGAGGTTTACATCATTATTCTGCCGGCTTTCGGATTGGTGTCAGAAGTGCTTGCCAATAATGCACGGAAGCCGATCTTCGGTTATCGCGCCATGATCCTTTCCATGCTTGCGATCGCCATTCTTGCCTTCGTGGTATGGGCACATCACATGTTTGTTACCGGGCTCAATCCATTTGTCGCATCGGTCTTTGTGCTGCTCACACTGCTTGTTGCTGTGCCTTCTGCAGTTAAAGTATTTAACTGGATTGCTACCTTATGGCAGGGTAACATCCGCTTCACTCCGGCCATGTTATTTGCGATTGGCTTTGTTTCACTGTTTATATCAGGAGGCTTAACGGGAATCTATCTTGGCAATTCAGCACTGGACATTCCGCTTCATGATACTTATTTTGTTGTTGCGCATTTCCATATTGTGATGGGCATCTCGGCTTTCTTCGGAATGTTCGCCGGAGTGTATCAGTGGTTCCCTAAAATGTTCGGCAGAATGGTTAACAATACGCTGGGCTATATTCACTTCTGGATCACTTTCATTGGTGCTTATATGATTTTCTGGCCCATGCATTACATGGGGCTTGCAGGTGTGCCGCGCAGGTATTATTCCTTTGATGCTTTCCAGTCGTTCAATATGTTCGGAGATCTCAACCAGTTTCTTACAATTGCTGCCACCCTGGTTTTCTTTGCCCAGATTCTATTCATCATTAATTTCATGTACAGTGTGTTCAGGGGGCGAAAATTAAAAGATCCGAATCCATGGAAATCGAATACGCTGGAATGGACAACACCGATTAACCCGCCACACGGCAACTGGCCTGGTGAAATCCCGACTGTATACCGCTGGCCCTATGATTACAGCAAGAACGGAGATGAATTTATTCCTCAAACAGAGCCTTACCGTGAAGGCGAACAGAAACTGCATCATTGATTACTTAACAGGAAACATTACACAATGCCGAATCATTAAATTCTTTTTTCACCCGCCAGTCTGATTGGTCAGGCGGGTATTCACTAATACCATTGACCAGCATTATCTACAAATATGAGTAAGGCAATTTCGGTTAGATACAGCTTGACTTCAGCGATGGTTTCAAAGCTGAAGGATTATGGCCAGCTAGCAAAGTTCCGGCTGGCATTGCTTGTAGTATTTTCTTCCATGATCGGGTTCCTCATTGCCGCCAATGGCAATTGGGAATGGCAGCAATTGCTTTTATTCATAGCCGGTGGCTTACTGGTTACTGCTTCGTCCAACGCATTGAACCAGGTGATAGAGAAAGATTTTGACCGGCTGATGAATCGGACTATGAAGCGCCCTTTGCCCGATGAAAGGATGGGAGTTATGGAAGCACTGCTCTTCGCTGGCATTTGCGCTATAACAGGGATACTGATTTTTCTGCTTTACTTCAACCAGCTCAGCGCCATACTGAGCGCCCTGGCCCTGCTTACCTATGCTTTTATCTATACTCCATTAAAAAGATTTTCATCTGTAGCTGTATTCGTTGGAGCTATTCCCGGAGCATTGCCACTTTTGATCGGGGTGGTTAGTGCTACAGGTACTTTTACCACGATGGGAATCGCATTGTTTGCCATTCAGTTCATCTGGCAATTCCCGCACTTCTGGGCAATTGCATGGGTATCGAATGATGATTATGTGCGGGCAGGATATCACCTGTTGCCAAGCAGGGAAGGCAGAACAAAATTCAGTGCACTTCAGAATGTGCTGTACATACTTGCATTGATTCCGGTGAGCCTGGTTCCTGCATGGCTTGGTTTTACCGGATGGGTTTCTGCCATCATCATTTTAGTATGTGGCATCGTCTTTCTTTACCAGGCCTTACTGTTATATAAAAATTCAGAAGTAACGGCTGCCCGAAGGCTTATGTTTGGATCATTTTTTTATTTACCGGTAGTACAGCTCGCTTTGTATTTTGACAGAATCTGATATTGCATGATGACACCCGGGATCAAATCAACCAAAATGTTTCATCCGCGCAAGTTCGCAATGATACTGGCGATGGCGAGCATGACCATGTTGTTTATTGCATTATCCAGTGCTGTAATTGTAAGGAGGGGCCAGGGTAACTGGGTGGCATTCCATCTCCCGCCGATCTTCTGGGTTAATACGCTCATCATCCTTTTGAGCAGCCTCACGATGTGGCAGGCAGTGAAAGCATTTAAGAATTATAACCAAACTCTTTACCGTCTTTACCTGATTTCAACCCTTATTCTTGGAACAGTCTTTTTGATTGGGCAGTACATTGGGTGGCAGCATCTTGACAGTGGCGGAATTCATCTCCGCGGTAATCCTTCCGGCTCGTTTTTATATGTGATTTCCGGTCTGCATGCAGCACACATCCTGGGGGGTGTCATCATGCTGCTGGTAGCAGTGATCCGTGCCTTTTTCATACAGTTTAATCCAAACCGTATTGCAAGCGTGCAGATCATGGCGATGTACTGGCATTTTGTGGATATCCTCTGGATTTACCTTTTAATTTTTTTTCAAATCAATCTCTCATAAAATCAAAGTATGGCGGAAGCAGTTACTCTTACAACAAACGTGAGGCCTTCCATCTGGAACGGCGGACGCTCACCATTTAAGGTGAGCTGGGGCAAACTGATGATGTGGTATTTCCTGGTTGGTGATTCTTTTTCATTTGCCTCCTTCCTGATCACTTACGGAGCACTGCGTTTCAGCTATGAATCATGGCCGCTCCCGACAAAGGTTTTTTCGGCCATGCCCTTTCTTGAGGGCATTGAGGTGCCGCTTGGCTTTGTAAGCATCATGACCTTTACGCTGATCATGAGCAGCGTAACCATGGTATTGGCAGTGCATTATGGAAATCATGAGGGAAACAGAAAGAAAGTAGCAAAGTGGTTGCTGTATACCATTATCGGCGGAATTATTTTTCTTGGAAGCCAGGCCTGGGAGTGGACGCACCTGATCACAGAAGGAATGAACATGCATGGAAATCCTTTTGGCGCCTCCGCATTCGGGTGGCTGTTCTTCTGCATCACCGGGTTTCATGGCTTTCACGTTTTAACCGGAGTTTGCATTAACACACTTGTGCTTACCAAGGTAGTAAACGGTGAGTACGACCGCAAGGGGAGCTATGAAATGATCGAGAAGATTGGATTATACTGGCACTTTGTCGACCTGGTTTGGGTTTTTGTATTCATGGCATTCTATCTATTGTAATTTTACACCTTTAATATTTTCCCTTCAATAATTAGAAACTATGGCAACAGAACACGCAAGCGGAGATGAGATGGTGAAGCTGATCTGGAAAACCTTCAGGATCCTTTTAGCGGTAACTGTAATTGAAGTAGTGTGCGCCATTACTCTTACGGGTATTATTCCGCAAACCATATTGAATGTCTTTTACATCCTCATGAGCGCGGCAAAAGCTTTCTACATTGTTTCCATCTTTATGCACCTTAAGTTTGAGGTAAAGTACATGATGATCACCATCCTTGTTCCGATGAGCTTCCTTCTTTTTGCCCTTGCAGTTTTTCTTGCTGAAGGGGAGTCGTGGCATAATATGAAGCACTACTAGAAAAAGCTGGCTTGTGCGATCAGGATATTCCTGATATTGAATTCTACTTTTTACTTGAATGGATATTGCAGTCCGGAACCTGAAATCCACTTGTGAAAAGATTTCCGTAACCCCGTGCATTAGGTTTCCAATTTCTGCCTCACCTTTGTCGCCCTGTTGACCATGAAAAGTAAATTTCCTTCCAGAGCCATTGCCCTTCTTATACTCATCATCATTCCCCTCGGGTTTTACTTTTATTACAAGCAAAAGATTGATGCGCTGCCCAGAAAAGCAGCAAAGCTTCCGGTGCTTTTTTCCGCACCATCATTCAAATACAAAACGCAGCTTGGTGACACCCTCACCAATGATTCATTGAAGGGCAGTATTTATGTAACAGATTTCATTTTTACAAACTGCAGGAGTGTATGTACTGACCTTTCAAAGGTAATGGCTCAGCTGCAGCAGAATTTTGTAAGTAACGGCGTATTAAAACTTGTTTCTTTTTCCATTGATCCTTCGCGGGATTCATTGCAGGCATTAATAGATTATGCCGCGCGCTATGGCGCTGCCCCGCACAAATGGTATTTTTTACTTGGAGATACTGCAACAACATGGAATACCGTCGAAAAGGGTTTCAAAGTTTCCGTAGGTTATGAAACCGACACCTCAGAAGCCGGTTATTCTTTCACGCACTCAAATAATCTGCTCTTAGTGGATCCTGAAGGTCAGGTGCGCGGAATTTATAACGGACTGGATCCGGCAGAAGTGGACTCACTGTACAATCACCTTGCCTTGCTTATGGCAGCTAAAAATTTGTGAAAGCAAGGGCAGGCTCATGCCAAAAAGAAGCGATTTTAAGAACGAAGAAATAATGATGAGAGACCGATATGTAAATATTGCCATTGCTGTTGTTTCAATAACAATTCCTCTTGTTATTCTTCTGCTTTTTTACATCAAGCCACCCGATGTGCGGGTAGGTTTTGACCTTAAGATTCTTCCTGCGCTGAATGCCTCCCTGAATTTTACCACCGCCGTTTTGCTTTGCTTTGGTTTTTATTTCATTCGAAACGCTCATGTCCGCAGCCACCGGTTATGCATGGTTACTGCATTTATTCTTTCAGCTTGCTTCTTAATCTCCTATGTTACCTACCATGCACTTACGGAGCCGGCACATTTCGGGGGAACAGGAATCATCAGCTATATCTATTTCACCATTCTGATCACTCACATCACCCTGGCGGCAGTAATTGTCCCGCTGGTGCTGATTACCCTGGTGCGTGCATTGAGTGCGCGTTTTGACCGCCATAAAAAAATTGCCCGCTGGACATTCCCCCTCTGGCTTTATGTCGCAGTAACCGGAGTAGTTGTTTACCTGATGCTGAAGCCGTATTATTAATCCTGAATAGAATTGTAGTAATGGGCACCTGATTATTACTTACCATCCACTGCATTAACGGTAAAATTCCTATAAAAAATTATTTATCAGGAAGTGTCTTTTCCTCTTTTCGAAGTTGAGGATCCATAAGGAATGTTCCAATCGGAACCAAAGCAGCGAAAAATGCTGTGAGCATCCGCCACCACGGCCAGGGATGGGAAATTTTAACATTGATAAGCGCTACCATATAAAGAATAAACAGCAAGCCGTGAATCCATCCCATAACCTTTACTGCCTCCGGGATACCAGCAAAATATTTTAATGGCATAGCAATCATTAGAAGAAGCAGGAAGGAAATTCCTTCAGTAATACCAATCAGCCGCAATCTTCCTATAGATGTATTTGAAAAACTAATTTTCACTGAGTTTTTAATCTATGGAATAAATTGAATTTAAATGGAACAAATTCTTAACCCTTTGTTAACTCTAAGTTCTATTTAATCCCTCCCTATTCATTAAATATGCTTTCAACAGAACATATAATTCATTTTGCTTTTATAAATTCATTGAGCGTTTTTATTCCTAATTTTCTTACTTTATTTTTTACAAGGGGTGTCCATCCTAAAAGCACACCCGTTACTCCAAGCGCCTGCCTCGCCCATTTATAAAAATCGAAGCTATCGGTGTGTTTTACAATCTTACCGTTTTCAAAATGAAAACGGGCAGTAATTCTGTTAGTTACTTTATTTCCTGTTGATGAAAAAATATAAGTTGCAATCCATTCGGCACTGCCATTTATACCGGTTGATTTAATGTTGCTGAACTCGACTTTCAATCCATCGCTATTTACACAAAACATTTCCCACATGGCTCTAACCTGCTCCGCATTAAGATGAACAAATACCGGGTCACTGAAGGTTGCATCATCGGCATAACAAGATTGCATACTTTTATAATCCTTGTTTTGGAAGGAAGTATAAAAATGCTCAATGAGCCGTTCGTTTTCTGTCATCTCCAGCATTATTTTGCCGCTATCTCACAAAATATATTAACCAGGTCCAATGGCCTGCTGAAAAAAGGGGAGTGACTTGTTGCCATGCTATAAACTTTTTTACAGGGTGTTTCAGTATACATCTTCCGCTGGATAAAGGGTGTGACTGCCCTGTCTTCTGTACATTCAATATAAAACCTCGGAACTCTGCCAAACTTTTCTTCTGTTAAAGTAAGGGGGGTAATCCCCGATTCCACCGGCTCGTGGCTTAATAAAAGCTTTGCAAGCTCAGTGATGCTATCATCGCAATCAGCATACAATCCTTCCTTATAGATTTCGGGTTCCAGGGTATGAGCATTTAATTCTTCGTGCATAGTTACGTAAGGTTTCAATACACTTTGAAAATCCTGCACAGAATATTCCTTCTGTGTTTTTCCGCCTGGAATCAGGTACGCAGCAAGGTAAACAAGCTTTTCAATTTTTTCAGGCCTGTATTCTGCCGCCTGGGAAATCATGATCCCGTTTTTACTATGACCTACCAATATTACTTTTCCATTGACACTATCAATTACCTTACAAATACTTTGTATCGTAGTTTTCATCCTTACCTCCTTAACAGGAGTTTTATCCCTACCCATGCCCGGCAAATCAATGGCAATGGCTGTATGACCACGATTTTCTAAAATAGGAATAACACGGTGCCAGTTCCATGAGCCATGCCATGAGCCATGAATTAAAACAAATGTCTTCATCTTTGTTTTTTGCTGAAACAAAATTAGGGTGAATGAAAAGCATGCACAACCCGAAAGTTGCTGTATTAAGACTTCAGTTGTGTTCTTGCCGCTTCCCATGCGATCATTGCGGTTTTCCTGGTAGTGCCCCAGTGATATTGTCCAAAAATTCCGGAAGATTGAATTACACGATGGCATGGAATAAGAAAGGCGACGGGATTATCGCCAATAGCAGACCCTACAGCCCGCGATGCTTTAGGGTTTTCAATTTGCTCTGCTATATTTCCATAAGTTGATAATTGACCCATAGGTATTTTCAAAAGTGTTTCCCAGATCTTCAATTGAAAATCTGTTCCTTTCAAATGAAGCCTGATCTCATGGAGCTGGCTCCAGTCATGGGTAAAGATGTACAGAGCATTTTGCTGAATCAAATCCAGCATCTGCCTGAGCCGGGCATTAGGAAAACTATTTTTGAGATCATTCAGAACCTCATGCTCACTTTCAGCAAAAGCCATGTAGCAAATACCCCTGGCAGTTGAAGCTACGAGGATATCACCGAAAGGGCTCTCAGCATAGCTGTAATTAATGGAAAGATTCTCACCGCCATTCTTAAACTCTCCCGGAGTCATCCCTTCAATTTTAATAAATAAGTCGTGAAGCCGGCTGGTGCCGGACAAGCCGGTTTCAAAAGCAGCATCAAACAATGTGGCTTGCTTATTTTTCAGAATACTTTTTGCATACTCCACACTCATATATTGTAAAAATTTTTTAGGACTTACACCTGCCCAATCGGTAAATAGTCGCTGAAAATGGTAGGAACTCAGATGTATTTTTTCCGCAACAGCATCTAAATCCGGCTGTGTCCTGAAATTTTCCCTGATGTAATCAATTGCTTGTGCAATGCGAGTGTAATTGATATGATACTGATCCTTCATTTTAATGGGATTTTATAGAGGCAAAATTATTTTGCTCCCTGAATTCATAAAACCCGAAAGTTGCTCAGTTTGAGCACTCTTTAATTCCGGAAAATCCTATCTATTCCTGAAAAAATTTTTCAATAAAGGCTATAACTCAAGTTCTGCCTTCATAAAATCCTTTGTTCCTTTAGCACCAGTCAGCTCTAACCATGCTTCATCGCCACTTACTACAAGGTTAAAGGTGAAAAAGCTGCAACATGCCTTTTCTGTTTTAATAAACTCTGTAAGTTCATCAATCATTTGATCGTTGGCGTTAAATTTAAATCCATAACCGTTTTTTAATTCCTTAGTCTGCACGACCTGTTTTCTGAGGCTTTCGATCACCATCGATTTACGGCGCTGCAATTCAGGTGTGGTAAGTTTACACACGAATTCAGTGGTTTGATCAGGAGCTATAGACTCAATGGGATTAATTGAAGTTTCTTTATCGTTTGTGGCCATTTTTGTAGTTTTAATCCGGCAACCCGCTATTAAAAGGGTTGCAATGATGAGCATGGAAATAATCTTCATGTTTTCAGATGTTTTTTACAAAGGTAAACCATGGAGTATACTCTACTGTCAAGTAAAAAGTGAATAAAAATTCTAAACGAAATGTTAATAGGGGAATTATCAAACAAAACAGGCTTTTCAAGGGACACCATTCGGTTTTATGAAAAGCAGGGACTTATTTCAGTTGGCAGGAAAGAAAGGCGCTTCAACAATTACAAGGAGTACTCAGAAGAAATATTTCAGAGGTTATTACAGATCAAGCGAATAAAAAGTTTGGGATTTACATTAAATGAAACTTTTGAATTGGTCGAAATGCTCGAAATGAATGAGGCAACATGTGCCTATGTGTCTGATAAAATTGAGACTAAAGTCCGTTTGATTGAGGAAAAAATAAATGAAATGATTAACAGGTATAGGCGTTTAAGTCGCAATAGATTAGTTTTGCCAAATGGTAGAACGGAGTAAATTTAGTGGTGTGAACTCAATTACTTTCAACCAGAACTTTAAAACAGAAGTGGATTGCCTGGATTATTTGGCGTCCTTGAAATGGTCAGAGGGCTATAGCTGTAAGAGGTGTAAGAATAATA
>JBDSEA010000074.1:0-17843 GCA_039920305.1 Chitinophagales bacterium
AATTTTGATTTTGCCCGGATAAAATTATCTGAACCCCTTATTGAGAAGGAAAATAGCTACAAAGCAATTGCTGAAGTTGAGAATGTGTTTATAAGCGATACCACCCTGAATGCCTGTGGAAAAATAAATCTCTATTTCTCAGCAGACTCGGGTGCTCCCGATATAAGATATGGAGATGTGATACTGGTGAAAAATAATTTTCAGCACTTGGCCGAACCAAAGAATCCTCATGAGTTCAACTATAAAGCCTTTCTGGCAGCTCAGGAAATTTATGCGACAGCTTATCTGAAGCCCGGGGAATGGAAAAAGCTACCGATAAATGATGCAAATACTTTGCTTCAGTTCTCATTCTGGCTTCGCGACAAATCCCGGGAAGCTTTTCATCAATACATCAGTGCAGAGCGGGAAGTATCGGTGATGGAAGCCCTGGTTGTAGGTTATCGTGATGATATGTCATCCGGTATTCAGCAGGCTTATGCAAGCACCGGAGTAATTCATGTGCTTGCTGTTTCAGGGCTGCATGTGGGAATTTTGTTTGGCTTGCTGGACTTCGCCCTTCGCTTTCTGAATAAAAGAAAGCGTACAAGAAACATCAAATCCATATTCATTGTCTCCGTCATCTGGTTGTTTGCCTTAGTAAGCGGATTGAGCGGTTCTGTAATTCGTGCAGCAATGATGTTTACATTCTTAACCCTTGGAAAAAATGCAAACCGGTATGTCAACACCTTTAATATTCTTGCAGCATCTGCATTTGTAATACTGCTCTGGAATCCGATGTTTATCATGGATATTGGATTTCAGCTTTCCTATGCTGCAGTTATCGGTATCGGAATATTATTTCCGTATATCAATTACTGGGTCAGGCGTGAAACCAGAGCAGGTGATTTTGTATGGCGCACTACAGCTATTTCTCTTGCGGCACAGATCGGAACATTGCCTTTGACCATATTCTATTTCCACCAGTTTCCTGTTTTTTTCCTGCTTGCCAATCTCATCATTATCCCATTATCAAGTATAATCCTGATAGGTGGATTATTACTTGCGATTGTTCAATGGCTTGTTCCGTTTGCAGTGCCGCTTGGATTCTTGCTTGAAAAGTTAGAGTGGCTGATGAATGAGATCATTTTGCACCTCAGCCGTATTGATTTTGCTTTGATCACATTAGGGACTGTAGAATGGTGGCAGGCAATTTTGCTTGCTGTATTTATTATTTCTATCGGGTGCTTTTTTGTGTACAGAGAAATGAAATCATATTTGTTTGCTGCAATGGTTTCATTATTACTGCTCGTGATTTCCTCTGCATTTTTTAGTTCGATACATCGGCTGCAAAAACAAATAACTGTTTATAGTATCCGCAATCAGTCAGGAATTGAGTTCCGAAGCGGAAGGTGCGCTGCCTTCTTCACTGAGCCCGGAACAAAATTTTCAGTATGGAATGAGAAATATTTTCAAAAACACCGGCTGATGGATGGCATTCGTAAAACAGATTTCTTTTTGCTTGATGATCCGGCAGGGAGCGACGAGCGGTTGCTGAACAACTCTTTGATGCATGACGGTAATTGTTTTCAACTTGACAATTACCGGATGTGTATTATCAATCATGATCTTGCTGTAAACCCTTATACTGATAAATTAAAAGTTGATGCTGTGATAATTTCCGGAAACCCTTTCCTCCACCTTGAAAACCTGCTTCAGTGGTATGATACACCGCTGGTTGTATTTGATGCAACCAACAAGCCTAAGAGTGTACGAATTTGGAAAAAACAGGCTGCTTCATTAAATGTAAAATTGTTTGATGTGAATACACAGGGGGGTTGGGTAGTTAAATTTTAATTTTCTCACACTTTCCACGGTTGTCCTGTCCCCGGAATTATAACTTTTCAGCCATGATACTGTACCCTATCCGGCAACTTTGTTGCCGCCGGTATAACCGTAGTTGACGTGTTCCCTGCCGGATTGCCAAAGCCGGAATTTTTTCCATCCAGCGCAATTTCCTTAACCACTTCATACTTTGTAAACTTTGGAGTAATTTCTTTTCTCATCAGCATCATGGTGCTGGCTTTGAATGAAGAGTCATATTGCCGGTTACTAAATTCTGCTGATGCTCTGGCAAATTTTTCCTGATCTAAGCCCATCGCAAGAGTCAGGTGAGGCCGGGAGCTGAAAAAGGATTCTTTTGAAGGAAGATGCAATTCTTTTTTCAATTCTTTCACCAGCCGGATTATATCATCATGCTCTTTAACAACAATATAAATAGTGTCTGAATGCAAATAATCAAATCCGCTCAATAAAATTTTAAATGGAGGTTGTGCGGACGAAACTGAGTTGATAGCCCGGAGGATTTCTTCCTCGCTGGTTTCGTTCATCATAAAACTGCAGAGTATGATGTGTGGCTTAGATGTTACTGCCTGATAATGGTTAAAGTGGTGATGAAACTTTTTCTTCAGCATTTCAACTTCCTTCCTGATATGAGGGGGCGGAGTGATCACTATCAAATATTGGTATTGTTTGGAGCGCGTTACTGTAACCGGCTTTATCACAGGATCAGGAGCTGATCGTGCAACTTCTGTTGCATCCTGTTCATACATTACATAATTAAGCTTATGCATTTCGGTCACATTCAATGAATAAAAACCGAACTCCTCTGTTACTTTTCCTTTTACAAGGTAACAACCTTTTCCTCTGAATGGAAATTTCCTGGTTACATCAGGGAAATGATTCGTATCGAAGAAAAATCCCTTACTGTCTAAAAAGCAACCAAACATCATTGCCTCGCCCTTTTTTGTTGAAGTGGGTTTATAGGTAACGTAATAGCCGATTATCTCTACGTCTTTTCCGCAATACTTTTTGAAATCGGCAGCCACAAGATCTGAACACAAAGGGTGCGTGATCAAATCATAAGGTGAACACAGAGGAAATCCTAAAATTTCAATCTCATCACAGGCATCTTCAAACGGATTACTATATAGTTCGGGAAGCACATGCTTTTTATTTTCAACGTGGAATAATTCTTTTTTGGCAAGTGATTTTTTTTCATGACCAAGAACTAAATGAACGTCCCACAGCAATTGCTTCTTCGTTCTTCCGGTAAAGTGAAATGCCCCGCCCCTGATAAGTAACCGTAGCTGATCGACTGAAATTGAAATAC
Source organism: Chitinophagales bacterium (assembly GCA_039920305.1). Classification (GTDB taxonomy): domain Bacteria; phylum Bacteroidota; class Bacteroidia; order Chitinophagales; family UBA10324; genus DASRAJ01. The sequence goes on from JBDSEA010000074.1 coordinate 3,149, forward strand.
GCCGCATAAAATTTTCGAGGGATAAAAATTCCCCTGAATGTTTTCGCTCATTTGTGATTTGTTGCTGAAGCTCTTTTTCGACATCCGCCATCAGGTTGAAGCCGAGATAAATGTGAGTGTCTATAATGCTGGTTTCTAAGCCGCTTTTGTTGATGTCAGGACCATGAATGGTTGCTCCGCACATCCGTGCCTCGTGAATGTAGTATTCGGCACGGAAAAATCCTCCTCCATTGTTAATCACTGCCACCATGTATTCAAGCGGATAATATGTTTTAAGGAACATGCATTGATAGCTTTCAACAGCATAAGAGGCAGAATGGCCCTTGGCAAAAGCATATCCTCCGAAAGTTTCCATCTGGAACCATACTTCATTAATCAGTTTTTCATCATAGTCTTCCTTCCTGCAATTCAAAAAGAATGTTTCCTTCACCTTCTGAAATTCCTCCCTGCCCTTATATTTTCCTCCCATTCCTCTTCTGAGCTTATCAGCTTCTTCAAGTGATAATTTCCCAAAGTGATGTGCTACTTTGATTACATCTTCCTGGTAAACCATGATGCCGAATGTCTCTTCCATCAATTCCTTCATCAGCGGATGTGCGTATTTTCTGCGCGACGGATCATGAAAGCGGCGGATGTATTCCTGCATCATTCCGCTCTGTGCTACGCCTGGCCGGATGATGGAGCTCGCAGCCACCAGGTCAAGGTAGGTTGAAGCTTTAAGCTTTGTCAGAAGCATTCTCATGGCAGGTGATTCCACATAGAAGCAGCCCATGAGCTTTGCCTGCTGAAGGTTCTTTTTTACGTCATGATCCGTTTTGAAGCGATTAACATCATGAATGTCAATTACCTCTTTTCTATTCTTTGCAATGAGCGTCACCGAATCCCTGATCTTCCCTAAGCCCCGCTGGCTCAGGATATCAAACTTGGAAAAGCCCACATCCTCTGCTTCCAGCATACTGAATTGAGCAAGCGGAAATCCTTTAGGCGGATTGCTGAGCGCAGTGTAATTGGTAATTGGTTGCTCTGAAATTAAAATTCCTCCTGCATGAATGCTGAGATGACTTGGAAATGAATAGAGATGCCGGCCGTATTGGTGGATCAGCTTAGTGATGTGATCAGGAGTTTGGGGAAGATGCTTATGATCAAGCAGGGCATCAATCTCAGCCTTGGGTAACCCGAAAACTTTACCGAGTTCCCGTGTTACCGCATTGTCCTTCATTTCGCTGTAGGTTGCCAGCAGGGCGGTATGCGCTGTTCCGTGTTTTTTAAAAATGTGGCTGATCACTTCGTCACGCTCATCAGATGAAAAATCAATATCGAAGTCGGGCGGGTTTTTCCGGGAAGGATTGATGAAGCGCTCGAAGTAGAGATCAAGCTCGATGGGATCAACATCGGTGATGTTAAGCAGGTATGCAACCATTGAGTTCGCACCACTGCCCCTGCCAACGTAACAATAGTTATGGTGGCAGGCAAAATTTACAATGTCGTGATTGATGAGGAAATAAGCAGTGAAATTTTGGCTGGTGATTACATCAATTTCTTTTTTAAACCTTTCCCTGATCTTATTACTGGATGATGGATAACGATAGCTCATTCCCTCTTCACACAACTGATCCAGAAGTTGCCGGTCTTCTTTTTCACTGGCGAGAAAATGTTTTTTGTTCTTGCTTTTGTCGAACTCAAAATCAATCACATTACACTGTTCAATTAATTTCTTTGAGTTGTACAAAAGTTGAGGAAAATCTTTGTAAAGCTCAAAAAGCTCTTCCTCACTCCTCAACATCTCATCGGCTGAAGCTTGTTCTTCAGCAGGGAGCTTGCTGATCAGGGTATTGTTATCCATGGCACGCAGAAGGCGATGCGCATTGAAATCCGTCTTATTGCGAAATGTAACCGGAGCTAAAGCAACTAATTTTTCAGTATGCAGCTTTAGGCTGGAAAATCTAAAATGGTTAAGATCGCCTGGCTGGATGCCGATGAACTCATTTTGATTTAATATGGAAAATTCAGTGAGAATGTAATTTGCCTCCTTACTATTATTTGTATTGTTTCGATGCGATTCCTGAAAGGCGGAAAGCGGATAGATTACAAATGCATTTTGAAATTCCGGCGCCCTTGCCGGGATCCTGCTTTTTCTTCCCCGTAATTCAAAATCATTTTGATGCAGGCATTTTGTAAGAAAATCATTCAGCTCTTTGAAGCCTCGCTGATTTTTCGCGATGCCGATGAATTTTTGCTGTGCGCCGTTTCTGAAATCAATTCCTGCTACGGGCTCAATACCATGGAGCTTTGCATGCCGGTGAAAATCCAGGATAGCCGAAGTATTGTTGATGTCAGTCAATGCCATCCTGCGCACATTCTTTCCTGCTGCCTCTTTGAGTAACCCTTCCGGACTCATGGTCCCGAACTTGAAGCTGAAGTAAGAATGGCAATTAAGATACATGACTGTGATACCGCCAAAGCATGGTCAGTCAATTTACATTTTTTGGGATAAGAAATAATAGAGAATTCGACAGGAGAGTTCCAAAGCAAGGAATTTTCAATCATTACTCACCAGCAAGAAGAAAAATTTTTTTATTGAGGAAAGCAATTCAAATCATTCCCTCATCAGCAAAGCTGTAGTACTGGTTATCGCCTATGATGATGTGGTCCAGTACTTTGATGTCAAGCGTTTCACCCCCTTTCACCATTTTTTTGGTGAGGTCAATATCAGTCTGGCTTGGTGAAAGATTTCCTGAGGGATGATTATGGCTGAGAATTACGGAAGTCGCCTTGGATTTAATAGCATGCTCAAAGATCATGCGCACGTCTGCAACAGTACCAGTAAGTCCCCCCGTGCTGATCTGGATTTTTTCAATGAGCTTGTTGGCGCGGTTGAGCAGCAGAATCCAGAACTCTTCATGCTGCTTGTCAGCAAGCATGGGATAAATTGTTTCAAAGATGTCCCTGCTTGACGTGAACTTCTCCTTTTCCTTAACCTCAGAAGATTGTCTTCGCCTCCCAAGCTCTAATGCCGCAACAATGGTGATGGCTTTAGTTTCTCCTATACCCTTTACGCTCAGGCCAAGCATGTCCTTTACTGAAAGCTTTGAAAGCTCATTCAGATCATTCTTCACCTTGTTGAGAAGCTCTTTTGAGACCTGAAGCGCATCATTTTTTTCAGTTCCTGTTCTTACCAGGATAGCGATCAGCTCGCTCTCACTCAGCGATTGCTTTCCTTTTTGCATTAATTTCTCCCTCGGACGATCTTCTTCAGCCCAGCTTTTAATGCCTGATGATTCGGGATATGATTTCTCCATCAAAAAATTCTTCCGCGAAATATACAGAGCTGATTGGATAGTACCGGAAAAATTTTAGAGACGGCGCCTGATAATCAGCTTTCCAAAAATTTGAGTTGCCAAATAATCTAAGGATATTGCACAAAAAAAACCGGTAAACTGGAATCAAAACCTGTCACTGTATGCACTCTGTGATACTTTAATAACTTCTGCAGTTAAATTTTTTAGAGGAATAATAATGAGTTCATTATTTCAGAATGCTCCTCGAAATTACAATTCGCTGCACCTCGCTTGTACCTTCATAAATCTGCGTGATTTTGGCATCGCGCATGAGGCGCTCAACGTGATATTCCTTCACATATCCATACCCACCATGAATCTGCACTGCCTCCGTGGTAGTTTTCATTGCGACCTCTGAAGCAAAAACTTTTGCAATGGAACCGCTGAGTGTGTAATCAAGATGCTGATCCTTTTCCCATGCAGCCTTCATGATGAGCAGCCGGGCTGCTTCAATCTCTGTAGCCATATCCGCCAGCTTGAACTGAATGGCCTGGTGCTGTGAAATTTCTTTACCGAATGCCTTGCGCTGTTTTGAGTATTCAAGCGCGAGCTCATAGGCACCTGATGCAATCCCGAGTGCTTGCGAAGCAATGCCGATTCTTCCGCCTGCAAGGGTTTTCATGGCGAACTTGAAACCAAATCCATCTTCCCCGATGCGGTTTTCTTTGGGTACGATTACATCCTGAAACATAATAGAATGGGTATCACTTCCGCGGATCCCAAGCTTGTTTTCCTTGGCGCCCACTGAAACCCCTTTCCACTTTTTCTCTACGATAAAGGTGTTGATGCCCCGGCTTCCTTTTCCCGCATCGGTTTGCGCCATTACCAGGTACACCGAAGCAGAGTTTCCATTGGTGATCCAGTTTTTGGTTCCGTTTAAAAGATAATGGTCACCATGGTCAATGGCTGTGGTGCGCTGTGATGTGGCATCACTGCCAGCTTCAGGTTCACTGAGGCAGAATGCGCCAATGTACAGCTCGCCATCCTTCATTCCATTGGCAAGAGGCACAAGGTATTTTTGCTTCTGATCTTCATTTCCGTAAGTTTCAATGCCCCAGTTCACCAATGAATTGTTTACTGACATCACCACGGATGCTGAGGCATCCACTTTTGAAATTTCTTCCATGGCAATCATATAAGAAATGGTATCCAGCCCGCTGCCACCATAATCCGGTGAGACCATCATACCCAAAAAACCGAGGTCGGCGAGCTTCATCATTTGTTCCTTTGGGAACTTCATCTTCTCATCACGCTCAATAACACCCGGCAATAATTCCTGCTTTGCAAAATCACGCGCTGCCTTTTGTATCATTAAATGCTCTTCAGTAAAATGGAAATTCATTGCGGTTGAATTGAATCCGGTAAAAATAGAAACCTATGACCGGAATTCTTATCTGGTTATCGGTTTAGTGCTTCAAGTCTTTTCTTTGTTATGCAAAGGGTATTTTTGATGCAGTGATGAGAAAAATCATACTCCTGTCTCTGTTCAGCAGCATCTTGGTGCTGATACCTTCGAATTCGAACTCGTGGGGTTTCTGGGCACACCAGCGTATTAACAGGATGGCAGTATTTACTCTGCCTCCGCAAATGGTTTCATTTTATAAGGAAAATATTGAATTTATTACCCAGCACGCAGTGGATCCTGATAAGCGCCGCTACAGTGACCCTAATGAAGCCCCGCATCATTACATAGATCTTGATCGCTATGATGAATTTCCGTTCGACAGTGTGCCCCGGCGGTGGGATGATGCTGTGGCAAAGTATGGCGAAGACACTTTGAACCGGCACGGGATGGTGCCATGGTACATTCAACTGGAGTTATACCGCCTCACGGATGCATTCAGCGAAAAAAGCAAATGGAAAATTCTTCATTACTCCGCAGATATTGGCCACTACATTGGTGATGCCCATGTACCGCTGCATTGCACCTCAAACTATAATGGCCAGCTAACCAACCAGGTGGGCATTCACGGATTATGGGAATCACGGATTCCGGAGTTGTTCGGAAATGATTATGACTATTTTGTCGGAAAGGCGGAATACCTTGAACATCCTTCGGATAAAATCTGGGATGTTGTGCTTCAAAGCAATGCAGCGGTAGATTCGGTTTTAAGTGCCGAAAAAACCTTGTCAGAAAAATTTCCTTCAGATCAAAAATTCACATTTGAACAGCGCGGCATAAAGGCCGTTCGTACCTATTCGAAAGTCTTTTCAATGGAGTATCAGGCCATGCTGAACAATATGGAACAGCGGCGCATGCGGGCGGCAATTATTTGTTTAGGAAGCTTCTGGTACACCGCATGGGTGAATGCAGGCAAGCCAGATCTGGGTGAATTAAAAGACGATCCTGTTTCCCCGGATAAGCAAAATGAACTGGAGGAGATGGATAAGGCATGGCGTGATGGAAAAATTATTGGAAGACCGGAAGAGTGAGTACAGGTAAGAATTTAATTAAGCTGCCAATGACACATTCTTAAAGTTGAAGATCAATATTCCAACAGGGAGTCGCTGATTCTGGCAACGGCAGTGGTGGCGGAGAGGGAGGGATTCGAACCCCCGGTACCTTTTACAGCACACCTGATTTCGAATCAGGCACATTCGACCACTCTGACACCTCTCCATGATGGAAGAAAATTCTATCGCGCTTCAGAAATCTTCCCGTCTTCGCCGAACTTATAGATACCGGCATTACCCTCAAGGTCATACATTTTTACAGTGCCGTTTCCGGGAAACTCTACGGCAGACACCCCGGTGAAATCGGTCCATTCCTTATAGAGCGTTTCAAAGTCAGCCTTTTTGAAAACCTTTACTTCAATTGTTTGAGCTGAGGTTTTACTTGCTACGATCACTTCTGGCTTTCCATCATTTTCAATATCTTTTTCACCCACCTGTACAAACTTTGTATTATCAATAGGATCACAAAAGTCATATTGCTTTCCATTCTTCCCCATGATCACATGAATACCCTCCTCAGACTTATAAACCAGAAAAATACCAGAGCCATCTTTTAATTTCAGGTTGGGTTGCTTTGCGCTTTTCGGAACTAAAGAAATGGTGATGGGTAATCCCTTGATAATATCCTGGGATAAAGCAACCTTGGTTGTTATTGTGATAAGCAAGAGGGAAATCAATACTTTTTTCATTGAAAAGTTTTCATCGCAATTTCAAAAACAAGACCAAACAAAATAATTCTTTGAAGTTTGCGGAGAGAGTGGGACTATTCCTTTTCCATCCACCTCGTTTATTTTCAGGGATTTCTGTTTTCTCACTTGCCTTGTTTTCTCACTTTCATTTCTCACTTAACGGTGCCCTGTGATTGTATCTCGCAGGACATTACAGCTTGTTGATGTTACCCGGTATGTGATTTTTTCTTCGGCAAGAGTTTGTGCACAACCCGCTCACGCTTTGCGTGGGCTAATTCTATTTCAGCATCTTGATTTTAACCGCTGGCGGATGAGTTGATGGAATTTAATCATTGGGAAAAAAAGGATATGGAAACGGAACGCCCAAAGCTTTACAAGCTTCGCTTACAGTGAAAGATTTCACCGGCTTTTCATTAATCGGAGTATCCATATAAAACGCCTCTGCTGCATCAGGGTGCGTCATTTTTATGGCGGTTGAACGGCGATGATCATCGATAATATCTACTTCACATCCATTCCTTGTCAACCAGTCATACAAATCCTGTCTGGTCATTTAAGCAAAGGCAAGATTGTGATTTTCTTTACGAATCATCCCAGGTGATATTCCTTCTCTATCAAAAGATAAATCTCCTTCATGCTCAAACACTACCTTCACGGTTCTCACCAGATTGGTTAATGCCTCAGCTTCGGTTTCACCTTCAGCCATAATATTTTTGAACTGTGCAAAAAAAGCAGTGTACCCCCCTGCGGCTTCATCTTTCACGAATACAGCAGTAAGGCTGAACATTTCGTTGGTTTCCATTTATTTTGGGTTGTGGTGAACAGTTAAGTACACAATAGTACTGAAATTGTACCAAATGTATTTCCAAAAGTAAAGCATAAGTATTGCAATATTGTATCAAATATGATATTGCCGCTTTAAAAAGGAACGATGATCTACAAGCCAAGTGTTTCAGATCTAATCCGCGGACGATAGAAATTCCACTTTGAGCCTCGCCCGGATCCATCCACCTTCACCCTTTTTCTTGTGTGCGGCATAATATTGTATATCTCAGCTTTGTTGGTTCGGTAAAGAGCTCCGTTTTCCTGCCATACCTGTATCTGTACCGAATACTGATCGATTAAATAATCTGATTTATTTTCAATTGTTACAGAAAACCAGTTATAACCGCCTAAATTTTTTGGTGATGACCTGCCGGTTAATACTACATAGGTGTTGATGTTATCCCGGACCACTTCCTTTTTTGTTTCCCTTTCAACCCTTCTTCTTTCATCTTCCGCCTTAATATATGCATCAGCATCTTCCACTGGGGGCTTCTGTGATTGGGTTTGAGCAGGCGGGGTGGGATATTCAGTGGAAGGATTATTCCTGGGATCAAACGTGGATGTCGGAGTAAAGGATTCATGGTGTTAAAGAAATTGGCAACACCCAGAATAACAATCAAAGCCAAGCCGCCGTAAATTACTATGTCTTCGGGCAGCATTGCCGGCAAGGTGAACTTGTGAGGAGGGTTCTGTAGTAGTTTGCGGAGAGAGTGGGATTCGAACCCACGATACCCTTTTGGAGTATACACACTTTCCAGGCGTGCTCCTTCGGCCACTCGGACATCTCTCCCAAAATATTCCTGGTTATCAGTTATTAATTTTATTGCAAAGGTCTTATAAATTTTTACGGCTTCAAAGAAGCAGCTTAAAAACTCTGATCGCATTTTCAGTGGTGATCCTGGCTACCTCTTCTTCAGGGACGTTTTTGATCTCTGAAATTTTCTTTACTATAATTTTCAAGTAGCTGCTTTCATTTCTTTTCCCTCTGAATGGTGCAGGAGCAAGGTAGGGTGAATCAGTTTCCAGAACGATGTGAGAGAGCGGAATATCTTTCAGCACTTTATCAAGTCCTGAATTTCTGAATGTAATTACCCCGCCGATTCCGAGATAAAAACCCATATCTGTTATTTGTCTTGCCTCGCTTGAATTTCCTGAAAAGCAGTGAAAAATTCCTGTCAGGCTTTCATCCTTATTCTTTTTGATCATTTCAATACAATCACCAAGCGCTTCGCGGCTATGGATAATTAAAGGCAGACGAAGCTGCTTTGCCCAGATAATATGCTGTTGAAAATTTTCCTTTTGTTCAGCCATGAAAGTCTTATCCCAGTAAAAATCAAGTCCTGTTTCACCAATGCCATAAAACGTATGTAACTTTTCTTGAAATAATAATTTTTCAATGGAATGGAGTTCTTCATTCCAGTTTTCTTTTACTGAACAAGGGTGTAATCCCATCATCGGGTAAAGGGAACATGGATGTTGCCGGCAAAGGGAGAGCATGGAACCTATCGAGGAAGAATCTATATTGGGAAGCATGAAAAATTTCACTCCCGCCACTTCTGCTCTCTCCAGCATTTCATTCAAATCCTGCTCGAATTCAGCGGCATAAAGGTGGCAATGAGTATCAATTAACATATTTAGGTTCCTTAGAAGCCAAAATTAGGAAGCTGTTGAACAGGTTTCTTAAAACATTATCTTTGAAAGTAAATAAACCCATTGAAAAAACTAATTCTCCTTGTATGTTATACCTCTGCAATGCATCCGGTAATTGCACAAGATCAAAATCTTTTAGTGCCGGCAATAGTTAAAAACCGTATCATTAAAATTGATTTCTTTTCCCCTCTCACCGGCAATACTACTCTGGGATATGAGCAGGTTTTGGCAAACAGTATCACACTTACCGGGGATATTGGTATCATCGGCGCGAGCCTTGCGCCAATGAGCAGTCATGCAAAAGGAATATTTGTAGAAGCAGGTACAAAATTTTATTTCTCACCCGATTATTTGATAGATGGAATGAAGCGGTTCAATGATTTTCAGGGTACCTACTTTAGTCCGCAGATCATTTACAGTGGATTCGGGTTTGATTATAACACGGTGAGTTATAAGACTGATCGCGGGGTAAATAATTCTTTTGCACTAATGCTTGAGTTTGGAAAGCAATGGATCCTGGTTAAGACCCTTGCGCTTGATTTTCACGCCGGAATAGGATACGGATGGTCTCAGATATATGCTCCTGATTATTCCGGTGGCATTAATTATGACCTGAATTTCCTGGTACCGTATAAATTCAGTCATGTGCAGGTATCCAATGATTATCCTCTCGCAATAAATGCCGGCTTTAAAGTCGGTATATTGCTCAAATAATTAATCAGTAGAAAGCCTCTCGAATGAAAAATTTTGTTGCGAGAAATGCTCAAGTACGCGTGGCAAAGCATATTGAATCCGGTTTGCTGCTTTCTTGCTGTCGTGAAAAACAATGATAGATCCCTGCACGGTATTGTCAAGTACATTCTTCAGCACCCGGTGTTTTGTAATGGAAATATCGAAATCACCGCTCAGCACATCCCACATAATTACTTTATAGCGGATCATCAATGTTCGCATTTGTAATCTTGTGATGCGGCCGTAAGGCGGACGGAATAATTTGCTTCTCACCACCTGGTCGCACTTTACTACATCTTTCAAATAGTTTTTTGTGCTGGTTTGCCACCCGTTTACATGCTTATAAGTATGATTTCCTATGGCATGACCCTCTTTGCGAATCCTTGAAACCAGTTCAGGATTGCGTTCTGCATTTTGTCCTACGAGAAAAAAAGTTGCCTTTGCGGAGAATTTATTCAGGTCATTCAATACCCCCTCGGTTATTCCCGGTGTGGGTCCATCATCAAAGGAAAGGTAAATTTTTTTTTCATCTGAAGGTAAACTCCACACCTGATTAGGATAGATGCGCTTCAGCAGTTCAGGGGTTTTGATAAAATACATACTCATCCTAATGATCCTGTCAGCGTATGACGTTTACATTGAAAAGTTATTTGAATAAAAAGGAAAATTTGATTTCGCTTACAAAAGTGGTAGTATAATTTTCAGCAATATTGATTTTAATTCTTAAGATTTGAACAGCGCTGTGTTCCCGGCGATTGACTTTTACCTTTGCGGGCTATGAACGAAATTCCTGTACGAGTGAGATTCGCTCCAAGCCCTACCGGACCGCTTCACATCGGTGGTGTGCGAACGGCACTTTACAATTACTTATTTGCACGGAAATACCATGGAACCTTTATCATTCGTATTGAAGATACTGATCAAAACAGGCTTGTATCCGGTGCAGAGGATTACCTTTTTGAATCGCTGGCCTGGTGTGGTATTATTTCTGATGAAGGACCTGGGACGGGAGGTGAGTATGGACCCTATCGCCAGTCAGAGCGTAAGGAGATTTATCGTGAATATGCTGACAGGCTTATTGCTAATGGTCATGCCTATTATGCATTTGATACTGTAGAGGAACTGGATGCAATGCGGGAACGGCTTAAAGCAAGTGAAAGCTCTACCCAGCAATATGACTGCAACTCCAGGATGGCCATGAAGAACTCTTTGACCTTAGCGGCTGAGGAAGTGCAAACAAGGATCACCCGCGGAGATCCGTATGTGATTCGGACAAAAGTCCCGGAGAATGAAACAGTAATATTCAATGACCTGGTGAGGGGTGAAATGGTGGTGGAAGCGAACCAGCTCGATGATAAAGTGCTTTTTAAATCTGACGGATGGCCCACCTACCATCTGGCAAATGTTGTAGATGATTATCTGATGAAGATCACACACGTTATTCGTGGCGAGGAATGGCTTCCATCAGCCCCGCTGCATGTTCTGCTTTATAAATTTTTTGGTTGGGAGAGCATCATGCCACAGTTTACGCACGTTCCGCTGCTGCTCCGTCCTGACGGGAATGGCAAGCTGAGTAAGCGTGATGGAGACCGGCTGGGTTTTCCGGTTTTCCCGGTTAACTGGAGTGATCCGTTGAGCGGAGAAAAGTCAACCGGCTTTCGCGAGCGCGGATTTTTTCCGCAACCACTGATTAACTTTCTTGCGTTGCTGGGCTGGCATCCTGCAGGGGATAAGGAAGTGATGACGATGGAAGACATGATCTCGGAATTCAGCATTGAACATGTTCATAAGGCTGGTGCCAGATTCGATTTCGAGAAAGCGAAGTGGTTCAATCATGAATATCTTATAAAAATGAGCGGCAGCCGCCTTGCGGCTATGTTTTTTCCTGTGCTTCAGGAAAAAAATATTTCTGCCAGTGAAGAGTTTGTTGCACGTGTCTGTGATGTACTGAAGCACCGGTGTAGTTTTTTATCTGACTTTTGGGAAAGCGGTAGCTTCTTTTTCCGGCAACCTGATTCCTTTGATGAAGTAATAGTAAAAAGTAAGTGGAATGAGAAAGTGAAGCGAAACTTTGAAATGCTGATTTCTGAGCTTAACTCTTTAAGTGATTTTACCGGCGCATCGGTTGATCAGTTCCTTCACCGCTTCCTGGGACAAAATAATTTAAAGGCCGGCGAGTTGTTTCCGGTCCTACGTGTCGCATTAATCGGAACAAAGAATGGTCCGTCAGTTTTTGAGATTATTTCGCTGCTTGGCAGGGATGAAGTGATAAAGCGCATTCGGTCTTCACAACCTATTTTTGATAAAATGATTTCTATGCTATGAAAAAGAAAATGAAGGAGGCTAAAGCTGAAACTCATCCTGATCTGAAAGGTCTGGATATCCGGGTGAATGAATTCGGAGAGATCATTTCAAACATTCCTGTTGATAAGCTTAATGACTTTCTGGATAAGCATGTGGTAGATAAAAAGCTGAATGAAGATGAGTGGGAGGAGAAGAAAAAAAAGAGTTCCACTCACAGATCATCACAGGGCTCCAAACGAAAAAGATAATATTTCATTCCCTATCCGATAACCGCTGAATGAATCGCCCTATAAGAGTTCTTGTCGCAAAGGTTGGTCTTGATGGACACGATCGCGGTGCAAAAGTAATTGCATCATCCCTTCGCGATGCTGGTATGGAGGTGATTTATACAGGGCTTCGTCAAACTGCAGATATGGTGGTAAATGCGGCCTTGCAGGAAGACGCCGATGTTATTGGAATTTCAATATTATCCGGTGCCCACATGACGGTGTTTCCAAAAATAATTTCAGCCATGAAAGAAAAAGGATTGACGGACGTACTGCTGACCGGCGGTGGTATCATTCCTGAAGAAGATATGAAGGTGCTGAATGAATCAGGGGTGGGGAAATTATTTCCGCCCGGAACTCCGACAAAAGAAATTGCAGAATATATCAGGGAATATGTAGAGCAACACCGGAAGTTTTAAAGGATTTTCAATTGCCGGTAACCGGTATTTGGATTCCTGAATAGAAACAATTTGTAAATTCAAAGTTATTATCTGATATGAGCTATCAAACATTATTGACTGAACAGAGCGGAGGTATCCTTACCATTACCATCAATCGTCCTGAAAAGCTAAATGCACTGAATCGTGAAGTAATCAATGAGCTTGATAAAATATTTGATGAGGTGGATTCCAGTGATGAGATACGCGGGGTAATTGTTACCGGCGCTGGCTCCAAAGCATTTGTTGCAGGTGCTGACGTTTCAGAATTCTCTGCTTTCACCTCAGAGCAAGCGAAAGCCATGAGTAAAAATGGCCATCGCATATTCAATAAAATCGAAGCCGCTTCAAAGCCTGTGATTGCAGCCGTGAATGGGTTTGCGCTTGGAGGAGGATGCGAGCTGGCCATGGCATGTCACATGAGGGTGGCAAGTGAGAATGCAAAATTTGGACAGCCGGAAATTAATCTCGGACTTATACCGGGCTATGGTGGCACACAGCGGCTGCCGCGCTACGTTGGAAAAGGAAAAGCGATGGAATTATTATTGACTGCTGATATGATCTCCGCCCAGGAAGCGTTGCAGCTGCACCTCGTAAATCATGTTACCACCGCGGAGGAGCTCCTTCCCAAATGCAGATCGATTCTGGATAAGATCAAGAATAAATCTGCTCTCGTTGTGGATCAGGTTATTGCCTGCGTGAATGCCCACTCGGAAAAAGGAGAAGATGGATTTGAAATTGAGATTGATGAATTTTCTCAGTGTATTGATACCGAAGACTTCAGGGAAGGAACGGCGGCTTTTATGGAGAAGCGTGCTCCGGTTTTCATTGGAAAGTGATTGAATGTTAATTCTATCCTTCCGGCTGTGGATTGAAGTTTAATGATGATGCCTCAATTTATCAAATGCTTGTCTGATAACCGGTAATCAATCCTTGGATCATACAGTTTAAATTATAAGTAATGTTATTGGGTGTTCATTGCTCTGTTGCGGGTGGTTTGGAAAATGCCTTTTCAGAAGCCGCTTCAAAAAACATCAATACCTTCCAGATATTTACGAGGAATCAGCGCCAGTGGAAAGCCAAACCAATATCAATGGAGGAGCAGCAAAAGTTTCTGGCTGCGTGGAAGAAGACCAGGGTGAAAAAAATATTCTCACACTGCTCCTATCTTTTGAATCTCGGGAATATAAGTGATGAAGTTCACCTGAAAACAGTGGATGCACTTACAGAAGAAGTGATTCGGTGTACTCAGTTGAATCTGTCTTTCTGTGTATTGCATCCCGGGGCGTCAGGCGAGCAAACGCGGATTGAGGCCATGAAGCGAATAGCCAAAGGTTTGATAAGAGTTTTAAAAAACACACCTCAAAGCAAGGTTATCATTGCTCTTGAAAACACAGCAGGGCAGGGGAGCAGTGTGGGCGGCCCGTTTGAAAACCTGAAATTCATTTATGATAAGGTACACAGTGATCGTATCGGCTACTGCCTTGATACCTGCCATCTTTTTGTACAGGGCTTTGATATAAGGTCACGCTCAGGAATTGAGGACACCCTCGATTCATTCGATAAAATCTGCGGATTAAAAAACCTTTGTGGTTTTCATCTCAATGATTCAAAGGGTGATCTTGGCTCTCACCTTGACCGTCACGAACACATTGGGAAAGGGAAAATCGGACTAAACGCCTTTCGCTACATCATGAAAAAATTCCCGGACCTTCCAAAGGTGATTGAAACAAAGAAGGAGGATGACTGGGATGAGAAAAATCTTGCGGTGCTAAGGAAATTATATGATAGAGCTTAAGGAAGCAATTTTGTAAATCTTTTCCTGAGATGAGTTCTTATCAGGCGATCATAATTTCCTTTTCAAATACTCACCGGTAAAGCTCTCCTTCACCTTCACCAGCTCTTCCGGCGTTCCCTGAAATACCAAATGGCCTCCCTCATTACCCCCAACTGGTCCGAGATCAATAACATGATCAGCACATTTAATCACTTCAATATTG
>JBDSEA010000075.1:0-8585 GCA_039920305.1 Chitinophagales bacterium
AATTTTTTTACTGCCCGCAGCATGGATGTGTTCATTGTTAAGCTCAGGAAGTTTTTAAAAGACGATCCTAAAACGGAGATTGTTAATATTCATGGGAATGGTTACAGGCTGGTTGTTACAGCGTAAAGCCACGAGATTATTTTCAGACGATCAGAGAAATAAATTCAAATCTTTCCCCGTCAAACAAGCCTTTGTCGCTCAGCTTAAGCTGAGGTATTACAAGCAATGCCATAAAGGACAGGGTCATAAAGGGAGCATGGAGCGATGAGCCCATTTGCCTGACTGTTGAATCAATATGGGAATAAGCCTCTGCTACCTTGTAAATATCTTCATCCGACATGAGCCCGGCAACCGGGAGGGGTAAAATTTCTTCGTCACTTTCAGTTACTGCGGCAAGGCCACCCTTTGACCGGATGATCAGATTTACTGCCCGGGAGATCATTTCATCACTCACACCTACTGAAAGAATGTTATGTGAATCATGACCTACACTCGATGCAATCGCTCCTCCACGTAAGCCGAAATTTTTAATAAACGCAACTGCAGGTTTGGCATCTGAATACCGGTTTACAACGGTGAATTTCAGAATATCATTTTCAATATCAGCATTCAGCCCATGATTACTAAGCAGCTTATCAAGAGGATGAAAAAAAGTTTTTGTGGTAAGCTGACCATCTATTGCCTCAATTACGCGAACCTTCTTTTCAGGGGAAGTTTCATTATAAGGTAAAGAAAAATCTGCCGCTGATTTCAGGGTGCATTTAAAATTATTAATTGCGGAAGTTGCCATTCTGCTGATAAAGCTTTGCCCTTCCTCAGCAATCAACTCCCCACACACAACCGTTCTGAGTACATTAAATTTAGTAAAATTATCAATCACAATAAAATCTGCAGAATCACCCAAACGCAGCAAGCCACATTCAAGTTTGTAATGCAGAACAGGGTTGAGTGTAACTGCGCGCAGCACGTTCCACATATCGCAGCCATGATTTAAAGCGCGGATCACCAGTTCATTCATGTGACCCTTCACGAGATCATCAGGATGCTTATCATCAGAACAAAACATGATCATGTCCGGAAATTCATCGAGCAGGGAAATGAGGGCTTCAAAGTTTTTTGCAGCACTGCCCTCCCGGATCAGAATTTTCATTCCATGCTGCAATTTCCATTTTGCTTCATCATAAGTGGTGCATTCATGATCAGTAGAAATACCGGCATTGATATATTTCACTGCAGCATTACCCTTTAATCCAGGGGCATGGCCATCCACTGGCTTTTGTAGTTTTTTTGCCGCAGATATTTTTTTCATCACTTCCCTGTCATCCGATAAAACTCCCGGGTAATTCATCATTTCCGAGAGATAATGAAATTCATTACGCTGTAAAATTTCCCCAATTGCTGTGGAATCAATTACTACCCCGGCTGTTTCAAAATTGCTTGCCGGCACGCATGAAGGGGCTCCGAAGTTGAAATAGAATGGAACCTTATTCCCGCTTGTGAGCATAAAATCAATCCCGGCAATCCCCAGCACGTTGGCAATTTCATGTGGATCGGAAACAGTACCCACAGTTCCATGTGTTACTGCAATGCGTGCAAACTCAGCGGGAACAACCATGCTGCTTTCAATGTGCACATGGGCATCAATAAGACCGGGGAGAACGAAGTGATCAGCCCTGGTATGGCTTTGAGAATGAACGGATTTGATTTTACCGCTTTCGATTTCTATCCTTCCGGGAAATATTTTCTTACCGATCACATCTACTATATTTCCCTCCACCACCCGCGGAGCCGCAGATATTTTTGATGATAAATTCATCTTTGCAATTTCGGATATTCATGCCGCAACTCAGCAGGAACTGTATCTGCCGGGGCTGGTGGCTCACGAAAAATTACCTGCGGAAATAATTTTGTTTCGAAACCTTCAAAATCTTTTGCCCATTCCTTATGATTATAAACACAAACGGGCAAACACACTGAGCAATAATCATACTTTGCAAAATAAGGAAAGCATTTGCCTGTGTCAATCTGATACCGGTCATTGCCTAGATGATCTTTTCCCGCCTCCGGGCTCCTGTGATCCGGAATGGCTTTCGCAGGGCAATATATTCTGCACGCTTTACATTTATCACAAAATGCCGCGATGCCGGCATCGATGGGATGATCAATTTGCATGGGGATGGAAGTGATCACGCTTCCCATTCTAAACAATGGACCGAGCTTTGGGTTGATGATTGAGCCATGCCTTCCCAATTCACCAAAGCCAGCCTTCAGGCCAATTGGTATGTGAAGAATATCACTGTCACCTATCGGATGCTCTACCTTACAAGTGTAGCCGATTGAGCGGATATAAGCCGCCAGCTTTATTACCGTTTCACCAAGCGTGTAATAAATCCGCAGGCATTCAATAGCAGAAGCAGGGGAGGGAACTACCTGAAATTCTTTCCACTTCATCCGCTGTCCGACTGCAATCGCAAATTTTTCATTTACCGTTTTTCCTTTGTAAATATCGGAAGGCTCAATCTCACAGATGCCCACGATATCTGCTCCGAACTCCAGTGCTTTTTCCTTTAACAGTCCTGAAGCTTCTTCTGCACTGTTGAATTCCAGTTTTTCATTAGCGGTTTCACCATTAAACCTTTTATACTGATCATCATAAATCTTACGCAGGTACTCGTTTACCTCTTCAATGCTGATGCTCCTTCCACCCACGTCATTATACCAATCGTTCCATGAAAAGGCAGGAGGTGAGGCTGGAGATGCTGAGATAGTGTGCATAATAAGGTATTAAACCGGCGGTAAAGTTCTGACTATTGCGTCAGCGCAGGAAATTCTTTTATCATTGCGGAAAATTATCATGGCAGGCAAGCGCCAGGCTGCTCTCAGTTTCATTTTTATCACCTTACTGATTGATGTTACAGGATTCGGGATCATTATTCCTGTAATGCCCAGGCTAATCAGTGAATTGATTCATGGTAGCATAACTGATGCGGCACGTTATGGTGGCTGGCTCATGTTTTCTTTCGCCGTGATGCAATTTCTTTTTGCACCTGTGCTGGGAAATCTGAGTGATCAATTCGGACGAAGACCGGTATTGCTCATCGCATTGCTTGGTTTTGGAATTGATTACCTGATTATTGCATTTGCACCCACAATTGCATGGCTTTTCATTGGAAGGTTGCTGGCAGGAATTACCGGAGCGAGCTTTACCACAGCAACGGCCTATATTGCGGATATCACTCCACCGGGAAAACGTGCGCAGAATTTCGGAATGATAGGTGTTGCCTTTGGACTGGGTTTTATCATCGGCCCTGCCATGGGAGGGCTGCTCGGAACTTTTGGATCCCGCATTCCTTTTTTCGCAGCGGCATCGGTCACCTTCTTAAATTTCCTTTACGGTTATTTCATTCTTCCCGAATCATTAAAAGCAGAGAATCGCCGCAAATTCGACTGGAAGCGTGCGAATGCTTTGGGATCATTATTTCACATTAAAAAATATCCCTTAATAACCGGATTGGCAGGTTCAATTGTTTGTATTTACATCGCAGCTCACGCTGTACAAAGCACGTGGAGTTTTTTTACAATAAACCAGTTTCACTGGTCCTCAGCCATGGTCGGTTATTCACTGGCGGTTGTAGGATTATTGGTTGCCATTGTACAAGGTGGTCTCATCAGAATAATCATTCCGCGCTTCGGACAAAAACGATCGGTATACATTGGGCTCGTTCTATACACCATTGGCTTTTTACTCTTTGCATTTGCAGGCAAAAGCTGGATGATGTTTGCATTTCTCATACCGTATTGCCTGGGAGGAATTGCCGGGCCAGCCTTGCAGGGAATCATATCATCTCAGGTTCCCTCAAACGAACAGGGGGAGTTGCAGGGAACACTCACGAGCTTAATAAGCTTAACGTCGATCATAGGACCACCCATGATGACCATGTTGTTTTCATATTTTGCTTCTCATCAGTCACCTGTTTATTTCCCCGGAGCGGCATTTATGACGGGAGCAGTTCTTACCGTATTAAGTCTGGTGATTGCGCTGATATCTTTAGACGGATATCCTCATCATCACCCTGAAAAGTCAGTTCCAGAAATTGGGTAAACGCGGATTAAATAGCAACCGGCAATTTTTTTTGTTTAGTTTTATGAATAGACAGGAAAATACTGATAATGGAAGTAAGAATCAGCAGCTCCCCTCCAATAAATAAGGTCCAGTTGAAAGATTGTGGAATGTAGCCTGAAATCTCATAGAACATTTCATGCTCACTTACGGGTGTCCAGATCACATATCTGCCATTCATATAACGGAGATAATCCCAGATGAAAGAGAAGATAATAATAAATGCACCGGCAATTAAAAGCAACCATTGCGATAAATTTACCCGGACATGCTGTTCTTTTTCTGCGGCGATAATGATGATCATGGTAAGAATAATCATGGAAAATGAAACAATACACGGTGCAATCACAGGACCTACCCACGGCACCGGAATCAGGAATAGAATATCCCACGTGAAAAATGATTCAGGCCAGTCAAGAATGAGCTTCAGAAAAACGTAATAAAAAAGATCCCATACGGCGAAGGAGTAAATGAAGAATGAGAATCGCTGAGCCTTATTCCGGCCTGCAAGTATCCCGATACTCCCAAGCATAATCAATGTTGCGGCTTCCCGTATCAGTTCAGTCAAAGCCATTTTGTGCGGCATCAAAACCAGTGGAAACCGAAAGCCATCAGGGTAATACAATTCGCGCAGATAAATAACAACGGCGGATTCAAGAAAGCCCATTGCGATACTGAAAAATGTAAGCCACAGCAGAGATCGGCGTAGATGATGCATGCTTCGATTTTAAAACAAGCAAATAACCTGATTAAAATTGCAAATTTGAATCGTAAAAATTTATGGGCAACTTCGCTGCAATGAAATTTATAATTTCCTTACTTATTGTGATTACAGGCTGCAGGGCACCTGCTTCAGCCCCAGAGCAAAAGGTAATGATCACAGCAGATACTTCTTCTGACAAAATCAACGGAATCAGCATCACCGCATCAAGGAAAGTATTGCAGGAGGACTTACTGGACACGATTTGTGCGGTAAGTGCGAATTATATATGCTTGTTACCGTTCGCTTTTGTTCCTGATAACTCCGCAAGAGTAATATTCAATTCCGGATTTCAAGACTGGGGGGAAAGCCCTCAGGGCGTTGCTGATTGTATTCGCATGGCACATCAATATAAGTTAAAAGTGATGGTGAAGCCCCAGCTCTGGATACACCAGGGTAAATTCACTGGAGAGCTTATGTTCAAAAATGAAAGTGAATGGAATGCATTTGAGCAGGATTATACGAATTATATATTTTCCTTCCTCAATGTTGCTCAGGAAATGCAGGCAGAAATATTCTGTGTTGGAACGGAACTCGAAAGTTTTGTGAAGCACCGTCCGCAATACTGGACCTGGCTGATTGATACTGCAAGAAAATCTTTTGATGGAAAATTAACCTACGCTGAAAACTGGGATTGCTATAATCAGTTTCCCTTATGGGAAAAACTGGATTATATAGGTGTTAGCTCTTATTTTCCGCTTAGCATAACCCTTACAGCATCAGTGGAAGAATTGAAAAGAGCATGGGTGCAATATGTTTCTGAGTTAAGGAGATTAGCTGATCAGAAAAAGAAGCTTGTGCTCTTCACCGAATATGGTTACCGGAGTATTGACGCGTGTACTTCTCAGCCATGGGATGCATATTCAGAATCACCGCCTAATAATCTTGCACAGGAAAATGCCTATACAGCATTGTATGAAACTTTCTGGGATAAATCATGGTTTTCGGGAGGATTTTCCTGGAAATGGTTTGATGCAAACACTCATCATGATGTACCTGTTGAAACTGATTATACTCCACAAGGTAAGCCTGCCCTGAAAGTTTTGGAGCAATGGTACTCCAGGTAGCCATGATTGGTTGTATGATGGCTTGTTTCGCAGCCGGGAAGTGATCGCTGAGGTTTCCCTTTAAAGTGTCAATTCATGATGAAGATATTTATTTTCAAATTTTCGTTGTTGCAGGAATCCTCAGGGCAGATATAAAACCCCAAAGCTCAATAAGTATTGATCATAAATGATGGTACTCATTAACTTCGCCCCGCACCAGTAAAAATGGAATTATCAAAAACATTTGACCCAGCAGGACTTGATCAGAGGTGGTATGACCGCTGGATGGAACATAAATTGTTTGAGTCAAAACCGGACAACCGCGAGTCATACACGATTGTTATTCCCCCGCCCAATGTTACAGGAATGCTCCATATGGGACATGCGCTGAATAATACCATTCAGGATATTCTTATCCGCCGGGTACGCATGCAGGGAAAAAATGCATGCTGGGTGCCGGGAACCGATCATGCATCCATAGCAACAGAAGCAAAAGTGGTTCAGATGCTTCGCGAAAAAGGAATTAAAAAGTCAGACCTGTCCCGTGAAGAGTTTTTGAAATATTCCTTCGAATGGAAAGAAAAGTATGGCGGCATCATCCTTCAGCAATTAAAAAAACTTGGGTGCAGCTGTGACTGGAGCCGAACTTCCTTCACGATGGATGATGACTATTCGAAGGCGGTGACTAAAGTATTTGTTGATCTTTATCATAAGGGATACATCTACCGCGGACTGCGAATGATCAACTGGGATCCGAAGGCTAAAACTTCCCTGAGCGATGAGGAAGTTATTAAAAAAGAGGTAAGGTCAAAATTGTATTTCATCCGGTATCAGCTTGAAAAAGCATCTTCCGGCTCGCAGCTCACTTCTAAAGCTGCTACACTGAATTGGTCAGACGGGAACTCACATCCAGCGGCTCCTAACGATATCACCATTGCCACCGTTCGGCCTGAAACCATTCTTGGCGACTCCGCCATTTGTGTGAATCCGAAAGATGAGCGCTATAAAGATCTTGTGGGACGATTTGCATTTGTTCCACTGATTAATAGAAGGATTCCAATCATTGCGGATGAGTATGTGGAAATTGAATTTGGAACAGGAGCGTTAAAGGTTACTCCTGCGCACGATGCAAACGATTACCAGCTGGGATTAAAGCATCATCTCGAAGTAATTGATACGCTTAATGAGGACGGAACCATGAGTAAAACTGCTCAGCTTTATATTGGTCAGGACCGCTTTGAGTGCCGTAAGAATATAGTAAAAGACCTGGAAGCGAATGGTCATCTTGTAAAGGTTGAGGATTACTCCAACCAGATTGGCTTCAGCGAGCGGACTGATGCTGTGGTTGAGCCGCGATTATCACTGCAATGGTGGTGCAGCATGAAGGAAATGGCGAAGCCGGCATTGGAAGCAGTGATGAATGAAGAGATAAAGTTCTATCCAAAAAAATTTGAAAACCTCTATGAGCACTGGATGAGTGGTATAAAAGACTGGTGTGTATCACGGCAGCTTTGGTGGGGTCACAGGATACCTGCGTGGTATGCACCTGATGGAAGTTTTACAGTTGCCGAAACGATTGAAGAAGCATTTAGTATTCTCTCAACTCACGACTCACATCTCACGACTCACGACTTGAAACAGGATGAGGATGTGCTGGATACCTGGTTCTCTTCATGGCTATGGCCTTTCGAAGTTTTTCATGGATTGAGCAGCCAGGGTAATGAAGAGGTGAAATATTATTATCCCACCAACACGCTGGTTACGGCACCTGAAATTATTTTCTTCTGGGTAGCGCGCATGATCATGGCAGGTTTTGAGGTTATGAATAAGAAACCTTTCAGTGAAGTGTACTTCACAGGAATCGTTCGCGACAAGCAGGGGAGGAAAATGAGCAAGTCACTTGGCAATTCTCCTGATCTGCTTGGATTGATTGATCAGTACGGCGCTGATGCGGTTCGCTTTGGCATCCTGATCTCATCACCTGCCGGAAACGATCTTCTTTTTGATGAGAAGCTGATTAAGCAGGGAAGCAGGTTCAATAATAAACTTTGGAATGCGCTGCGCCTGGTAAAGGGGTGGGAGATACAACCGGTTACTAATGGACAATTGTCTGCCGGAAATCAATTCGCCATCAATTGGTTTGAAAATAAACTCAATGCTGCTGTTGCTGAAATTGAAAAATTGTTTGCTGAGTTTCAGATTTCTGCTGCTCTGAAGATCGTGTACTCACTCGTCTGGGATGATTTCTGCTCATGGTATCTGGAAATGATCAAGCCCGGCTATGACCAACCAATAGACCAGGAAACTTATGATGCTACCATTGAGCTATTTGAACAGCTGATGCAGTTACTGCACCCATTTGTTCCTTTCATGACCGAAGAAATTTATCATTTGCTAAAAGTTCGCGGAGAGTCAGATTTTGTTATCACTTCAAAAACAAATATAGGGAAGGAAATCAATTTAAACGTCCTGAATGAAGGAGAAACCATTTTGCAGATCATTTCATCCATTCGCGATATTCGGAACCGAAATCAAATCAAATCCAGGGATCGGTTAAAGCTTTTTTCAATTCGCCCGTTGAATGACTACACTGCTTCCCTGGTAATGAAGCTTAGTGGGTTAAGAAGCATTGAAGAAATTTCTGCAGACAGGGAAAATG
>JBDSEA010000076.1:0-3294 GCA_039920305.1 Chitinophagales bacterium
CAACTTAGTTGGCAATCCGTCTGTTGCAGCTCACAACATTGCCCGTTTCGGTGGGACTACTTGGAAAACAGTAGGTGAAGGAACAGATGCCCAAATCAACGACATGAGAGTTTTCGGCGATTATCTCTATATCGCAGGGGCATTTGATCATGTTGATGGAATACCTATAGAAGATATAGCCCGATGGGATGGAAATAGGTGGTGCGGTTATAACAGTCACTTTGATAATTCGCTTGCCGCAGTTGGAATGTTCAGAGATACACTCTACATCGGCGGCGGCTTTTGGACAATTAATGGAGATTCATCATTGAGAAAAGTTGTGAGATGGACAGGTGGAGATAGTTTGTATCAGTGCGGCAATCCTGTAGGCATTTCACAAATTAATCAAGGTAACTTCGACTTTTCTGTTTTTCCTAATCCTGCCACATCACAACTCGAAATTATTTTTTCTGAAAATAATAAATGGCAGCAGTTGAAAATTGAAAATTCACTTGGACATACAATGAAACAAGAAAATTTTTTTGGCAGCACTTCATTCGGCATTTCAGATTTGCCCGCTGGAGTTTACTTTCTTGAAGTTCAAAATGAAAAAGAAAAATGCGTAAAAAAATTTATCAAGGAATAAAAGGAATAATCTGACGTCAACAGCAATGTTGAGCCAAATAGATAAAAAAGTTTTTCTTACTTAACTCATAAAAACTTTTCACCTTTCTTCAGCTTAATGTCCATCACCATCTCTTTGATTTTTTGCTCCTGGTTTTTTCGACAAATCAACAGGGCTTCTTCGGTTTCTACTACAATCACATCCTCCAAACCCTCCAGCACCACCAATTTATGGTCAGGAACCATTACCATGCAGTTTGATGAATCATAGATCATCACATTCTTTCCGCTTACTGCATTGCCCAAGTAATCCTTAATATATGCTTCATAAAGTGATGTCCAGGTACCAAGGTCGCTCCAGCCGAATTTTGCTGGAATTACCGAAACATTTTTCGCTTTTTCCATGATTGCATTATCAATACTGACATTCGGGCAAAGAGTGAAAGCTTTATTCACAAATTCTTTTTCATCCTTCGTATTATATAATTTCTTTCCCTCCTTGAAAATATCATTTACCTCCGGCAGGTAATGATGAAATGCATTCAGCAATGTGCGCACATTGGAAATAAAAATACCGGCATTCCATAAAAAGTCACCACTTTTAAAAAAAGTGGTAGCCATTTCAACCGGAGGTTTCTCTACAAAAGTTTTTACTCTGTATAATCCATCTTCTTCTTTTTCCTCATGATACTGAATGTAGCCGTATCCTGTATCAGGACGAGTGGGTTGAATACCGAGGGTTATGATAATATCTTTTTTTTCTGCAACTTTTAAAGCCTTGGATAAAGCGGCAGAAAACCGCTCCTCATTGGTTATGATGTGATCTGAGGGTGTAAGCGCAATGCAGGCATTGGAATCAAGCGATAAAATTTTATGTGCAGCATAGGCAATACAGGGAGCGGTGCTCTTTCGCACGGGTTCAAGCAATAAGTGATCAACAGATAAATGAGGGAGCTGCTGCAGGGTAATATCACGATATGCTGCATTGGTTACAATATAAATACGTTTGGTGTCAAAAGTGTTTTGCAGCCGCTCAAAACTTTGCTGAAGCAAAGACTTTCCTGTTCCCAGAATATCAAGGAACTGTTTGGGATGGTTTGTTTTACTGAATGGCCAGAAGCGACTTCCGATTCCACCAGCCATGATCACTGCATATTGATGTTTCTTCATAACACAATTTCCTGTTCCTGCAGAAGCCATGCATTCATTCTTCGCAATTGAGCAGAGTTTTATAAATCAATGATTAATGCCTGCGGAGCGCGAATGTAGCCTTCATCAAAATCATCTCATTCAATTACCGGAAGGGAATCCATTCATTATACCAGCCCTTCCTTCAGCAGGTCATGAACGTGCACCATTCCGGCATAAGTGTTTTTATTCATCACAATTACCTGGGTAATTTTATTGGTTCGCATAAGCTCGAGTGCATTTAAAGCCAGTTCATGTGTTGCAATGGTTTTCGGATTTCGTCCCATAATTTCTTTGGCTTTTAATTTCTGATAAACGGGATTTTCCATACTCCTGCGCAAATCACCATCCGTAATAATTCCCACAACCTTACCGGCAGAATTCAGGACGGTGGTAGCACCAAGGCGATTTGAGGTGATTTCGAGAATTACCTTGTAAATAGAATCATTTTCATAAACCCGGGGTTTCGGATGCTGCATAGCAAGATCACTTACTTTAAGATAAAGTTGTTTGCCCAGTATCCCGCCCGGATGAAATTTAGCAAAATCTGCAGGAGAAAACCCACGCAATTTCAGCAGGCAAATCGCTACTGCATCGCCCATTGCTGCCTGAGCAATCGAACTTGAAGTGGGTGCCAGATTATTTGGGCAGGCTTCTTTTGAAACCGTAGTATTTAAAATCAGATCAGCATGGCTCGCTAAATAGCTTTTTATATTTCCTACCATGCCGATCAGTGGGTTATTATTGTTTTTTACCAGAGGAACCAATAATTTAATTTCCGGAGTATCCCCGCTTTTTGAGATGCACATCACCACATCCCCGGATTGAACCATTCCAAGATCCCCGTGAATGGCATCTGCAGCATGCATGAACATTGCCGGAGTACCGGTAGAGTTGAATGTTGCCACAATCTTCTGAGCAATCAAGGCACTTTTCCCGATACCTGATATGATGACCCTTCCTTTTGAAGAAAATATTTTCCTGATTACTGCAGGAAAATCTGCATTCAGTGATTGTTTCAATTCAAGAAGGGATGCAGCTTCGGTTTCCAGGGTTTGCGCAGCAGAATCAAGGAGAGATTTATCAGTGATTTTCAAAGTAAACTTGTGAAACCTTTTTTTGTTAATTATATTTGTAGATGTCTCAAAATTACTATTTTTAAGAGGCGAACATTGTTAACGGTAAAGTGATGATCTTGCAGGTAATGGAATTGATAGGGACTTACCCGTTATATTCAAACAGCATCCGGATTAATCATTTATAATTCCGTTTTCGTTGAGAATCCTATAGAAAAAAATAAAAAATGGCAAAAAAGAAGCTAAGCACTGAAACCAGGGAGCCACAGGTAAAATATAAAGCAAGCATTAACGGAAAAGATGCTGTTGCTAAGAAACACGGGAAGCAAAAAAATTCTGATTCACAGGTAATTACCAAATCAAGGGTGAGCAATGGGGTGCAGGTAAATATCGCACCTTCAAGAACTACCAATGGCACCATGAGCTT
>JBDSEA010000077.1:0-19546 GCA_039920305.1 Chitinophagales bacterium
GATTATTTCCGGCAGGGGAAATTCGATAAGTACCAGGGAATTGCTGACTACAATTTCATTGATAAGCTGAAGCAGGTGGTTGATAAAACCGGCGAGAAAGAGTTTTATACAGAGGATCTCGCAAAGAGGATTGATCCCCATTATGCCGGGGAAACCATTAAGCCGATGCTGTATAAATTAGTTGAAGATGGGTTTATTGACTATGATGATGAGAAAGAGGTCGTGACTGTAAGAGCCAAAACTTTTCAGTACGTAGCCGCAAAATCGAAGAAGATTGACTATGATAATATCCGGCTTGAATCCATCAGTGACAGCATCAATGGCACCATGGATATGCGCAGTTACAATTTGCAAATGAACGGTGTTAAGAGTTTTGTACTTAGTGATACAAACTTTGTAGTGGTGTTTCCCCGTGAGAATCAGCTCACGCTGAAAGAGGACCGGAATATGGACTTCAGCGGACAGATGTTTGCAGGCCGCCTCGATCTGAGCGGTGATGGATTTACCTTCGACTATAATAATTACAGGATCGAGCTTTCAAAAGTTGATTCAGTCATTATCAATATCCCCACAGGCAACCGGGATGCTAATGGAAACAGCAGCCTTGGCCCTATAAAAAGTGTTATCAGCGATGTTACAGGTAACCTTCAGATTGATACTAAGGATAACCGCAGCGGAAATAAGCGGCATCCGGAATATCCGGTACTGAATACCACGCAGCCCTCATTCGTATACTATGATAATTCCAAAATTCTTGGGGGTGTTTATGATCGTACTAAATTTTTCTTTCAGCTTATTCCATTCTCTTTTGATTCACTGAACAGTTACAACTGGGTCAAGATCAGGTTCGACGGCAAGCTGGTTTCCGATGGAATTTTCCCTGACATTACTGATCGCATCTCCATTCAGAAAGATTTTTCGCTCGGATTCAAATCAACCCGGAGTGATCTTCCTTTATACGGTGGCAAGGGAAATTTCAGCAACCAGATATCACTTGATAATACCGGGCTTCGCGGAAAAGGAGAAATCAGGTTCGTTACCTCGTTGACCCGGTCAAACGATATTATCTTTTATCCGGATTCTCTTCTTGCCAAAGTAGATTCTTTCACCATGAATGCCGCGGTAATGAATGGTGTTGAGTTCCCGACGGTTCGCGGTGCAAAGGACAGGATGCGATGGATTCCCTACGAGGATTCCATGCTCGTGAAGCAAGATTCAATTCCATTCTACATGTTCGATTTAAAAACCACTTTGAAAGGTACCCTGGTTTTGCAATCGAAAGGCCTGAGAGGAAGCGGATTCGTTGACTGGGCAGATGCCCAGCTTTCATCCAATGACATTGGCTTCGGGAAAAATAAATTGGATGCTGACAGTGCTGACTTTGTCATCAAATCCCTTGATCCTGAAAAATTTGCATTGAGAACGCAGGATGTGAATGCCAGAATAAATTTCGATACACGAATTGGTGAATTCAAAAGCAATACGGATGACATCTCAACTACATTTCCTTACAATGAATACAGTACTTCCATCAACGAGTTCAAGTGGGAAATGAATAAAAAGAGGATGACCTTCCGCGCGCCTCCGGGAAGTAGTGCGGATTTCACTTCCATTGCAAAAGACCAGGATTCCCTGACCTTTCAGGGGGGAAATGCTACCTATGATATGGAGAACTATATCCTGAAGATTAACAAGGTTCCCAGCATTGATGTGGTGGATTCTAGGATTATTCCAGACAGCGGCAAGGTGGTGATAGAGGCTGAAGCTAAAATGAGAACCCTTAATAAGGCAAAGCTGCTGATGGATTCAATAACCGGATATCATAAGTTCGATAGTGTTACAGCGAATATTTATGGCAGGAAAAACCTGAAAGCAAGCGGGAAATATTCCTTTATCAATAATACAGGGAAAGTGCAGAAAATATTCTGTGATGATATAGGAGTGTACCGGGATACAGCAGACAAAAATCTTCATCTTTATGCGAAGGGGGATATTGACACGGCAAGGAAATTCACCATTCTTCCTAAGATATTTTACAAGGGGCGTATAAACATTTCATCAGCAAAAGAGCCGGTGCAATTCAAAGGCTATGCAAAGCTTGATATCCTTAACCCAAAAGTGAGAGCTGAATGGTTTTCCATTGACGCCTTCATCTCCAATGATTCTTCATACCTCGCATACAGGAATCCGCAGAATGAGGCCCGTCGTGATATGGCCGCAGGATTATTTTTTGATGCTGATTCTTCTGATCTCTATACCTCATTTTTCAATGCCAAAAAATCGAGTCGTGATAAAAACCTGTTCATCGCGGAGGGAATAGTGTATTATGATGATACAGCAAAGCAGTTCATAGCAGGTGATCCGGCAAAAATTGTGAATGAGGCTCCCCGGGGAAACGTTCTGAGGTATAATGATAAAACAGGGAAAGTTTCTGCAGAAGGAAAGATGGACATGGGTTTAAGCTACGGAATGGTGGAAGCTGATATCGCCGGTAATGTTTCCTATGATGTGAACAAGGAAGACCCTCTTTTTCACGTGGCGCTCGGATTGAAATTTCCTTTCGAGGAAGATCTTCTGACCTTTATTTCAGAGTCTGTAGTAAAAGGCAATGGCGGTGGTGATAATGCTGATTACACGAGCGAGGATTTTCAAAATGCCATTGTGGAATTCTTAAAGCCGAAAGAAGAAAAAACATGGCGTGAGAACATGAATAAAACCGGGAAAATTGTTACGAGTGCCCAGCTGCCCTATACTATCTTTTTTTCAGATGTGGAGCTGAAATGGGATAAAACTACACGGGTATTTTATAACACGAAGCCATTTTCAATTGCATTCATCGGGAAGAATTCCATTGCCACGGTGGTTCCCGGCTATATTGAATTGGGATTCAAGCGCAGTGGTGATTTCTTTAATTTGTATTTACCTGCCGGTGAAGATGATGATGATTACTGGTTCTTCTTCAATTATGCTGCGGGCAACTTGCAGGTGGTAGCAGGGGAGAAGGATTTTAATGCCAAGCTGATAGACATAAAACCCGAAAAGCGGCGCTATGATACCAAGGATGGAAAGCAGTTCATGTTCAATCCCGGCTCTGCGAATAAAAGGAACACCTTCGTGAATCGTATGAAGTTTCTGCAGGAGCAGAATGCACAGGAACAGAATCCGGTACCAAAGAAAAAATAGGATACCGGTTGGATCATGCAATCCACAAACGCAGCTTCCATCATTTCATTTTTTTTAATCCTGTTTACTGCTCTTTATATTTGAGGGGTGCAGACGCTGATAATAATACTGATTCTCATTCTCATTTCATACCTTATTGGATCAATTCCATTTTCGGTTGTGGTTGGGAAAGTTTTTTACAAAAAAGATGTAAGAAACGAAGGAAGCGGAAATGCTGGAGCTACGAATACTTTCAGAGTGCTTGGCGCTACTGCCGGTATGATTGTTTTAGTGCTTGATATCACCAAGGGAATTGCCGCCCCGCTGCTTGGGCATTTTATTCACCCGGAAAATATTTCTTCCATTCAATTTGTTTACCTGCAAATGATTCTCGGGTTAGCGGCAGCATTTGGTCATATTTTTCCAGTTTACCTCGGATTTAAGGGAGGGAAGGGTGTAGCTACTTTTTTTGGTGTGGTTTTATATTTATTTCCTGTCGCTGCCATAATCTGCATGATAACTTTTTTTATCACTTTTCTGATTACTCATTATGTATCCCTCGGTTCATTAATCGCATCTGTTACGTTCGCTTTTTCAGTCCTTACCTGGTATGCGGATGCAGATAAATTGCCTATTGTAATTTTCGGATTGGCAATTCCGGTTGTTATTATGATCACGCACAGAAAAAACATAAAGCGTTTAATAAACGGTACTGAATCAAAATTATATTTCACAAAAAAATCAACTCCATTATGAGAACGTTAAAACTATTTGTGGCGATTTGTGTGATAATGAGCACGGCATGCAGCAAGGTTCCTATTACAAACAGAAAGCAGGTTCATCTGCTCCCCAGTTCTGAGATCAACTCCATGGCTGTTCAGCAATACCAGGATGTATTAAAGAAAAACAAAGTGATCACCGGAACTCCCGATGCATTGATGGTGGAGCGCGTAGGCCAGAGAATTTCTGCTGCGGCGGTTGGCGTAATGCGGCAATTAAAACAGCCGGAGCGTGTTGCAGGTTTCAAATGGGAATATCACCTTCTTGAAAGCAAGGAAGTAAATGCATGGTGCATGCCCGGTGGAAAGATAGCAGTGTACTCCGGAATTCTGCCCGTCACCCGTGATGAGATTGGGCTGGCTGTAGTAGTAGGACATGAGGTAGGCCATGCCATTGCGCAGCATGGCGATGAGCGCATGAGCCAGGCACTGGTAGCACAACTGGGTGGTACGGCATTGAGTGTGGCGCTTTCAAGCAAGCCGCAGCAAACTCAGGATATTTATAATCAGGCTTATGGTATCGGTGCAACCTACGGTGCACTTCTGCCGTTCTCAAGACAGCAGGAAACCGAAGCAGATAAAATCGGTCTGGTGCTGATGGCAGCGGCTGGTTATGATCCTCATGCAGCAATAGACTTGTGGGAGAGAATGAAGCTGCAAGGTGGAGCAAAGCCCCCTGAATTTTTAAGCACTCATCCGAGTGATCAGAATCGTATCGCTGCCATCAAGGCTTATCTGCCTGCCGCTATGAAGTACTACAAAAAGTAAGTAGTAAACAGCGAATATTGAGCCTGAGTGCCTTTTATAAATCGGCAGATGTTGAAAATTAACTGTGGAGGATATCGGAATCGAACCGACGACCTCTTGCATGCCATGCAAGCGCTCTAGCCAACTGAGCTAATCCCCCTTATGCAATGAACCATTGAGAATGAAAAATTCAGAAATTAAAAAATTGCGTTATTCAATTTTTCATTCTTCATTTTTTTAATTTATTAATGATGCCCGACTAAGATTCGAACTTAGACTTACAGATTCAGAATCTGCAGTACTGCCATTATACTATCGGGCAAGGTGCTGTAAAATTATTTCATGGTCAGTATTTCCAAAATCTTTTTAGCGGTAAGTGCTGAAGCGCCGGCGCCCCCCAGCTTTTCATGTAACTCTTTATATCCCTGTTCAATTTCTTTTTTCCTGCTGTCATCATATAAAATTTCATTTAATTCTGTTTGTAGATTGGAGCGGTTGAGTTCATGCTGAATCAGTTCCTTCAAAAGCGGCCGGTCCAGGATTAAATTTACCAGTGCAATATATTTTACATCTACCAGTCTCCGTGCAATCAAATAGGACAGCCCGCTTCCTTTGTAGCAAACAATTTGTGGAACATGGTACAATGCCGTTTCCAGGGTGGCTGTACCAGAGGTTACCAGCGCGGCTTTTGCACTTGAAAGCAGGGAATAAGTTTGATCAAATACAAGTTCGCATTTTTTATTTGCGATGATGGAGCGGTAAAAACCTTCATCCACAGAATTAACAGCTGCAACCAAAAACCGATGATCAGGGAAGTCATTGACTACCTGAAGCATGATGGGCAGCATCTTCGCAATTTCCTGTTTACGGCTGCCCGGTAACAGGGTGATGATGGGTTTTGATGTACTGAATGTTCCGCGAATATCCGGAACCGTGATGTCGTCTGTCTTAAAGTTTTGCATTGCATCAAGCAGGGGGTGCCCCACAAATTCAACATCATAATTTAACTTCCTGTAAAACTCTTTTTCAAAGGGGAGTATTACAAACATCCGGTCAACGTCACGCCTGATCTTATTTACCCGGGAAGCTTTCCAGGCCCATACCTGGGGTGAGATGTAGTAAAAGACCTTGTAACCGGTTTTGTGCGCAAATTCCGCGATGCGGAGATTGAACCCGGGATAGTCAACCAGAATCACTGCATCGGGCTGCCATTCAAGAATATCTTTTTTGCATGCCTCAATATAACCAAGAATTTTTTTCAGGTTCATGACCACTTCCAGGAAGCCCATGAAAGCAGTTTCACGATAGTGCTTTACTAATACCACTCCGGCATCTTTCATTTTGTCCCCGCCAAATCCCCGAAACTGCAGTGTCGTGGAGGGCGAAGCCGAACCATTTGTGCTGGCATTCACGGACTCTTCGCTTCCGCTCAGGGTGGCACCAACGATGTCATTCAAAGCCTTTACAAGATTCGATGCATGCAAATCACCCGATGCCTCACCCGCAATGATGTAAAATCTCATCAGAGAAATTTGAAGATGATGATCAGCACTCCGTAAAAAATGGTGGACACTACTATTCCATTCACGGTTTCATGATTGTGGTTTGAAAGATTGTATAAAAAGACAGCCAGGTTGAGTATGATCGCCAGGGAAAGAGCACCAGACATATTCCCGGATGCAAAAAGAAAATCCCAGTATTCACCAATGGTCATGCTTGGAGAAAAGAAGAATACCCAGTAAAGAAGAAACCCGAGCACCGGGAATACCAATCCGAGGAATGCGCCTGAATAAACATTGTCTCTGCGCATGCGCGGCTTATTTAACTGACCCATTCAGCTTCCAGTTGTTGATGATGTCAGGAATGGCATGATGCGCCGTCAGGTCGAACTGTACCGGCACTACCGAGGCATATCCATTTGCCAGTGCCCATTCATCAGTATCGTCACCGCCATCATAATTTGCGAACTTGCCGGTGAGCCAGTAATATTTTCTTCCCCGTGGGTCAAGACGCTCTGTGAACTCTTCCTCCCATTTTGCCACTGCCTGCCTGCACACGCGTAACCCTTTGAACTGTGATAGTGGTATATCGGGAATGTTCACATTGAGCAAAACATCCTTTGGCAAGCCGTTCTTTAAAACGTGCTTTGACACATCCCGCACCACCTTCCGGGGCAAATCGAGCCCGGCATCATGTGAATAGTTGAGGTATGAAAAACCGATGGCGTAAATTCCTTCGATGGCTGCTTCCATGGCTGCCGACATAGTGCCTGAATATAATACGTTGATGGATGAATTAGATCCGTGGTTGATACCTGAAACACACAGATCAGGCTTACCCTTAATTATTTTATCAACTGCGACCTTTACGCAGTCCACGGGGGTGCCGCTGCATTCATAGGATTCAACTCCCTCGAACATCTGTACTTTTTCTAATCGTAACACATTATCAATGGTGATCGCATGCCCCATACCTGATTGTGGGCTGTCAGGAGCGACTACAATTACATTGCCGAGCTTTTGCATTTCTTCCACCAGAACGCGTATGCCGGGTGAAGTAATTCCATCATCATTCGTAACTAAGATTGTGGGCTTTGACTTACTCGTAACCTTCTTTTTTGCCATAGTGGCAAAGGTAGCGCTGGTTTGGAGTTAAAATCATTGGATGCAATAGAGCCGTGAGTAAATCAATAATATAATCCCGGTTACCAGGAATACCGCTTGACTTTTCGGATGAACCCATCCACGCTGCTATAAGCTTTCTGAATTCTTCAATTTCAATTTGAAATCCTGCAGCTATTCTGTGTCAGTGAGCTATTCACTATTTGCACCGAAGTTTGTTCAGGTAATTTATGCACATGCATTTTTATCACAACAGCATTCTTCATACGCTTGTAGGTTGCCACCCTCTGCTCCTGTAATTTTTTACGCTGGCCAGGATTTGTAATAATTGCAAATACGGATCAGCAGTTGGAATTACGCTGGTGTAAAGACTAAAGACTAAAGATTAAAGATTATTTAATTCCTACGCAGCCACACTCTTCACCTTTCTCACCTTATCATCAGGCTCGAGGGCAATGTCAAGAACTTCATCCATCGTATTCACATAGTGGAATTTGATGCCCTTGATAAATTCAGGATTGATTTCGGCAACATCCTTCTCATTCATTTTGCAAAGTAGAATCTCTTTCATGCCTGCCCGTTTTGCAGCAAGAATTTTTTCCTTGATGCCGCCTACGGGAAGAACTTTTCCGCGAAGGGTGATTTCCCCGGTCATCGCCAGATACTTTTTCACTTTTCTTCCGCTGTAAATTGATGCAAGAGTGGTAAGCATCGTCACACCGGCTGAGGGCCCGTCCTTAGGAATAGCGCCTTCAGGAACGTGAATATGTACATCATGCCTGTCAACTTCTTCTGCCTTCATCCCGATTTTATCTGCATGTGATTTGATAAAAGTAAGTGCGGTGCTTGCTGATTCTTTCATCACATCACCCAGGTTGCCTGTAAGCTTAAGATTGCCCTTGCCCTTGCTCAGCATCGCTTCCACATAAAGAATTTCTCCTCCTACCGAAGTCCAGGCTAGTCCGATTGCAACGCCGGCCGGGTTTTCTTCCTGGTACATCTCAGAATCGTAGCGCTTCACACCGAGGATGCGCTGAATTTCTGTGGCAGTCAGCTCCGTGCTTCGCTTGGTATTCATCGCCACATCTTTAGCCACTGCACGCATTACACTCGCGAGCTTACGATCGAGGTCACGCACGCCACTCTCACGGGTGTAATCACTGATGATCAGTTGCAGAATGTGGTCACTGAAATGGACGTGCTTTGCCTTAAGACCGTGATCTTTCAGTTGCTTCGGGAGCAGATGCCGTCTTGCGATTTCAATTTTCTCTTCCACACTGTAGCCACTCATCTCGATAATTTCCATTCTGTCACGAAGTGCAGGCTGAATAGTGGAAAGATTGTTGGCAGTGGCTATGAAGAGTGTTTTCGACAAATCGTATTCAAGCTCAAGATAGTTATCGAAGAAAGCGCTGTTCTGCTCGGGATCTAAAACTTCCAGAAGGGCAGAGGAGGGATCGCCCCGAAAATCAGTTCCCACCTTATCAATTTCATCAAGCATGAAAACCGGGTTCGATGATTGCGCTTTCTTTATTGATTGCACAATTCTGCCGGGCATAGCACCTATATATGTTTTGCGGTGACCGCGAATCTCAGCCTCATCATGCAATCCACCCAGTGACATGCGCACATATTTTCTATTCAGCGCCCTCGCCACGGATTTTCCAAGCGAAGTTTTTCCCACACCCGGGGCACCCACAAAACAAAGTATGGGTGATTTCATATCACCTTTTAGCTTCAGCACTGCAAGATATTCGAGGATGCGATCCTTTACTTTATCCAGTCCAAAATGATCCTGGTCAAGGATTTTTTTTGCCCGCTTGAGATCAAACTTATCCTTTGTAAAAGTCCCCCAGGGCAAGTCAAGAAGCACTTCAAGATAATTAAGGGTAACACCATACTCCGGCGACATCATGTTCGTACGCTCAAGCTTCTGGAGTTCTTTTTCAAAATGCTCAGCTACCTGCTTGCTCCATTTTTTCTTCTCCGCTTTCTGCCGGATGGTTTTAGCTTCCTTCTCCGCCGAATTTGATTGCCCTAATTCTTCCTGAATGGTTTTTAACTGCTGTTGCAGAAAGTAATCCTTTTGCTGCTTTTCAATATCCGTACGGACTTTATGCTGGATCTGGTTCTTCAGCTCCAGCATTTGTATTTCTGATTCGAGGTGAGCTACTACTTGTTTCGCTCTTTCCTTAAGGTCACTCTGCTCAAGAATTTTTTGCTTTTCCTTGATATCAACTGTGAGGTTATTCGCAACAAAATTGATGAGGAAGGAGGGCGAATCAATATTACGAAGCATGATGTTGGCTTCAGTAGGTATGTTGGGTGATAGCTTGATCACGTTGACCGCCATTTCACGGATGCTCATGATGAAGGCTTCAAATTGCTTGTCTTCCTTCGGCTCCACATCTTTCAAAATTTCAATGCTTGCTTTAAAGAATGGTTCGGTCGCCACATATTCCTTAACACTGAATCTGGATTTGCCCTGGATGATGGCCGTTGTGCTTCCATCCGGCATCTTCAGCATCTTTAAAATTTTTGCGAGTGTACCCACTATGTGAATGTCAGTAAGCAGGGGTTCTTCAACATTCGCATCGAGCTGGGCGAGAACTCCGATGATTTTATCACCTGCATATGCCTCGCGGACTGCCTTGATTGATTTATCCCGGCCAACGGTAATAGGAATCACCACTCCCGGGAAAAGCACTGTATTTCTCAATGGAAGAATCGGAATAATATCATTGAATTTTTCATCCTTCAGGTTGCCATCTTCCTCAAGAGTTATCAGGGGCATGAACTCAATGTCCTCCTCCAATCCCTGCATACTAAATCTGAATTTTTCTTCCTTCATGTAGGGGGTGTTAAAAAATTAAAGTTACGACCTGCGTTAAATATGGTGAAGAATTTCAAAAGGATGCGCAAAATGACTCGCAAATTTGGATTCTCAGAAATTTTGAATCACCGTGTTTCAAATATCCCGCCATGCAAATATTATCGTTCATTGCAACCACTATTGACAAAATGATACCTGATTAGAATGTTATTATAGACAATCAGTCGGCATGGGGGAAATTTTGGCTGAAAAGAATGCGCTGCCGCAATTTAAAAATCTGTTTGACCTTTCATTATTCATTTTTATGCAAGCAAAGTGTGGTTATTTATGATGTAATTGATTTAAGTTTCAGCTGACACCTTTTAAAATTAATAACAGCATCAAATTCTACGAGTAGGTCACAACCGATTACGCCGTGAATGGCCACGAGGTTGATCAGTGAATACGTCTCATTAACATGGCTGAGGTCCAATACAGCTATTTTGAAGGATGGTATTTCAAGCCCGCCAATTTTCAGGAGTGTGATTTCAGTAAATTCCGACTGAATGGTATTGGTACCAACTCCTGTAGTGAGTTGCTCATTTGCCTCAAGCCGGAAATGTGAAAAATGATCAGCCATTAATGCTTTATCAAACACTGTTTTAGATGCACCAGTGTCAATGAGCAATCGAAGGGAGTGATTACCTAACCGGGCGGCTACAAACAAGTGATAACCTTCTTCCTGCAGGTTCACCACTTCAATCGGAATTATTATCTTTTTTGACATGGACTCTATAAAAGGTACGTCCTGGATGAAGAGTTACCCCGATAATTTGGTTGAGCTTAAATAATTTTCATTTTATCCAGCACATCCATCACTTCGTGTACAGCCGCGGCTGATGCATTAAGCAATTCCATTTCTGACTCATTTAATTGAAGGATAATGATTCCTTCAATGCCGTTTTTACCAAGCTTTACCGGTACACCGAGGTAGGTATTTTTAAAGCCGTATTCGCCATTCAGCAGCGCACAGCATGGAAATATTCTTTTCTCATCCTTGATAATAGCCTCCACCATTTGTGCCGCCGCAGCTCCAGGTGCATACCATGCAGATGTACCAAGCAGATTAACAATCTCACCACCCCCTTTTTTGGTACGCTCGATAATGGCACTGAGCTGATCAGGTGAAATCATTTCAGTAACCGGAATGCCGCTCACGGTAGTATAGCGCGGTAGCGGAACCATAGTATCACCGTGCCCGCCCATTAATATTGCCTGAATGTCTTTTGGTGAGCAATTCAGTGCCTCTGCGAGAAATGCTTTGTACCGCGCGGTATCAAGTATGCCCGCCATACCAAAAACTTTTGATGAAGGAGCTTTTGCCGTAAGATAAGCACAGTAGGTCATCACATCAAGGGGATTGGATACCACAATGATGATGGTATCGGGGGAATGCTTAATGATATTTTCTGTTACTGATTTTACAATTCCCGCATTCGTCGAAATCAGGTCATCACGGCTCATTCCAGGCTTGCGGGGTAACCCCGAGGTGATTACCACCACTTGTGAGCCGGCTGTGGATTCATAATTATTTGTTACTCCTTTAACTCTTGTGCTGGAATTATTAATATGTGAAGTCTGCCAGATATCAAGAGCTTTTCCCTCGGCTGTCCCTTCCTTGATGTCCAGCAAGATCACTTCCTGTACAAAATCGCCCTGCGCTATCACATTGGCACAGGTGGCTCCCACATTTCCGGCGCCTACAACAGTAATTTTCATTTGACTAATATAGTTTTGATTTGAAGAAAATGAAAGTGCAAATGTAACAGCGGATCATTGACCACTGCCTGAATTTTTTCAAGGCATCATTCTCAAATATCTATAAATTGAATGCTGCGGATTTCTTAAACCAAAAGATTTAATTTACCTGTTCAGGATGATGATAACATCAAATCACGGCGTGATGGTTTAATTTGGCTGCTATCAATTTCTGCAAATCAAATATTTATATCATGAAAAATATTTTACCCTTCTTTATTTTATCATCCCTTCTGCTGACGGATCTGCAGGCACAGGACTTTAACATGCAGTTCCGAAGCAACGTACCCTACCCGGGCTATACTTGCTCCAGTGAATGGGGATATGTTGATAATTCAGGAAATGAATACGCCCTGGTTGGAACTTCATTTGGTGTCTCCATTGTAGACATCACCAATCCCGATAGTCCGAAGGTTAAGTTTGATATTATACATACAAGCAGCTTCTGGCGTGAAATAAAAACCTATGGCTATTACGCATATGCCACCAATGAAGATGGGGGCGGCTTACTCGTGATGGATCTTTCTCAGCTCCCTGATACAGTCATACAATATTCATTTATATTCACTGATCAGAATGGTTACCAGCAAACTGATGGTCATGAATTATGGATTGATGAGCATGGCCGGCTCTACATCTTTGGTGGTTCCTACTGGAGCGGCGGCGCCACCATGTTTGACTTAACTGTTGATCCCATTAATCCGCCTTTTGTAGGTGCTTATGAGAATCATTACATCCACAGCGGATTCGTAAGGGGTGATACGCTCTGGGCTTCAGAAATTTTTGATGGCCAGGTGGAAGCAGTAAATGTTTCAGATCCTGCTAACAGCCTACTGATGTCATCATTTTATACGCCCAGTTATTTTACACACAATGCATGGCCTACCCACAATAATCATTATCTTTTTACAACTGACGAAGTTTCAGGAGCTTTCGTAACTTCTTTTGATGTTTCTGATCTCAATAATGTTACGGAGCTTGATCGTGTTCAATCCCATCCGGGGACTAGCGTAATTCCTCACAATGTGCATCTGCTCAATGATACGTTCGCAGTTACCGCATATTACTGCGATGGAGTGGTGGTATTTGATGTGGCGGAACCCGATAACATGATCAAGGTTGCGTCGTATGATACCTGGCCATTCACTTGTTATGGTTATAATGGTACGTGGGGAGCATATCCATATCTGCCATCAGGAAACCTGATACTTTCAAATATTGAAGACGGTTTATTTGTACTTACCCCCACCTATGTGCAGGCATGCCGGCTTGAAGGAAAAGTTACTGACAGCCTTACAGGAATACCATTGATTAATGCAAAGGTTCAGATGACTGGTGCTGAGGAATATGACTACACTGACCTCAGCGGGGTTTACAAAACAGGTACCGGCATTGCAGGAACGTATGGTGTTAAGGTTACCTATCCGGGATATGAAACAAAAGTGATTAACAACATTTTACTTGAGAATGGTATAACAACTGTATTGGATATTCAGCTAAAGCAGAGCACTGTGATTACATTGAATGGTACTGTGGTTGATTCTGCCACAAATTATGCTGTTCCATTTGCTCATCTTCACTTTGATGATGAGGTAGGATTTACTTATGATGTTACCGCAGATGCATCAGGAAACTTTTCAATAGCGGATTTCAACACAAATGCCTATGCCATATATGCAGGTAAATGGGGGCATGAAACCCGCAAAGATTCTGCGTGGATTTCCATATCATTAAATTCTCTTCTAATAAAAATACCGCGTGGATACTATGATGATTTTTTGTTCGATGAAGGATGGACAACTACGGGTAATGTGATTTCAGGTAGCTGGCAGCGGGCAAATCCGATCGGTACTGACACACTATACTCATCCTATAATCCCTACGCGGATGTTATAGGTGATTTTGGAAATGAATGCCTTGTTACAGGCAACAACAGTTCTTATGCTGATGCAGATGATGTGGATGGCGGATATACCACCATTACCTCACCCATTTTTGATCTAAGCTTTTATGCCGATCCGCACATAAAATATATCTACTGGTTTTCTACATCGAATGATTCCATTGGCAATGATTCCATGATTGTATTTCTTTCCAATGGCATCATCACAGTACCGGTTAAAGAATATAGCCTGGTGAATGCGCCTCAGGCACAATGGGTACCGGATGCATTCACTGTGTCGGATTTTATTCAGCCTACTAATAATATGACGGTTGCATTTTATGTTTCAGATCATCCTGCTGAAAATATATTGGAGGCTGGGATTGATCAATTTGTAGTGACTGGAAATATGCTTTCAAGCGGAATGGAAGTTTCCGCGTCAGGGCATTTTTTGTCGGTTTTCCCTAATCCCTTTAATCAAACTGCTATCATTCAGTATGACGTGTCTGCCCATAGCGGAAGGAATTTCACCCTTGAAGTTTTCGATGTCATAGGAACTAAGTTATTGGAGATCCATCTAAAGGAATTATCTGGAGCTGTTACCCTCCGGAATGATTTTGCTGATGGAATGTATGTTGTAAAGCTTGCCGCAGATGGAAGGATCGTTGATCATCTTAAAGTGGTTAAATCGCAGTGATGTCAGCATGATATTCGGGACTAATGGGACTCCCAGGTCGTACGGATAATTAGTATTTCACTCAATCATTTCTGATCCGCTATGATGACCTGTGGCCGGTCCGGAAAAAAGAAACCGTCAACAGGAGCCATCCGGCAATAAGGCACAGGCCACCAAGCGGGGTAATCATACCTGCAGCGCCCAGAGCAGAATTAATAGCGAGAACATACAGGCTTCCGGAGAACAGAATGATGCCACTTAAAAACAGATAGCCTGCTGCTATCAGGAATTTACTTTTATTTTTTTCAATGAGAATACCGCAGATGATTAAAGCAAAGGAGTGATAAAACTGGTATTCAACTGCAGTATGAAATATCCTGAGATTTTCTTCAGTCAATACAGATCTTAATCCGTGAGCAGCAAAGGCGCCAAGGATCACCCCGGTTGCTCCGCCAATGGTGCCGGTAGCTAAAAAGATGTTTTTCATTACAAGGTAATAATGCCCGAATGTAGATCATGAGAAATGATTTGCTTTGTGAATCAAGGAAACAACCACAATTTTAGTCAGCGTTATGAAAATATACACACGTAAGGGTGATGCCGGCACCACCCAGCTTATTGGCGGTACCCGTGTTCCTAAGCATCATTTGCGCATCGAATCCTATGGTACCGTTGATGAATTAAATTCCTGGCTTGGATTAATCAGAGACTCATTTAATGATGATCATTCAAAGCAGATGTTAAAGGATATCCAGGACCGCCTGTTTACACTTGGTTCACGGCTGGCAAGTGATCCTGATGCCTCGCGTATGCAGTTGCCGGATATGAGTGAGGAGGATGTTACGAAGCTTGAAAATGAAATGGATAGTATGAATGAGGCAATCCCTGAATTGAAATCTTTTGTATTGCCTGGAGGAAATACCGCGAATTCCATATGTCACATTGCACGCTGTGTTTGCAGAAGAGCGGAGCGGCTTGCTTCTCAATTAAATGAACAGCGGGAAACAGAGCCACTCATTTTAAAATACCTCAACCGGCTTTCTGATTACCTTTTTGTGCTTGCAAGATACATTTCCTTCATTTCAGGGAGTGAGGAAATTGCCTGGAAGCCCCGACTGTAGCCACTTTCATGATGTTTATTAAAGCTTCAGGATATCATGGTAATAAATTTTGTCAATTGAAGTATTCGGTTACTTTTGCGGAAAATTAAACCTCCTCCCTAAGAAAAAAATGTATTGGACTTTAGAACTTGCCAGTTACCTTGAAGATGCTCCATGGCCTGCTACAAAAGATGAATTAATTGATTTTGGCATTCGCTCTGGCTCCCCGGTGGAAGTGATAGAGAACCTGCAGGAACTCGAGGATGAAGCAGAGGTGTATGAGGGTATTGAAGACATATGGCCTGACTATCCTACCCACGATGATTTCTTTTTCAATGAGGATGAATATTAAAGTATCCCTTCAGCTGATCAGGAAAATATTCACTTCACAACTACATAGTTTCGAAATTCAAGGGGCCGCTGGCCCGTTGTTGATTCAATCGCATTCAACAATTTATATTTCAAAGGTATTTTTATGTGCGCCTGATCCGGAGTAAAATTCCAGTTCATTCTTTCAATCCTTTCGCGCATTACGCCTGGATGCTCACCTTTAAATCTTTCAATCGGAAATTTGGCAGTGTAGTCAAATTGTGTTCTTCCGCCTTCAAACTTTTTTACCCACTCATCGCTGTGCCACAACCGGTGAAATAATTTCGCACGCTCAAGTTCTGATTCGGGTCCCCGGACTTTTCCATAATGAAAAATTCTGGCGGCAATTTTTTTAACCTGTAAGGGAACTGCGCTTTTATTTTGCTGGACGTCTGCCGGAGACGTAAATTTTCTGAATCCCTGCGCATCCCTGAATGAGCGAATAAGCTTGTTGTTTCTGATCATTCTTACTTCGAATGGGTAAACCCCGCGTGACCCCGGTTTTGCTGTGTAATCATAGTTTCCAAAAAAGTGAAGCCATTTAAAAAGTAAACCGTCAACTGAAGAATTCTCCAGATACCTTTCTGCTGCGTTTTCAATGACTGGCAGGTCATCCTCATGAACCACTTCATCACCCTGTATGTAAAATCCCCAGTCACCGGTGATGGCATCCAGTGCGATGTTGGTTTGCTCCGCAAGTATTTTTCCTCCCTCCCGGAGCGAATCATTCCACACCGTATCAATGATGCGGATTTTGGAAGGATGAAGCCTGGCAATTGCCTCTCTCGTTCCGTCATCACTCTTCCCCGCCACCACAACCATTTCATCACAAATTGGTAGAATGGAGAGAATTGATTCGCAAAAAGGGTAGTTAAGCCTGAAGCCATTCCGGATAAAAGTGAATCCGCAGATTTTCATCGGTTGAAGAGCCCCAGTAATGCTCTATGCATCATTAAGGATAATATTTTCAGCAAACCTGAGATCAAATGGAGTGGTGATTTTAAAATTAAGCTGGTCGCCTTCAACCAGGTTGATTTTGATGCCTGTTAGTTCTACCACAGAAGCATCATCAGTAAAAGCTTCGTTAAAATTTTGCTTGTATGCTTTCTTGAGCAGCTCTGCGCTAAAGCATTGAGGGGTTTGGATGATTTTATATTTCTGACGCAAGCGATTGCGGCTCCCATCCTTCACCATCTCACGAATTGAATCTTTGAAATCGATTGCCGGCACTGCATTTCCTTTTTCACGAACCATTTCCTCACACTTCATCAGTAATTCTCCGGATACAAAGGGACGGCACGCATCCTGTACTGCAATCAATCCATCCTCCCTAATCAGCTTAAGAGCATTTTTAACTGAATGAAAACGAGTGGCACCTCCCTTCGTTATTCTTACAGGAATCTTTTTCAGAAATTTTTTCCTGATCTTCTCCCAGCGGGCAAATTCATCGTCGGGTAATGCTATGATGAATTGAGCATCACTCCATACATCCAGAAATGATTTTATGGTATGTACGATCACAGGTGTTCCTGCAAGCAATAAAAATTGTTTGGGAACCTGCGAATTCATGCGCGTTCCAAAGCCGGCAGCAGCAATGATCACATGTTTTTTGTACAAGGGAATTTGATTGAGAAATTAATGCCTAAATATCGGAAGTAACACTGATAGTTGTTCCCCGGCAGGAAAATTTATTTACATGATCAGCATCGCATCGCCATAGGTAGCGAACTTATATTTTTCTTTAACTGCCACCCTGTAACATTCCATTGCAAGGTCATATCCTGCAAAGGCACAAACCATGATAAGTAAACTGGTTTTCGGCAGGTTGAAATTGGTGATCATGGAATCAGCAATGGTGAATTCATAGGGTGGATGAATAAATAGATTGGTCCATCCCTCAACAGGCTTAACGTATCTGTGTGCTGACACTGCCGATTCAATACCCCTCATGGTGGTTGTTCCAATAGAGCATACACGTGCCCCATTATCAATTGCGCGGTTAATGATC
Source organism: Chitinophagales bacterium (assembly GCA_039920305.1). GTDB lineage: Bacteria > Bacteroidota > Bacteroidia > Chitinophagales > UBA10324 > DASRAJ01. Next base: position 17,975 of record JBDSEA010000077.1, read on the forward strand.
TTGCATGCCTCAGCATCAATTTTAAAATACTCGGCATCCATCTTATGCTTTGACAGATCTTCTACCTCAATCTGCCTGAAAGTACCCAGGCCGGTGTGGAGTGTTAACTCAGAAAATTCAACTCCATTGATCTCAAGCCGTTTCAGCAATTCCCGGCTAAAGTGCATTCCGGCTATGGGTGCAGCAACCGCGCCCTCCATTTTTGCATACACCGTCTGGTAACGCTCATGGTCTATGGGCTCGGGCTTTCGCTTAATGTATTTCGGAATAGGTGTTTCACCAAGTGAGTAAAGTGTCTCCCTGAGTTCGTCATCAGTACCATCATAAAGGAAGCGAATGGTTCTTCCGCGCGATGTAGTGTTATCAACCACTTCAGCAACCAGCATTCCGTCATTACCGAAATAAAGCTTATTGCCAACACGTATTTTTCGTGCCGGATCAACAAGGACATCCCATAACCGCATCTGATGATTGAGCTCACGCAGTAAAAACACTTCGATCCTCGCCCCGGTTTTTTCCTTACGGCCATAAAGTCGGGCAGGAAAAACTTTGGTATTGTTCAGCACAAAGCAATCCTTTTCTCCGAAGATGTTCAGTATTTCTTTGAAATGCTTATGCCTGATCTTGCCGGTTTTCCGGTCTACAATCATCAGCCGTGAGTCATCGCGGTTTTTGGTTGGAAACTGAGCAATAAGGGATGCGGGTAAATCAAAGCGGAATTGTGATAGCTTCATTGAGGGTTCTTAATAAATTACGGTTTATTAAAAGAACCTGTCACAGACATTAAGAGATTGTGAAGGTTTTAAAAACGGAGCGCAAAGATATACTTTTAGCTTACGCATAAAAATTTGTTTTTAATTTTTTGATGGTAAGCAGAAGGAGGTGTCAGAATTATCAGGTTGACAGGCCGGGTAACCTACCCTTCTGATAATGCAAAGAATCACCTGAAGTACCTGACTCATTTTTTTAATATCATTTACGCATCAGCATAAGAGGGATTGTGGCCGGAAGACAGAAACAATAAAATTAAAACTAACCGGCTTTGGATGCGGCTTTATCATCAGAATATGCTGCAAAAGCCTCAGTTGATTCAGGAACTCTTTCGATAGCACTAAATTAAATTAGGTTTGTACCATGCAAATTCTTTTCAAAATCTTCTCTGAATCGGTGTCATTGGCCATCAGGGAATTGCGTGTTAATAAGCTGCGGACCTTTCTTACGCTTCTCGGAATATCCATCGGCATCTTCTGTGTAATATCAATATTTTCTTCAGTGGATTCACTGGAAAATAATCTTCGGCAGGGAGTCAGCAAGCTCGGCAATAATGTGATATACATCAACAAATTCCCATGGGGACCTGAGGAAGGTGAAACAGAATATGCCTGGTGGAAATTCTGGAACCGGCCCTTTGCAACATACGATGAGATGAAGCGTGTTCAGGAGCGAGTCACAAGTGCTGAAGCTGTTGCCATCTCTATATGGACGAATGGCCCGGTTCTGAAGCACCGTGACCGGAACGTGAAGAACGCCACCATCAACGGTGTATCGCAGGATTTTGATAAGGTGATGGCT
>JBDSEA010000078.1:0-41510 GCA_039920305.1 Chitinophagales bacterium
AATTAAATCAATACATATACGATGGAAAAGCCGATGGAGGAGCTGCTTCCTTTAACGCTAATTATGGATTGCCGCTTGGCAAAAATGGTGGATACATTAACCTCTCCGGAAATTTTATCTCGAAGGCAAAAACCTACCGGCAGGATATTGACACAAGTAATTTATTTACAAATGCTGAAGCGTTGCCTATAAATATTTATCGCAGGGCACACGGCGATGGTTCTGTTGCAGGCGGTGGGGGTTTTGTAAATTCGGAAATTCCGATTTCAAACAGTACTGCGAGCTTTTACTTTTTTGGTGGCGCGAATTACAGCCGGTCAGATGCCTATGCCTTTACAAGGAATTTTTCGGCGCGGCCAGATCGCTTCCCTACCGACGCAGATGGAAATTTAATCGACGTTCCCGGTATCATCAGGACAAGTGGTGATGGTGAAAGCTATTTCAATCCCCATATTCAAACACATATAAATGATCTTTCAATGGCAATTGGCGTGAGGGGTGAAACAAAGGGTAAATGGAACTGGGATCTGAGTAATAATACCGGCAGAAATAATTTTCATTTTTATGGTGACGAAACGTTAAATGCTTCACTGGGCGCCGAACAAACTCATTTTGATGACGGTGGTTTTTCATTTTTACAAAACACCACTAACCTTGATTTTCATAAGGCGATAGAAGGTATTGCCCAGGGTTTCAATGTTGCTGCCGGTGCTGAATTCCGGTTCGAGCAGTACAACCTTTTTGCCGGGGAAGAAGCCTCATATACCAACTATGATACGTCTGGCGAAAAAGCCACCGGCTCACAGGGGTTCCCGGGTTATCAGCCCGGTGACGAGGTGACCGCAAGCAGAAACACAATGGGTATCTACGGAGATGTTGAACTGGATGTTACGAAGAGCTGGCTGATAGAAGGAGCAGTGCGTCTGGAGAATTACAGTGACTTCGGGTTTACTCCCAACTTCAAAGTGGCAACCCGTGTTAAAGTAGCGAAACGCTTTAACCTGCGAGGCTCATTCAGCACGGGCTTCCGTGCACCATCACTGCAGCAAATCAACTTCAGCTCCACCTTTACTACTGTAACAGGCGGTACCATTTCTGAAGTAAAGATTGCTCCCAATTACAGCCCGATTACAAAAGCAGCAGGCATTCCTGAGTTAAAGCAGGAAACTGCAATAAATGCAGGAGCAGGCTTCGCTTGGAATCCGGTTAAAGACTTCAGCATCACAGTCGATGGCTATCTCGTGCAGATTCAGGACAGGGTTGTACTGTCCGGTGCGTTTAGCGTTGATGATCAAACCCTCGATCCTGTACTTGTTCAGGCTTTACGGGATCTTGGTGTAAGCCAGGCGCAATTTTTTGCCAATGCTGTCAATACTACCAACCAGGGCATTGACATTGTACTTGATTACAATCATGCATGGGGTGATCAGTATTTAAGAATACTTCTTGCCGGTAATCTGCAGGATATGACGATAGATAAGATTAATGTTCCTGATAAGCTCAATGATAATGATGCCCATCGTCAGAATTTTTTAAGTGATCGTGAACAGTCATTTATTCTTGCTTCAGCACCTGATAAAAAGTTTGCATTGAATCTCGAGTATGGCATTAAAAAATTAATGATTGGAACGCGTTTCACTTATTTTGGTGAGGTTACAATTCTCGGATATGGTGATGACGGGTTGGGTATAGATCCCATGGTTCCTACAGATGCCGATCCCTATGTTCTGGTTCCTGACGAATATGTTTACAGCGGTAAGGTAGTAACAGACTTATATTTCGGGTACCGGATTTCAAAAAACCTGAATCTGAATATTGGAGCTGATAATATTTTTAATGTACATCCAGATCTGGGTGTGGTTCAGTCAGCGAAGTACTGGGCATTTAATAATGAAACCGGTGGTCCATGGGATGCTGTTCAAATGGGTGGCAACGGCCTTCAGCTTTTTGCACGGTTGGGATTGACTTTCTGAAACTGGTATTCACCTTTTGTATTGTTGTTGCCTCAGTCACAGGGAAATCAATGCTTCTTATTAAGGAATGCTTTGCAACGCTTCGCAAAGAGTCATTATAGGGCAGATAGAGTGAGAGCTTCCTTTTGTTCCATCCATTAATTTCTCCGGCAATACCTTTGGATTAAAATCTAATTATCCCTTTATTTATTTATCTAATTACTGACCGATTACGCCCCAGGTTTTTATTATGCCTGCTTATTCTTTTTTCCTGTAATTCCTCTATATCTCAAAAAATGAACGAACCTGAATACACTAATCACCTCATCCATGAAACAAGCCCCTACCTCTTGCAGCATGCGCACAATCCTGTTAACTGGTTTGCATGGAATGATGAGGCCTGGAAAAAAGCACGCGATGAAAACAAGCTGGTAATTGTTTCAATTGGCTATTCAAGCTGCCACTGGTGCCATGTGATGGAGCATGAAAGCTTTGAAGACACTGCCGTGGCTAAGGTGATGAACGAAAATTTTATCTGCATTAAGGTAGACCGTGAAGAGCGTCCGGATGTGGATCAGATATACATGACTGCCGTTCAGCTGATGACAGGAAGCGGGGGATGGCCGCTGAACTGTGTAACACTGCCGGATAAGCGGCCGATCTATGGCGGCACATACTTTCCTAAAAAGAACTGGGTGAACCTGCTCGAACAGCTTGCGGAATATTATTCAAAGAATGAAAAAGATGCCAATGACTATGCTGCCAAACTAACAGAAGGCATCCATCAGGCAGAGGTGGTAAAGCTCAACTATAACGAAGCTGCGTTCAAAAAAGAGGACTTGGAAAAAGCGGTAGCAAACTGGAAGAAAACTTTTGACTCCAGGGAGGGTGGACCGAATCGCGCACCGAAATTTCCGATGCCAAACAATTATGAATTTTTGCTCTCTTACGCTCATGCGGCTAACGACCGGGAGGCCCTCGACCATGTTTTACTTACACTGAACAAGATGGCTTACGGCGGTATTTGTGACCAGCTCGGCGGCGGCTTTGCCCGCTACTCCACAGATTTATTTTGGAAAGCCCCGCACTTTGAGAAAATGCTCTATGATAATGCCCAGCTGGTTTCACTTTATTCCATGGCTTACCGCAATTCACACAATGATTTATTCAGGCAAATAGTTTTTGAAACCTGTGAATTTATTAAAAGAGAGATGACCTCACCGGATGGTGGATTTTATTCTGCTCTTGATGCTGACAGTGAGGGCAAGGAAGGAAAGTTTTATGTATGGAAGAAGGAAGAGCTGCAGCAGTTACTTGGAAACCGTTTTGATTTATTCGCAGATTACTTTAATGTAAATAAGGAAGGTGAATGGGAAGAAGGGAATTACATTTTGTTGCGTAAAGAGAGCGATGAAAAGGTAGCGGATAGATTTTCAATGAGCGTGGATGCTCTGAAAAAAGAAATCGCCGGAGACAAATCTCTCCTTCTTGCTGAAAGAAATAAAAGAGTTCGACCGGGTCTGGATGACAAGCAACTGACCTCATGGAATGCTCTGATGATAAAAGGATATTGTGAGGCATATAATGCATTCGGAGAAAAATCTTTTCTTGATGCAGCACTGAAAAATGGTGAAAGAAACTGGTCGTTGCTCTGGCGTAATGATGCCGGATATTTGCACAGCTATAAAGCCGGGAAGGCATCGGTGAATGGTTTCCTCGAAGACTATGCTTTTTCAGCAGCAGCCTTTATCGCCATCTATCAGTGTACGTTTGATGCGAAATGGCTTGATCGCGCAAAGCAAGTCACTGACCATGCCATCGGCCATTTTTACGATGCGCAAAGCGGGATGTTCTTTTTCACCTCAGATAAGGATCATGACCTGATCGCACGTAAAATGGAAATTGCAGATAATGTAATACCCTCATCGAATTCCTGCATGGCGAGAGTGTTGTTTGATCTCGCTCTTTATTTTGATGAGGCGCTCTTTTCAAAGAAGGCAGAGCAGATGCTCAACAATGTACAGCATGACCTGAAACAATATCCCTCCTCTTATTCCAACTGGGCAATGCTGATGCTCCGTTATACTTATCCATTTAACGAGGTAGTGATCACCGGTTATGATGCGCATTCCTTGCGGAAGGAATTCGCACAGCATTTTTTTCCAAACATCCTGCTGGCAGGTGGCATAGCTCCAGTGCAGCCTATGGCACTGGAAAAAGATCACACACCTGCCATAGGTTTACTTGAAGACCGTTTTGTGGATGGAAAAAATTTGATTTACATCTGCGAGAATAAAGCCTGCAAACTGCCGGTAAGTACGGTGGAGGAAGCTCTCAAGCTGCTGCAGTGACAAAATAATTGACGATGATAATCAATGGCGAAACGGCACCCAACGCGAAGAAAGAATTAAACACGTTCCTCAAATTCTTTCCTTTCAATGGTTGATTGTCGAATAATGGATTGGAGTGTTCCTTTTGCCAATTCTTTATGATCAGGCACCGGAACGGTTATGGTTGAACCAGGAGTTTTCTTTTGCATTATCATGTGACTTCCCTTCCTTCGAACTTCTAAGAAACCATGCTTCGAAAGAATCGCACAAGTAGATTTTCCTGACAGAATCTTTAGCTTACCCAACTTCTACATGTAGTTGAGTGATAAAAATATCAGAATGCATTCTATCAGCAACTTCCTGTGATGAAGCAGTTTCAAAAAAAAGCTCAACGGCTTCATGAAGATTACTCTTTGCTTCTTCGATAGAATTACCCTGGCTGGCAATATCAAGTTCGGGGCACAACGCTACATACGTGTTTACTTCCTTCTCGATAATAGCTGTTAATGAATGTTGCATAGGTAGGAATTAAGCGAGACAAAGATAATGAGGTGGAAGCATGTAGTAACGTGGAAGTTCTGCTGGTTTGCGGTAAAGCATATGGAAAAATATTTTTAATGAAATGAAATGTTTGGCATTCATCACACCGGCAGTGGACTCATGCTCCGAAAATCCACTTGTGAATACCCATCTTTCCATAAGTATTTTGCAGTGAAGGGTTATACGATAGCGCGGCTTGCACTTCGAATACATTCCGTAAAATTTCATAATTTGCAAAATATTTATCTTTTACAATAATTGCACGGTATGCCATCATGAAGGGGGCATTGCTCCTTTTTCACTGATCGGTTATGATGATGCTGTTACCAATGCTTTTTCAATTCAGGCAGATGTAAATGCCAAGAAAATGCCTCCATGGCCTGCCGACGCGGCATATAGCCATTTTCAGGATGAGCTTGCGTTATCTGATGCGGATATCACTTCGATTAATAACTGGGTAAATGAAGGCATGCCTTCGGGTGATATGAGTCTCGCACCAGCACCCCCGGTTTACAGCGAAAGCTCAACGATGATTAATCCGGATGATACCATTGCACTGCCGGTTTATACTATTGGAAACGAAGGCGATGATTACAGAACCTTTGTGGTACATTCCAATTATTCTGAAACTAAATTCATCAATGCCATAGAATTTGTTCCGGGCGATCCCTCTGTAGTCCATCACGCGATTTACAATTTTGATACATCTGATGTTTCATATCAAAAGGATTTAGCTGATTCACTGCCTGGTTTTGCAACGTCAGATTTTGGTGCGCCGAGCCCCTATGCCATTTTCTTTGCAGGATGGTCACCCGGGCAGGGTATTTTAGAACTGCCACCGAATATGGGTTATCAGATTCTTCCGGGAAGCGATTTTGTAATCCTTCTCCATTATGCTCCCGGAAGCCTGGGTAAAACTGACAGCTCAAAAATATTCCTGAAGTTTTGTACCCTCCCCGATTCAGCAATTCGCCGTGTGTACCAAAATCCATGGCTTGTGAATCAATATCCGATCTTGTTAAACGGTCCGCTTGAAATTGATGCGAATGAAATCAAAACCTTTAATGAAGCATCATTACCTCCCTCTCATAAATCACTTATTGGACTTAGTCCGCACAGCCACCATGTATGCGTCTCATGGACAGTTCGCATGGTAACCTCACCGGGCGATACGACCAATCTTATCCATATTCCCCAATGGTCTTTTGACTGGCAGTACTATTATCTTCTTACAAAAGTTGTCGAAATTCCATCGGGTGCTATTATGCTGGGCGAAGCGGTGTTCGATAATACCTCTAACAATCCTGACAACCCCAATGACCCGCCCCAGTTCATCCATGAAGGTGAACATTCTGATAACGAGATGATGAGGTGCTATTTTTTATTAATGGATTATCAGCCAGGCGATGAAGACATTATTCTTGATAGCAGTTTTTATGGCTTTCCAACGAACGAAGCCTCTACTCCCGGCGCATTGAATCTGCGAATTTATCCTAATCCTTCAGGCGATATTTTTCATTTAACAAGTGATCTGCCTTCCCATGATGTTAACTGGGAGCTTACAGATGTATTTGGCAACAGAGTCAGATTCATGAATTTAAAAAATGTGGTTAAAGGAGTTTATGCTGAGAACGTGGACGTATCACTGTTACCTTCCGGTATTTATCAGTTAAGTATTCAAAGCGGTGGTTGTACGGAAGTGAAAAGGGTAATGGTGATAAGATAATTACGCCATGTGGTCAAGCCAGGTCTTCACGATATTTATTCTATCACAAGTTTTTGCACACCCTGTTGCTGATCACATCTTACGATCACCAAATAATTTCCAGAAGCTAAATCTCCCACTGAAAGATTCACTTGTTGTTCTTCTGTAAACTGGTTCCTCACTTCCCTTCCGGTTAAATCAAGAATACGCACCTGATTAACTATTGCATTTGATGAAATGCTGATTTGATCGCGGGATGGATTTGGAAAAACAGAAAAGGTTAAGAGTGGCTGCTCGGTGAGATCGGTAGTACGTTGGGGCAGTGTTGTGAATTTTTTTATTTCTGTGTAGCCAGATGTTTTTGTCCCCTGAAAATTGCACCATGTTTCTATTCTCCAGTCATACTTGGTATTTGCATCAAGTTGCGTAACCTTCTTTGAATGTTTTCCTGCATCAATAATCTTTTCCTTCCATAAGGCATCGAGATGTTTTTTGTATTGAAGGTGATACTCTTTTGCACCCGCAACCTCATTCCATTTCAATGTTGCAGAAGATACAGTAATATCTTTTGTAGTCATTTTTCGTAAAGTTGGCCGGGCACAAGGCTTCCATTTAAACCTATGTCCCCGATAGCTTGTCAGGTCAGAATCGGAATTCAATTTCATTTCCCAAACAATGGTACTATCAGGGGTAACTTCGAACATGCTTGGATTTAGCGGGTTAAGTCTCCAGCCGCCATTAATGAATGTATTACCATTCGGTAATCGCTGTGCATTGCCGCCTGCAAAATAGAACATGGTATTGCCATTGTTTCCACCCGGGTGTCCATAGCTCCAGACAAGGGTGGCTGTTTTATTTACCTCATCCAGCTGATATTCCTTTGCCTGGCTGTGAGCCGGTGTATAAAAGTTACCATTGTCCCACAGTGTAATATTCCCATTCGCAAGGCGCCTGCAATCATGCTGATAATTAAATTTATCCAAATCATTAATGAATGTAAATTCATTCAACTGGCCTCCGAGCCTCCAGATGAAATCCCCTGTATTTATATCAATCTTATTTACCTGATCGAGGTGGCGATTTGAGACAATAATATTTCCATCATTATCAATTTCAATTGAGTTTGCATGTATGTAATCAATGTAAAAAAAGCCGAGATTAATGTGCTGCGCTTCGGTAATTTCAATGTGATCAAAAGAGCGCCATTCGAAGATTAAATTTCCATCCGGATCAAATTCCTGAATAACCATACCCAGCACTAAAGCATTGGATTTATAATCAGGATCGTATACTGTCATGTCAACCGTTTGATTTTCACCGGCAATAATAAAAACATGATGATCAGGTGTGATCTGGCATTCGTGAAAATCAGTTGTATAGCCATTTACAGCAACAATTTTACCGATTACACTAAAGTTAGAATCAAGTTCCTCATACCTGTTTTCTTTTCCATTGCCTACAGCTAAATTACCATTGTACTCAAGCTTGAAGTCGGTAACCCCTGTAAGAGCTTTTGAATAAACGGAATCACCATCAGAAGAAATAACATGGTACCCATTCCAGCTATTGTTGTAGTAGATTTCATTTAAAGCATCAAAAAAAATGTCGCCCGGGGAAGGATTGTCATTGACAGTAATTTCAAACATGCTCACAGGGCCACGTGTGCTCTCGCCTGCGTTAATATCCTGATTACCAACTGCATACATTTGCCTTTCCTGCTCCTGCAAAATCTTTTTTGCATTCTTAAAATTAGCCTGTTCAATATCTGTGTATTGCCGGTGAGTCGAAAAGTTGAATGAATATTCATTCAAAAAATGGCCTCTTTCAGATTGCAAGCCTTTTGCAATCGCAACCGTTACCTTCTCATCATATGCAAAAGGTATTGTTGGCTGAAGCAAAATAGTTTTTGTGTCACGGCAGAATTTCATGGTAAAACTATGATTGCCGCTTTTGGATCCGTGGATGGTGAACAATTGCTCATGAAGGGAGGAAGCTTTGATGATGCTACCTTCCCTGATGATAATATTGTGCTCAATGGTAATGTTCTTTGAGCCTGGAACAGGAGACAGATACTGATATTTTACCTGAGCACTTAGCAACAAGGGCAATAATGCCAGTCCGATAAGTATGATGTTTTTCATCTGAGAGTTAAATAATTTTTAAAGTAAATTTCAAAAGTAGTTTAAAATCCTAAATGCAATTTCATTTTGAAATAAGAGGATAAAATATCCAACATCATCTGATTCAGAAGATTCAAAGCCTGCCACCTGATTTCATTACGTCGTAATCTTGAGCGAGCTTTATCAGCTGCCATACCTATATTTTGATGTAAGAGATGCAGTAAATACTAATGACTGAAATGTCCAGAAATCATCCGGTGGTGAAAATATTTCTACTAATGATCCAAAGGTTGAGTCATTATTTGAAACTCCCATTTTCATTGTAACCAGGCCTCCGAGATTTAAACACGATCGCATCCACATATTTAACTGATATAATGAGCCATTTATCAGCGGTGTATCAAGGGTCATTGTGAATTCTGAAATCTGATTATTAAATCCTCCCAGAAACCAGCTTCCATCAACAGCAGTCCCACAATAATCATCAGAAGTTACAAGCTGAAACATTCCGCTAATACCCTTTGTGCCTGGGACCAGTGATGCAAGTTTATCAGAACTAAATACTGTATCGGTTAGAGCAGCATTGTTCTCAAAACTTCCATTAAGAAAGTTTTGCGCGCGAGTGATTCTAACAGAAAGAACCAAAATGATTGTTAAGAAGCAATAATTCATTGAGAAGGAATTTCATGCAAATTGATATTACATCAAATCTATCGCGGATTATGCATTAATCACTGAAAAACCCCTTTTAATAAAAAGCGGCCTAACTTTTCAGCCCGCCGCCTTTTAACTTCCGCCTGTAAGAATTTAAGAATCTCCCGATTTGCGCTGACGAATCTTAGGCGCATTGGAAGTCTTGGTTGAGGGCTTTTTTTCTCCTTTTCTTGAATCAGTTCGTATATCGGTTTTAGTGGAAGCAGGCTTCTTTGTGCCGCGGCGGGTACGCTTCTTAGGGGTTGCTTCTGCTGAAGCTACCGAACCTTCAGCACCACTGTTTAGCAGGCTGAAATCGACCAGCTCTATCATCGCCATGTCTGCATTATCACCGGGACGGTTTCCGATCTTGATCACGCGGGTATAGCCTCCCGGTCTGTCACCAATCTTTTCCGCTACCTCTCCAAAAAGGGTGCTGATGCTTTGCTTGTGACGAAGCATGCTGAACACAATACGCCGGTTGTGAGTACTGTCATCTTTCGCCCTGGTAAGCAATGGCTCAACATATCTGCGAAGTTCTTTTGCCTTGGCAGTAGTTGTAGTAATATGCTTCATTTCGATCAGGGAAATTGCCAGGTTGCGAAGCAGAGCCTTGCGATGCTGGGTTTCTCTTCCGAGTGCATTTATTTTATTACGGTGTCTCATTATTTATGAAATGAAAAATGAAATCCAAATTCACTATTCCTCAATACCAAATTTCGCAAGGTCCATCCCGAAATGCAACCCTTTTTCCTGGATGAGAGCTTCAATCTCCATCAATGATTTCCTTCCGAAATTGCGAAACTTAAGCAATTCATTGGTGTCATATTTAACAAGCTCTGAAAGAGAAGATATTTTAGCGGCTTTCAGGCAATTATAAGCGCGGACGGAAAGATCAAGGTCTTCAAGCGGCGTCTTCAACAACTTCCGCATTTGAAGCACCTGCTCATCAACCACGTCATCTTCTTTTTTCTCCCTGCTTTCGAAAGTGATATACTCATCGCTTACAAGCATCAGGTGCTGAATCAGAATTCTTGCTGCGCCTTTAATTGCTTCTTCAGGGTGAATGGTACCGTCAGTTTTGATCTCTACAATCAGCTTTTCATAATCAGTGCGCTGCTCAACACGTGTATTCTCAATAGAGTAGCGGACATTCTTGATAGGAGTATAGATTGCATCCATGGAAATGGTACCAATCGGCATATCCTTAATCTCATTTTCTTCTGCAGGAACATAACCGCGGCCCTTCGATACAATAATCTCCATATCCAGCTTCACATTCTTTTCCATCCTGCAAATCACCATATCAGGATTCATGATCCGGAAATTTGAAGTTGCCTTTTCAATATCTCCCGCAAGCAGCTCGTCCTTGCCCTTTCCTGAAATCAAAATCTTTTCCTGATCCAGCTCTTCATCAGTAGTCCTCTTGAATCGAACCTGCTTGAGATTCAATACAATTTCAGTCACATCTTCAATAACTCCTTTGATAGTGGAAAATTCATGATCTACACCACTGATGCGGATGGAGGTAATAGCATAGCCTTCCAAAGAAGAAAGAAGTACACGGCGAATTGCATTTCCGATGGTTACTCCGAAGCCGGGTTCTAAAGGTCGGAATTCAAACAATCCTTCAAAGTCAGTTGCTTTCTGAAGAACAATTTTATCAGGTTTTTGAAAAGTTAGTAATGCCATTATTTGTTAGAGTTTTTAGTTTAAAGTAATGAGTATTGAAAGGGAATTCAATGATGTTGATGAAATGCGTTTGATTTTTTACAGGTTGCCGGCAAATTTAATTTCACTGGAAGAATCACTATTTCGAATACAATTCGACAATTAATTGTTCCTGCACGTTTTCAGGAATCTGGTCACGCTCAGGGAAAGCAAGAAAAGTCCCTTCAAACTTATCGCTGTTCCATTCCAGCCATGCAAATTTTGAATCGCGATTCCCCAGTGCCTGCTTGATGTTGGCATTCTCCCGGTAATTTGCTTTGAGGCTTATCACATCACCGGGTTTCAAGATCATGGAGGGAACGTTTGCAACCTTTCCGTTTACGGTAATATGCTTGTGAGAAACAAGCTGCCGTGCCGCCCTGCGCGTGGAAGTGATACCCATACGGTAAATGGTGTTATCAAGTCTTCCCTCAAGGAGCTTCATAAGATTTTCGCCCGTAACACCCTTCTTACGAACTGCCTCACGGTAGAAACGCGCGAATTGCCGTTCAAGCAGGCCATAAATCATTTTCGCCTTTTGCTTTGCTTTCAATTGGACAGCATACTCCGTGGCCTGTTTTTTTCTTTTTCCTGTACCGTGTATTCCCGGAGCATAATTTTTTTTCTCCAGCGCCTTGCTGTAGCCAAGAATGGGCTCACCAAATTTTCTTGCAATCTTTGACCGGGGACCTGTATATCTTGCCATGAAATTGTTAATGTTATCCGTTAATGGTTATTCGATTTCTGTTTTGTTTTGATACATGAAACCTGATTACAGGTATTCGTGAATTCTGATTAAACTCTCCTCTTTTTGGGGGGCCTGCAGCCATTATGCGGCATGGGGGTAATATCCCTGATGATGGTAACTTCAATGCCTGATGAATTGATGGACCGGATTGCAGCTTCTCTGCCTGAACCGGGGCCCTTTACAAATACCTCAACCTTCTTCATTCCCGCATCATGAGCAACTTTCGCTGCCTCCTGCGCTGCGATCTGTGCAGCATAAGGAGTATTCTTTTTTGAACCTTTAAAGCCAACCTTACCCGCCGATGACCATGAAATAGTCTGACCGGTTTTATTTGTAAAAGTGATGATGAGGTTATTAAAGCTTGCCTGGATATGCGCGTGACCTTCAGGTTCAGCTTTTACTGTTCTTTTCTTGGATGCTTTTTTGACTTCTGCCATTGGGTAGTTCTTAGTTCTTGGTGCTTATTATTAATTCTTAACGCTTCGTTTCTAAATACAGCCTTCTTGCTTCATTATCAGGGGAAGTCAACTTCCTATTTCTTTGCAGGTGCCTTCTTTTTACCTGCAACCGTTTTCCGCTTGCCTTTACGCGTTCGTGCATTTGTTCTTGAACGCTGGCCACGAACAGGTAACCCTTTACGATGCCTGATACCACGGTAACAACCGATATCCATGAGGCGCTTGATGTTCATTTGAACTTCAGACCGAAGCGTTCCCTCAACCTTCCATTCATTGGTAATAATTGCACGGATACGATTGAGCTCATCATCATCCCAGTCACTCACTTTTTTATTTACCTCAACCCCTGCCTGTTCAAGAATTTTAATTCCTGCTGAGCGGCCAATGCCGAATAAATACGAAAGACCTATGTCACCTCTTTTGTTTCTTGGAAGATCAATGCCTGATATACGCGCCATGTTGTTGGTTAATGATTATTACTGGATAGTTGAAGTTTGAGTTTTAAAAGTATACGGTAAGTCCAAAGTTATTACCCCTGCCTTTGCTTAAAGCGTGGATTTTTTTTATTGATTACATACAGCTTTCCTTTTCGCCGCACAATCTTACAATCGGCGCTTCTTTTTTTAATGGATGCTCTTACTCTCATAGTGATAATGGTAAATAGTGAATTCTGATTTTTGAATAATTTGTTATTTGTAACGGTATGTAATTCTTCCTCTTGTTAAATCATATGGTGACATTTCTACCGCTACCTTATCGCCGGGAAGTATGCGGATGTAATTCATGCGCATCTTACCACTGATGGTCGCAATAATTTCATGACCATTTTCAAGCCGTACACGAAACATTGCATTGGATAACGCCTCCGTAATGTTTCCATCCTGCTTAATAAGGTCTTGTTTCGCCATTTAAAAAAGAGTGCAAATATCGTATTTAGTATTGAAACTTTTTAGTGTACATCTGAAAATTCGATGTAATACCCTTTATACTGCCACACCATAAACTATCTCATCAATATATTCAAAGGTTGTTAAAATTTCAGGGCCGGCTTTTCTAACTGCAACGGTGTGCTCAAAATGTGCTGAGGGTTTCCCATCCTCAGTAATTACGGTCCAGTGATCTTTACCGGTGAACACTTCCTTTTTACCGGCATTGATCATGGGTTCAATCGCAATTACCAATCCTTCCTGAATTTTAGTCCCCTTACCTCTTTGACCATAATTGGGAACCTGTGGATCTTCATGCAATCTTTTACCCACACCATGACCTACGAGTTCTCTTACTACTGAATAGCCCTTTGCCTGCACATATTCCTGGATTGAAGCTGCAATGTCACCGATTCTGTTCCCCACTCTTGCCTGCTGCACTCCAAGTTCAAGTGATTCCTTTGTAACCCTTAATAAATTTCTTTTCTCATCACTGATTTCACCTACTGCAAAAGTGTAAGCACTGTCACCAAAATACCCGTTAAGTAAGGCCCCGCAATCAACAGAAACAATGTCACCATCCCGTAAAGCATAGCTATCAGGAATACCATGAACCACTGCTTCATTTACAGAGATACAAGCAGATTTTGGAAAATCCTTATAACCCAAAAATGCGGGCACACCTTTATGATCGCGGATAAACTCTTCTACAACCTGATCCAGTTCGAGTGTTGTAATTCCCGGCTTAATATGCCGGGCAACTTCTGCCAGTGTTCTGGAAACCAGCAAACAGCTTTTCCGAATACCTTCAATATCATCATTGGTTTTATAGTAAATCATTGCATTGCTGCTGTTGAACGACCCTTTATACGACCGGATTTCATCAACCCATCATAATGGCGCATCAGCAAATGACTCTCAATCTGCTGGAGTGTATCCAGAATTACCCCAACCATAATGAGCAGCGAAGTTCCACCAAAGAAACTCGCGAATTGTGAGTTCACACCTAAGGCACCGGCAAAAGCAGGCATAAGCGCAATAAATGCCAGCAAAAAAGCTCCCGGTAAGGTGATGCGTGACATTACATTATCAATAAAGTTTGCAGTCTGCTTCCCCGGCTTTACCCCGGGTATGAAGCCTCCGTTTCGCTTCATATCGTCTGCCATTTGTACCGGATTCACGATAATGGCTGTATAGAAGTAAGTAAAAACAATAATGAGAATACTGTCAATTAAATTATAAGTAAATGATCCGGGATTGGTAAGAGAGGCGGTACCCTGCATTGCATCAGATTCAGGAAAAAACTGTGCAACGGTGGCAGGAATAAACATAATAGCCTGGGCAAAGATGATGGGCATTACACCAGCTGCATTTACTTTTAAAGGAATGTATTGCCGAACACCCCCATACTGCTTATTTCCAACTACACGCTTTGCATATTGCACAGGAATTTTCCTGGTACCCTGAACCAGCATGATCACTACCACAATGACCCCAAGAAGCACTGCGATTTCAATAAGAAAGGTGATCAATCCGCCACCTTCATTCAATCTGCCCTGGAATTCAGAAATCAAGGCGAAAGGTAAACGAGCAATAATACCTGCCATGATTATCAGGGAAATTCCATTACCTATTCCGCGGTCTGTGATTTTTTCACCCATCCACATGATAAAGATGGTACCTGCAGTGAGCACTACAACTGATGAAAGCCAGAATAAGGTAGGGTTAAATACCACATCAGCCCCCAGGCCGCTTTCTAAATACACCACATATCCGGAGGCTTGTGCAGCAGTAATAAAAATGGTCAATACACGGGTATACTGATTGATTTTCTTTCTTCCGCTTTCACCTTCCTTCTGCATTTTTTGCAGGGCTGGTATAGCCATGGTCATCAGCTGCATCACTATGGATGCGCTGATATAGGGCATAATTCCCAAAGCAAATATGGAACCGCGGGAGAAGGCGCCGCCTGCAAAAAGGTCCAGTAATCCAAAAATTCCGGTGGCGCCCTGCGCTGCGATTTGCTCCAGTTGAAGCGGATCAACCCCCGGAAGTACAATATATGATCCGAGACGATAGATGAAAATGAGACCAAGCGTATAGAGAATTCTCTTACGCAGTTCCTCAATCTTCCATATATTTTGAATTGTTTGAAACAGCCGCTTCATACTTTGGTTGTGCCTTTTGCTCTATGCGTTTTGCGTTATCCCGGATTTTTTTAATTAACCGGCTGCTTACTTTTTAAGAATGTTTACCGTGCCTCCGGCTGCTTCTATCGCTTTCTTTGCAGATTCACTTACTGCATGCACTGTAACATCAAGTTTGGTTTTAAGCTCACCCCTGCCCAAAATTTTAACACGGTCCTTTTTACTGACAATTCCATGTCTGGAAAGTGAATCCTGGTCAATAGTTGTGAGCTTATGCAGATCAATGTATTCCTGAAGCCTATCCAGATTAATGACCTCATATTCTTTACGGAAAGGATTTTTAAAGCCGAATTTGGGAACGCGGCGCTGTAATGGCATTTGCCCGCCTTCAAACCCGCGGCGAACTTTATTGCCACTCCGTGAGCCCGCACCGTTGTTACCCCGGGTTGAAGTGCCGCCATGCCCGCTGCCCTGCCCACGGCCAATGCGCTTTACTTTTTTCGTAGAGCCCTTTGCAGGTTTCAAATTACTTAGGTTCATACTAAATATTTTCTATGGTTACTAAATGTCTAACTTTTTCTATCATCCCCTGTATTTGTGCATTATCTTCTTTTATTACAGGTGTATGAAGCTTGGTGATTCCCAGGGCACGCACGGTTTTCTTTTGCCGCTCACTGCGGTCAATCCCGCTTTTTACCTGTGTAATTTTAATTTTTGCCATAGGAAATTGAATTGTTTAAAACTTGCCTGACGGATAGCTCAGGCGGTGTGAATAATGAATTGTGAATGGTCATCAGTGAATCGTGAAACATTAAATTTTACATTTAATTTCTTATTTATTTAAATCTTCCGGATGATCAGACTGCCTTATCCGTTGAATATTTTTTTCATGGTTAAATTACGTGTTCTGGAAACCATCAATGGATCACGCATGGTTGCAAGAGCCTTTATAGTTGCCTTCACCACATTATGTGGATTGGAGGAACCAAGAGACTTAGCCAGCACATCTGTTACACCGGCACTTTCGAGCACTGCCCTCATGGCGCCACCGGCAATAACTCCTGTTCCGTGTGATGCAGGTTTTACCCAGACCTTGGCTGCACCAAATTTTCCCAGATGCTCATGAGGAATGGTTCCTTTAAATATAGAAACCTTTACCAGATTTTTCTTTGCATCATCAATTCCCTTGCTGATTGCTTCCTGGACCTCGCGCGCCTTGCCTAACCCATGCCCTACTGTACCATTCCCGTCCCCCACCACTACCAGGGCAGAAAAGCTGAATGTGCGTCCTCCCTTGGTAACCTTTGCCGTTCGCTGAATATTTACCACACGATCTTTAATTTCATGCTCACTCGCCTTGACACGCTTAAAATTTTCCTGAGCCATCCGGTTGTATTTTGTTATTTATTGATAAAAATTCGACTTCCTGCCTTAATTAAAATTGTAATCCGCCCTCGCGCGCGCCTTCCGCAAAGGCCTTAACTCTTCCATGGTATAAATAACCGCCGCGGTCAAATACTACACTGCTGATGCCTTTATCCTTTGCCATTTGGGCAATGGCTTTCCCTGTTTCTTTTGAACGCTCCAGCTTGGTACCGGTTAATTCTTTCATTGCCCTGGAAGAAACTGAAAGCAGGGTATGCCCCTGGATGTCATCAATAATTTGTGCATAAATATCTCCGTTGCTTCTATATACTGACAGACGCGGACGCTCGCCGGATCCGCTTATTTTTCGTCTGATCCGCTTATGTACTTTTTCTCTTTTAGCTCCGCGTCGTATCATATTTTCTATTTAAGTTTTTACGGATTATGCCGTAAATTTTAATCAAATTTATTTAGCAGCAGCGCCTGCAGCAGCAGCCGATTTACCGGCTTTGCGGCGAAGCACTTCATCTACGTACTTTATTCCTTTTCCCTTATATGGCTCAGGCTTGCGCACACCCCGAATCTTGGAAGCAACCTGGCCAATCAGTTGCTTATCAGAACTCACAAGGGTGATAATTGGATTCTGCCCTTTTAACTGTTCAGCGGATACCTTGATCTCTTTAGGTAATGCAAACATAACGGGGTGAGAATAACCAACGGATAATTCCAGCATTTGCCCGGTAGCTGTGGCACGAAATCCCACTCCTACCAATTCCAGTTTTTTCTCGTATCCATCCGTAACACCTTTAACCATATTGGCTATCAACGCACGGTACAAACCATGCATTGCCTTATGCCGTTTTTGTTCGGTCGGGCGCTCAACGGTTAACACACCGTCCTCATTTTTTATGGTGATGTCAGGATCAAGACGCTGCTTTAATTCGCCCTTGGGTCCTTTAACAGTCACTTCATTACCGGAAGAGATATTAATTGTAACTCCTTGGGGAAGTGCTATGGGTAACTTGCCTATCCGTGACATGATCGGTTTTGGATTTGTTCTTTTAAAGTTCTTAAGCTTGTTTCTGGTTTCTGATTCTCAATATATATAGCAAAGTACCTCACCACCCACATTTTGTGTGGAAGCTTCTTTATCAGTCATTACACCCCGGCTGGTAGAAATAATGGCAATCCCAAGTCCATTCTGTACACGTGGCAGTTCCTGGGAATTTGAAAACTTCCTCAATCCCGGTCTTGATGCTCTTTTTAATCCGTTGATCGCAGGTTGCTTGGTGCCAGGGTTGTATTTTAAGGCAATCTTAATCACGCCCTGCTTATTGTCAGTATCATCAAATTTATACTTCAGGATATAACCCTTTTCGTACAAAATTTCAGTAATTCGCTTTTTCAGGTTAGATGCGGGAATTTCCACAATGCGGTGGTTGGCAGCCAGCGCATTTCTCAACCTGGTAAGGTAATCAGCTATCGGATCGGTTACCATAGTTTTTAGTTGTTATTTATTATTTGTTAGTTCTTTCTTCTGAATCTTCGGTTTTATTACCATGAGGCTTTTGTAACGCCCGGGATTTTTCCATTCAGAGCCAGGTCGCGAAATTTATTTCTGCACACACCAAATTCACCGATATAACCCCTGGGTCGGCCGGTAAGCTGGCAGCGGTTGTGATGCCGTACGGGTGAAGCATTCTTTGGTAACTTGTCTAAGGCAGCATAATCACCTGCTGCTTTCAATGCCTTTCTCCTGACTGCATATTTTGCAATCATGCGGTCACGCTTGCGCTCCCTTGCCTTAACTGATTCCTTTGCCATGGTTATTTTTCTTTTTTAAATGGAATTCCTAACTCTTGTAACAATGCTTTTGCCTCATCATCCGTTGTTGCCGTAGTAACAAAGGTGATATCCATGCCACCGATCCTGGTGACTTTATCTATGTCAATTTCAGGAAAGATGATTTGCTCGGTTATCCCGAGTGTATAATTTCCCCTTCCATCAAAACTTTTATCGTTTACACCCTTAAAATCACGGACACGCGGTAGCGAGGCAGAGATGAGCCGATCGATAAATTCATACATTTTATTTCCCCGCAGCGTAACACGAACACCAATGGGTGTGTTAACCCGCAGCTTGAAATTGGAAATATCTTTTTTTGACTTGGTTGAAACTGCTCTCTGGCCTGCAATGGTTGTCATTTCTGCCAGTGCAGAATCAATTAATTTTTTATCGGCCGTAGCAGCACCTACACCCTGGTTCAGGCAAATTTTCTCGAGGCGGGGAACCTGCATAACAGTTGTATAACTGAATTGCTTCATTAATGCCGGCACCACAGCTTCACTGTATTGCTTTTTTAATCTTGGCGTGTACTTTTCCATTTTATTTTATTACTTCATTTGAACGTTTGGAATACCGGACAGATTTTCCACCCGATGCCGGATCAGTTCTTCTTCCCATGCGGGTGGGCTTGCCATCCTTGGGATCAAGCAATGCTAATTTTGAGATCTGAATGGCTGCCTCCTTTTTTACAATTCCACCTTGGGTGTTTTTTGCATTAGGCTTGGTATGCTTGCTCACGATGTTTACACCTTCAACAAAAGCTTTTCCCTCATCAACCAGCACTTCAAGAACACGTCCTTTTTTCCCTTTATCATCTCCTGACAGGATGTAAACCAGGTCATTTTTTTTAACGTGAATTTTTGGCTTAAAGCGACTCATCTTTTTTGTTTTATAATCCTGAATTCTTATAATACTTCCGGTGCTAATGATACAATTTTCATATACTGCTTTTCACGAAGCTCCCTGGCAACCGGACCAAAAATCCGGGTACCACGTGGTTCATCCTGAGGGCTAAGCAAAACACAGGCGTTGTCATCAAAGCGGATATAACTGCCATCTTTTCTCCTGATCCTATGTTTAGTTCTAACAATAATTGCTTTGGAAACTGTACCTTTTTTAAGTGGTCCGTTCGGAATCACATCCTTAGCAGTAACAACTACTACATCTCCAAGGGTTGCATAACGCTGTGAAGTGTGACCAAGAATACGGATTACCAGTACCTCACGAGCACCGCTGTTATCGGCAACTGTTAATCTTGATTCAGTCTGGATCATCTGGTGTTCGGGTTTCTTGTATTCGATCTCGGATTTAATACAAACGAAATCTGTTTACTGTTTATCAAAAAAAATTCTTTCTATTACTTAACTTTCTGCACAATCTCCACCAATCGCCAGCATTTATTCTTGCTTAGCGGTCGTGTTTCCATAATGCGGACAAGATCACCGATTGAAGCTTCCTGCTTTTCATCATGTGCCAGCAGCTTTGCTGTCTTCTTGATGAACTTTCCATAAAGCGGATGCATGACCCTGCGCTCAATGGCAACAGTAATGGTCTTATTCATCTTGTTGCTGGTAACAACACCGGTACGCTGTTTTCTTAATGATCTTTCCATGAATGCTTACTCCTTGTGCTTATGATTTTGTTGCTTCTTTTTCGCGTTTTGTTATCTCGGTTTTCATTCTTGCAATATCACGCCGCATCTGCCTGATCCTGGTCGGACTTTCGATTTGGGATACTGTATGATTGAACTGCAGTTTTGTGTATTGTGCACGATCATCTTTCAGCTTCTCAGCCAATTCCTGATCTGTAAGGTCCTTTAAGTTTAATTTTTTCGCCGGCATCTTTTTGATAATCGTTATTGTTAAAAATTATTCCTGAGCATTTCAATTTCAGTTATGCTTTGTAATCTCTTGCAATAATAAATTTCGTCATTACCGGGAGCTTATCTGCTGCAAGCTTCATTGCATCTTTAGCTGTTTGTACAGGCACTCCCGTAGCTTCAAACAAAATTCTGCCTGGTTTTACAACGGCTACCCATCCTTCCGGGTTACCCTTACCTTTCCCCATACGCACCTCCTGTGGCTTGGCTGTTCTCGGTTTATCAGGAAACACCCTTATCCAGACCTGACCTTCACGCTTCATATGGCGCGTTAATGCAATCCGCGCTGCTTCCAATTGCTTTTCAGTTACCCATGCAGGCTCCAATGTCTTCAATCCGAATGAACCGAAGGCAAGAGTTGCACCGCGGTAATCATTACCCTTCATGCGACCACGCTGGGTTTTACGATACTTGGTTTTTTTCGGTTGTAGCATTTTACAATTAAATTTTCTTCATGATACTCCTTACTCCGGATAATGCTTTTTAAAGGTTCTTATAAGTTACGGTATAAAGAATCTATTGCCTTCTCTCTCCCCTGCCTCGTCCACCACCACCCCTTCTTCTGTCACCACCTCTGTCACCACGTTCTCCCCTGTCACTGCCTCTCTGAGGTTTACCTTCAGCGGCTTTCTGACCTATATTGGGTGAAAGATCACGCTTACCATAAATTTCTCCCCTGCAAATCCATACTTTAATTCCAATTTTGCCATATACCGTTTGCGCTTCTCCTAACGCGTAATCAATATCAGCCCGGAAAGTGTGCAGCGGCACCCTTCCCTGCTTTGCCTCTTCTGACCGTGCTATTTCCGCACCGCCTAATCTTCCGCTTACCCTGATCTTGATGCCCTCAGCTCCCATCCGCATGGTTGAAGCAATAGACATTTTAACAGCACGGCGATAGTTGATGCGTGCTTCAAGCTGGCGTGCAATGGAATCAGCAACAATTGCAGCATCAACTTCGGGACGGCGTATTTCTACAATATTGATCTGAACTTCCTTATCAGATATTTTTTTCAGCTCTTCCTTGATGCGATCGATTTCGCCCCCTCCTTTACCGATAATAATTCCTGGTCGCGAAGTGTGGATGGTGATGGTGATCCGGTTAAGAGTTCGCTCAATAACTATTTGTGCAATCCCGCCTTTGGTAATTCTGGCACGCAGGTAAGTACGTATCTTTTCATCGCCAATGAGCTTTTCTGCGAATTCTTTACCACCATACCAGTTAGATTCCCATCCGCGGATGATCCCTAACCTGTTGCCTATCGGATTTGCTTTTTGTCCCACTGAATTAGTTTCCTGTTTGTTTTATAAAGTTTTAAAATTAAAAGTCATTGAATATTGACCATTCACCCAATTTTTATTCTGCCGCTGATGCAATTTCTTCCGTGCTTACAGCTTTTTTCCTCCGTCTTCCTGATCTTTTTACAACTTTCTGCCCTGCGTTTTCCGCTATAGTTACCGGCGGCTCCAAAGGGGTTGGTTCTTCTGCTGATCCTTTAGCTAATTTCCTTTCCTGTTCCATCATCAATTTTGAATCTACAATAATGGTGATGTGATTGGAACGCTTGCGTTTCTTAAATGCCCGGCCATGTGGGGCAGGAAGCCAGCGCTTGATCATTGCACCCCCGTCAACATAAATTATTTTTATGAATAGTTGTGCATCTTCAACCCGGGTAGCTGACCGCTTTTCTTCTTCTGCCAATACCTGTTCCTTTTTTTCCCAATTATCAATTGCCGATCGCAGCAATTTAGACATAGGCGCAGCACCGGCTTTTGAGGCATGCTGTAATATATTTAACGCCCTTTCCACATCCACGCCTCTCACAAGGTCAGCCACGTAACGCATTTTACGCGGGGAAGTGGGATAGTTTACTAATCGTGCTGTTGCTTCTGCCATGACCTGAAAAATTTAAGCTGTAGACTCTATTTTCTTTGATGAATGACCTCTGAAGTTTCTTGTAGGTGAAAATTCACCGAGCTTATGACCAACCATATTCTCACTGACATATATTGGAATGAACTTATTTCCATTATGAACTGCAAAGGTGTGACCTACAAATTCAGGAGTAATGGTAGAGCGGCGGGACCATGTTTTGATCACCGTCTTTTTACCGGATTGAATCAGCTTATCCACTTTCTTCTGAAGTGAATGCTCGATATAGGGTCCTTTTTTAATACTTCTTGCCATGAGATAAAATAATTATTTATTCATTATATTACGATGAGGTTCAGTTAATTACTTTTTCGGTCTTCTGCTGATGATATACTGGTTTGACGGGTTTTTGGGATGTCTTGTTTTCATTCCTTTGGAATATTTGCCTGTTCTTGACCTCGGGTGACCCCCTGATGCCTTGCCCTCGCCCCCTCCCATCGGGTGATCAACAGGATTCATTGCAACACCACGAACACGGGGACGAATTCCTTTCCATCTGTTTCTCCCTGCTTTACCTGCCCTTTCAGTGATCCGATCCGGGTTGGACGCAGAACCAATGGTAGCCATGCAACTCGAAAGCACCCGTCTCAATTCGCCTGATGGCAATTTTATTACTGCATATTTTTCTTCTTTGTTTGTAAGCTGCGCACCAGCCCCGGCGCTGCGCACCATTGCCGCACCCTGACCGGGATGCAATTCAATATTATGTATCATGGTACCGAGCGGAATATTCTGAAGCGGAAGGGCATTTCCGATTTCAGGTGGCGCATCTGCACCGCTCATAATAGCTTGTCCCACTTTTAAACCATGCGGGGCAATGATGTATCGCTTATCACCATCCTTATAATGAATGAGGGCAATAAATGCAGAGCGGTTCGGATCGTATTCAATGGTTTTTACTTCACCGGAAACACCTGGTTTATTTCTTTTAAAATCAATAATCCGGTATTGATGCTTATGGCCGCCTCCAATATACCGCATAGCACGGTGACCAGAGCTGTTTCTTCCACCAGTCTTCTTCATAGAAGTCAGCAGGCTTTTCTCGGGCGTATCAGAAGTAATTTCAGCATAGTCATTGCTGATCTTAAATCTGGTTCCCGGGGTTACGGGGTTGAATTTCCTGGTTGCCATATGATAGTTTTAAAAATGGAAAATGGAAAATAGAAAATAGTGAGACTGCCATGAAGTTGTTCTCTTTCGCATTTCTTTACCATTTTTCATTCTCTATTTCTCTTTTCTTCTTTCTTATCAGACATTTGCATAAAAATCTATCGTCTCTCCCTTCGCTAAGGTTACGTATGCCTTCTTATAGGATTGCTTCATTCCACGGCTCATCCCCTTTTTTGTGTTTCGGGTTTTTGCTTTACCCGGCACCATCACTGTTTTTACTGCATTCACCGTTACACCGTACATTTTTTCCACCTCTCCCTTGATCTGAATTTTGTTAGCGGTTTTTGAAACAATGAAACCAACCTGATTCAGCTTCAGGTTAAGGTTGTTCATCTTTTCAGAAATCAATGGACTTATCAGTATCTCAGCCATAATTCTTAGTTCTTTTCCTGGTTCCCGAAATGCTTTAAGCTGCCTTCTGTAAATACCAGTGTATTTGCATTCAATATCTCATAGGTATTCAGATCACTCACACGTGCTACCCTGCTTTTTTTAAGGTTGCGGCTTGCAATCCTAAGATTTTCATTCGCTTCATTTACCACTACAAGTATTTTCTTTGAATGAATTCCAAGGCTTTTTAAAATTCCATGGAAGCCTTTTGTTTTATGGTCTTCAAGCTGGAAATCTTCAATTACTGCAATTCCATTTTCCTTTGCTTTATAAGTAAGCGCTGATCTTCTTGCGAGATCTTTTACCTTTTGGTTAAGCTTGAAGCTGTAATCACGCGGCCTTGGGCCAAACACCCTTCCGCCTCCAACGTTGAGCGGACTTTTTATACTTCCCTTCCGTGAGCCTCCGGTTCCTTTCTGGCGATGAAGCTTTCGGGTAGAGCCTGATATTTCAGATTTCTCCTTGGATTTATGTGTGCCCTGGCGCTGATTCGCCATATACTGTTTCACAGCAAGATAAATGGCATGGTCATTCGGCTCCATAGCGAAATATGCATCTGGAAGAATAATTGATCTTCCTGCTTTGCTGCCATCCGTTTTTAATACTTCCAGTTCCATTTTTGATTCGTTAACGGGGAATCGTTATCTGTTGATTATTCAGAAAAATTCCGGGATTCAGTTTTTTATTAAAAGATAACCTCCTGTAGGGCCGGGCACACATCCGTTTACTACAAGAAGATTTTTATCAGGAAAAACTTTCAGCACTTTTACGTTTCTCATCTTCACATTCTTACCACCATCTCTTCCACCCATCCGCATCCCCTTCATTACCCGTGAGGCATCAGAAGAGTTACCGATGGAGCCGGGTGCACGGCTGCGATCATGCTGTCCATGTGACTGACCTCCTACACCATGAAATCCATGGCGCTTCACTACTCCCTGAAATCCTTTCCCCTTGGAAGTGCCGGTAATATGAACCTGCTCACCTTCAGCAAAAATTTCTACCGTTACTGTATCTCCGGCAGCTTTTTCAATTGGAAAATCGCGCATCTCAACAACTTTGCGCTTTGGCGGAGTATTGCTCTTTGCAAAGTGCTTGAGGAGAGCTTTGGTAGTGTTCTTTTCTTTCTTGGTACCAAACCCTAACTGAACTGCATTGTATCCGTCAATTTCGGTGGTCTTCACTTGCGTAACGACACAGGGACCTGCCTCGATGAGCGTACAGGAAATATTCCTTCCCGTGCTATCAAAGTAGCTTGTCATTCCTAATTTTTTTCCAATAATTCCTTTCACTTGCTGGTGCTGGTTTAAATTGGTTATCCCTTTATACTAATCTCAACACCACTGGGCAGTTCTAATTTGCTCAGCGCATCCACCGTTTTGGATGATGAGGTATAGATGTCAAGCAATCGCTTGTATGTACACAGCTTGAATTGTTCGCGCGCCTTTTTATTTACGTGCGGTGAGCGAAGAACGGTGAAGGTTTTTTGCTCGGTGGGCAGGGGTATTGGTCCTGCTACAACTGCACCGGTGCTGCGAACGGTCTTCACAATCTTCTCACAACTTTTATCTACGAGCATATGATCGTACGATAGTAATTTAATCCTGATTCGCTGTGCCATTAAGTCAAAGAGCTTTTAAAAAGGGAGGGCAAAAATAAGAGTTGTTTCGGGAAAAGCAATGGGATGATGAAATTTAATTTGATAAGAGGTCGATGTGTTTAAACAGGATATTTTATTTAGGGGAATTCTCACTATATGACCGGGTAAATGGAACAGCATTCTAATAATATTCAAAATGCAGAATACAACACTTAATATCCCCCATTAAATTTGCGTATCCCCCACTCCAGGGTACGCAGCAATAAAACAGGAAAAAGGAGCCACCGGAGATTGATGAGTGGCTCCGTTCGCGTGCTGCTGAATAACACAGGCCTGATCTCCTCTTTTGCCTGAATGGCTTTATCCATCTCATCAAGACGAGCAGGATAAAAAAGCCTTCCACCGGTTTTTTCACTCAAGGCATAAAGTAGCTGGTGGTCCGCCCTTGTATTCACAAACTCGAGTTGCGTTGGCATTACCGAGAAATTACCGGATGCTGTCAAGGATTTGTTGTTGTAAAGAACTTTTGAAACCCATGTATAATTTCCCTGAGTAAAAAATCCTGCATTCAGGTTGTAAGTGTTTCCTGTTTTGCTGAACAGGAAGGGATACTCTTTGCCAGTTTCATCCCTGACCATCATATTTACATCAGGTTCATTAATAAGCTCATTCGATTCATTGAGCAATTCTGCATGGAATACCACGGACTCATTCTCTGAAAATATTCTGTTGCCCCCGCTTTGCCTTTCTTTTTCAAGATGAACACGAAACTGCCTTTCATCGGGTCGCACCGCCAGGTATTGAACTATGGAAGAAATCAATCCATTGAAAGCATCCTGGTTTTTATGCTGCAGATAATCCCACATCCTCCACCGCCACAGGCCTTCCCCAGCAATCACGCAAGTGCGCCCGTCGAAATCCTCCTGAAAAAGGATCAGCGGATATTTTGTTGTTACGTTTCCGATTTTCTGATGGAGCATGGCAACTGCTCCGGGGGAGGATTTATATTCCCCAAAAGGGGATTGTAATGGTGGGAATGAAGATAGATTCTGTTTGACAATTTCCGGCAAATTAAACAGGGTGAAATCAACATTCATTACAGGCAGTGCATCTGTTGTTGAATTGTTGTTGCCTTCAATGGAAAGCATTCGCTGGGATGTGTTAAACATGCTGATACCGGATTGTGCACCAACAATAAAAAGCAAAGATTTTTTTTGCCTGCGGACCTGTTCAAGCAATGATTGGATAGAATTACCTGCCGCAGGAAGCTGATCCAAAATAAAAAGTGAATAATCTTTCAGAGTGCCGCTGAACTCCGCCCCGATAACTACATCCACTTTATAGTTTTTCGTTTCTTCAATCGTTTGCTTCAGCGCAGCTATATCAGGATGCGGTGCTGCAGCAATAATTAAAACTTTTTCCTTCTTCTCTTCTACTTCAATAAAAACATCTTTCACGTTGTTTGCGGCAGATGCTTCATTACTTAAAGCTGAAAGTGAAATTCTGTAGTGCTTAACCCCTGCTCTGTCTGCCTTTAGTATAAAATCATGGCTCCCCCGGTCTTCATTTCCAACGATGGAAAAATTTTTTGTGTCCCGGAGCCTTGAGGTTCCGGCTAACCCGAAAGTATCCTTAAATGAAACTTCTTTGAGGGTGACCGCTGATTTTTCATCCGGGCAATACTGCGCAAGCCATTCTGCCTTTATAGTAAAATAATCACCGAGAAAAACTGTGCGGTTATAATACACATTGGTTAAAATCAGATCTCTCCTTGTTGTGGTATCGCCAAGGCCAATGGTGTACACTGGTGCATGAAGTTTTTCACTTATGTACGATGGATTGCTTCCCTGGTTGTAAATACCATCAGTCGCAAGAATGATGGCACCCAGGTTTTGATTTGTGTAAATATTAGCCACCTGATCCAGAGCTGAAGAAATATTTGTGGTTTTTTCGCTGAACGAAAGTTTTCCATTCTCATTCAGCACTGCGCCGAATGTGTAAGGCCGGACCTCATACTTTGCAGCAAGACTTTTCCTGAGAGTCGAAAGCTGTTGCTCATAATTTGCTGAATCAACGCTGCTCATTTTTACTGATTGCGAGTTATCCTGCATGAGAACCACGATTGGCTTTTCAATCCGGTTTATTAAGGTTCTGATCAGAGGCGAGAGAAGCAGAAAAGCGAGAAAGGTTACAGATATAAATCTTACAGTCGCGAGAAGCCAAACCCATTTTCTAAATCCGGCACCGAGATCCTTGAATTGCTTGTCACGATAATAAAGAATGAACGAGGCAAGTGCTCCAAGCAGGATGCAGAACAGAAAATACCATGCGGGATATTGAAGTGAGAGTTGCAAGCTTAATTGTTAGGAGTTAGTACTTACTCTTTTATAAAAATTAAAAATGAAATTGATAAACGAAATTGCTGATGAAAAATGTTTTGGGGATACCCTATTTTCAAATAACCCGATCTCGAGGACTGAGTTGCAATGATATGAAACCTGACTTTGGCCTAAATGCTTTAGAATTGGTTTCCACTAAAAACCCTTTCAGTTATTATGGTTCTTCCGCAAACAAAGGCAGGGTGCTATACAAAATAACATCCCCATTACAAGTAAGCAATCAACAAGACTTTCTCAGGTATTAAGTCCGCCGCAAACCGAAATGACCTGCCCGTTAACGTACGATGAAAGATCACTTGCGAGAAAGAGGCAGACTTTGGCAACTTCTTCACCCGATCCATACCTGCCCAGCGGAATGTTTTTCCTGAACGTTTCTTTCATCTCATCACTGATGCCATGTGTCATATCAGTCTCAATAAAGCCGGGCGCGATGGCGTTGCAACGGATGTTTCTGGAACCCAGTTCTTTTGCGAGGGATTTTGTGAAACCGATGATGCCTGCTTTCGAAGCGGAATAATTGGTCTGACCGGCATTACCGGTCATTCCTACAATCGAACTCAGGTTAATAATGGAGCCTCCACGCTGTTTCATCATTGGCTTGCATACGCTTTTAGATATATTAAACACTGATTTAAGATTCGTCGTCATCACTTCATCCCATTGATGCTCGCTCATGCGAAGTATCAGGTTGTCACGGGTGATGCCGGCATTATTTACCACCACGTCAATCGTTTGAAATTCCATGATCACATTCCCGATGAGTTTTTCTGCTTCTGCAAACGATGCAGCATCTGACTTGTAGCCGATCGCTTTTACGCCAAGGGAGTGAAGATGGTTTTCAAGAGCTAATGCTTTTTCAGCCGAAGACAAATAGGTGAATGCAATGTTTGCACCTTCTTCAGCAAATTTTTTAGCAATGGCTTCGCCGATGCCGCGCGAGGCCCCGGTGATGAGAGCAGTTTTACCCTGGAGAAGTTTCATTGAAATGCTTATTTGTTAATAGTTTTATGGTTGACAAAATGATGGCTACTGAAAGGATAAAATGGATTTATGCATTCCCGAATGGTTTATACTTCACTGGTTAATCGCCTAAGCTTTGTAATTGCTCTCCAATTTCTTCGATCATCAGAATTCGATTAACCTCACACCATCAGGTATTAACAGCTTTCCTCATCATTTCACCAATAACTGCCGGGCTTTCTGCAACAGTGATTCCGCATTCACGAAGAATATTCATTTTCGCCACTGCCGTGTCTTCGGCTCCGCCAATAATTGCACCTGCGTGACCCATGCGCCGGCCGGGTGGTGCCGTTTGTCCGGCTATGAACCCTACCACTGGTTTTTTATTTCCGTTGTCCCGGATCCAGCGTGCTGCTTCTGCTTCCATGCCGCCCCCAATTTCACCGATCATTACGATTCCCTCCGTTTCAGGATCATTCATGAATAATTCTACTGCTTCTCTTGTTGTAGTGCCAATGATGGGATCACCACCGATTCCAATGGCTGTAGAAATTCCCAATCCTGTTTTACAAACCTGGTCGGCAGCCTCGTAAGTAAGTGTTCCGCTTTTTGAAATAATTCCTACTCTTCCTTTTTTAAACACAAAACCCGGCATGATGCCCACCTTTGCCTCATCAGGCGTGATAATGCCCGGGCAATTAGGGCCGATCAACCGGCAATCTTTTCCATTGATAAATTCCTTTGCCTTCACCATATCCTGAACGGGAATTCCCTCCGTGATGCAAACGATTACTTTAATTCCTGCATCCGCTGCTTCCATTATTGCATCCGCTGCAAATGCCGGGGGAACGAAAATGATGGAAACATCAGCACCTGTATTTTTTACCGCATCTGCTACCGAATTGAAAACAGGCTTGTTCAGGTGTTGCTGCCCGCCTTTCTCCGGAGTAACGCCACCCACGACATTTGTACCATATTCGATCATTTGGGTTGAGTGGAAAGTTCCTTCCTGACCTGTAAAACCCTGCACAACCACTTTTGAATTTTTATCTACGAGAATACTCATGAATTGAATGGTAAATGATTATTAGTGAAGTAGCAAGTGAACATTGAAAGATTTTTCAGGAAATATTATGTATAAAGCGAAAGCAATTTTCCCCATTTTGATTATGACTTGAAATTTAAAAGCGCCAAAGATAAATTTCAAAATGCCATGGAGAGATTCAAATTCACTTTGTCATTTGCTCCTTTATTTCCTTCAGATACTTCGATGCGAAGATGAAATCATTTAGCGACTGATTAACCGCATTCAATACTGTCCGCTTATCTCCTTCCCACGCTTTTTCACCATTGCTAAGAAACAATATATAATCACCGATACCGATCACTGAATTCATATCATGTGTATTTACGATTGTAGTAATGTTGAATTCCTCGGTGATGTCATGAATCAGTTCATCAATGAGGATAGAAGTTTGTGGATCGAGACCTGAATTAGGTTCATCACAGAAAAGATATTTTGGGTTCATCACAATTGCGCGGGCAATACCCACCCGTTTTTTCATTCCGCCACTCAGTTCCGCAGGCATTAGCTTATTAGCACCTTTAAGATTTACCCTCTCCAGACATGAATCAACCTGCCTCACCTTTTCTTTTATTGTGTAGCTGGTGAACATCGAAAGTGGAAAAATAATGTTTTGCTCCACGGTCATTGAATCAAAAAGCGCAGCCCCCTGGAAAAGCATTCCTATTTCCTTCCGGATCTCCTTTTTCTCTTTCTCTTCAAGATTTGCGAAATCAATGTTGCCATGGTAAAGTATATTTCCTCCAGAGGTTTGTATCAATCCCACCATGCATTTCATCAAAACCGTTTTCCCCGATCCGCTGGTACCAATCACGAGGCTGGTTTTTCCAGGTTCGAAAGTCCCGGAGATACCCTTTAACACTTCTTTCTCTGCAAAAGATTTTTTTACATCCCTGATTTCGATCATAGTAAAATTTCAGCAAGAAGAAAATCGAAAATCAGAATGAAGATGCAGCTTGTAACAACTGCTTTGGTTGCCGATCTACCTACTTCCAGTGCTCCGCCTACGGTGAAGTATCCGAGATAAGCAGATATTGATGACATTAGAAATCCGAAGGTGGTGGCCTTGATAATGGCAAAGTATACGGTAAAAGGGATAAAATATTGAATGGATCCCTGCATGAATTCATCGGCAGTTAATACGCCGGACCATTTGCCTACCGTTAATCCCATATATATCTGCAGGAAACCTGCAATCATTACAAGTACCGGAATCATTAGTGTGGCAGCAAGAATCTTTGGAAGAACAAGATATGCAGCGGAGTTTACCCCCATCATCTCGAGTGCATCAATTTGTTCAGTGATGCGCATGGTTCCCAGCTCCGACGCGATGCTCGATCCTATTTTTCCTGCCAGTATCAGGCACGTAACAGAAGGCGCCATTTCAATGATGGCGGTGTTGGTCACAATAGAACCGATAATTGATCTCGATAATAAGGGAGATGTGAATTGAAATGCAGTCTGTACTGTAAGCACTGCTCCAAGGAATACTGAAAAAATAATCACAATGGTAAGTGAGCCAACACCCAACTCAACCATTTGCCTCATTACTTCCTTCCAATAGACTGAAGGTTTATCAGGGTTAACAAAACATTTTTTGAGCAAATACAGATAGCGCCCAAAATGGGTGAAAAAACTGAAAGTGAGCATTGCGGCGAAAATACTTTGAAATGTTTGTTAAAAAACCAAACAGTCTTCACAAGAGGTTTCAGAAATGAATGGCTGAACCGTTGGCGGATAGAATATTAAATGACACGGTTTCTGTAATAAGTATTGCTGCAATACGAACTACTTGAAGCAATAATAACTTTTACGCTTCCGGTCAGAAGTTATATTTTGCCGCGAAAGATTTTGATTTAAATGAATGCAGTAATCACCGGTGCAACACGCGGTATCGGAAAAGCCATTACGGAAAAATTTTGTTCTGAAGGATTCAATGTTGCCGTTTGTGCCCGCAGCAAGAAAGATCTTGAGAGCCTGCACAACGATTTGAACCAAAAATTTCCAGATGCTGAAATCATTGCGCATCCGTGCGATGTAAGTGATAAAAAGCAGTTAAAATCATTTACTGATGCTGTCAAGCTGAAATGGAAATCAGTGGAGGTGCTTGTGAATAATGCAGGTACCTTTTTGCCTGGCCAGGTACACAGGGAAAAATCTATGGTGCTGGAAAAACTAATTAAGACAAACCTTTACAGTGCCTACTATCTCACCCAGATGCTGATTAAAATAATGATCCGTGAAAAGCGGGGGCACATCTTTAATATCTGCTCTACTGCAAGCATTCAAGCCTATGCCAATGGAGGCTCTTATAGCATTTCCAAGTTTGCATTGCTCGGCTTTTCAAAAAATCTCCGGCTTGAAATGATCCCCTATCATATTAAAGTAACAGCAATAATACCCGGGGCAACATTAACAGGTTCATGGGAAGGCAGTGAATTGCCGGCAGAACGCTTCATGAAATCAGAAGACATTGCAAATGCAGTTTGGAATGCCTATACCATGTCACCCCAAACTGTAATAGAAGAAATTGTGCTGAGGCCAAGTGAAGGAGATATTTAAAGCAACAGGAAATATTTAATGCCGAAAAATGGGCGGCCGAATGCCAAAAATAAAAAAATTTTCCAGTGTGAAAAAAATGTCCGTACATTGAAAGCGCAAAATTTTACCATGAATTTAAAATCTACTCTCGCCATTACATTTATATTTTTTCTTTTATCGGGAAAAACATTTGCGCAGAAAGAAGCCAATATCTGGTACTTCGGGAATTATGCGGGTGTAGATTTCAATAGCGGAGCTCCCGTGGTGCTTACTAACAGTTCCATGTCAGCTTTTGAAGGATGCGCTTCAATTGCAAATCATAACGGCCAGCTTTTATTTTATACAGATGGCATGAAAGTTTGGAACAAAAATCACCAGGTAATGGTGAACGGCACCGGGCTTGATGGTAACTCATCTTCCACCCAATCAGGAGTAATTATTCCACAGCCGGGACCCGCGAACGGAGCTATCTATTACATTTTCACAGTTGATGCGCAAGCAGGTGGATATGGCTTTCGTTATTCTATTGTAGATACTTCCCTCCAGGGTGGACTGGGTGAAGTAACTGTTAAAAATGTTCCGATCTTAAGCCCTACTACTGAAAAAATTACCGCCGTTTCAAAAGGACCCGGAGAAATATGGGTGATTACCCATGGCTGGAATTCTGCTGATTTTTATGCATATATTCTTGATGCTAACGGCTTAAATACAACTCCTGTAATAACAAATGTAGGAACCGTTCATAACGGAAGCACTAACAATACCATAGGCTACCTGAAAGTATCACCCGATGGAAAAAAGCTGGGACTTTGCGTGGACTGGGGCTTGCAAATTGTGGAGGTGTTTGACTTTGATAAGGCAACAGGAATTCCGAGCAATCCGATTACACTGATGAACGGAATCAATGCCGCGGGACCGTACGGATTTGAATTTTCACCGAACAGTAAAGTAGTGTATGCTGCCGATGAGTCGGGATCGCCTTTTAGCAATGTGTTTCAATGGGATCTGCAGGCAGGTACGCCCGCCCAAATAATCGCATCCATGATCACGATGGGTAGTCTCAGCAATGCCGGTGCTTTGCAATTAGCAACCGATGGGAAAATTTATCTGTCGCAAACAGGGACTGCGTACCTGGGAGTTGTTAATGATCCGGATGTGGTAGGGACAGGATGCAATTTTGTGCAGGATGCCGTAAACCTTCAGGGAAATACCTGCAACTTCGGCCTTCCGAATTTTGTACAGAATTATTTTTTGCAGGCTGCTTTTACAGCAGAGGGAATCTGCTTTGGTGATACTACTTTCTTCAGTATTGTTGACACTGCGGAAATGGATTCGGTTGACTGGTTATTTGATGATCCGAATTCAGGAATCAATGACTCATCGAAAGATTACTATCCCTATCATTTATTTACTGATACCGGAAGCTACAATGTTATATTGTTTGCACACTTTCAGGGAGGATATTCTGATACTGATACCGTTGTATTTACCATTTATCCCCTTCCCAACACCAATCTTGGAAATGATACCACCATCTGTTCAGAAAACATACTCGTACTGGACGCTTCATTTCCTGTTAATTCCGGTTATTTATGGCAGGATGCTTCTACCGATTCAACCTATAATGCCACAACTGCAGGAACCTATTATGTCACCGTTACTTCCGCCAATGGATGTGTAAGCAGCGATACGCTTAATCTTTTGCTTTATCCGTTACCCCTCGTTGATTTAGGAAATGATACCCTGATGTGTGATGGCTCCCTGCTCACCCTGGATGTAACCGGTTCCGGAACAAGCTACTTATGGCAGGATGGCTCCGTGAATGGAATATTTACCGTTTCAGTCCCGGGTTTATACTGGGCTAATGTAACGGATACTAATTCCTGCTCTCAAATTGATTCAATCAATGTATCCTATGTTCCGCTTCCGCTTCTTGATCTTGGGAACGATACACTCATATGCCTTGGTGATTCGATAATACTTAATGCATCTTCTACGGGTGTTACCTATTACTGGAATAACGGCACTACGGATCCTACCCTCAAAATTGGTTCCTCAGGCATTTACTGGGTGAATATTACCGATGGAAATCTTTGTGTTAACAGGGATACATTTAACCTGGGAGTTTTACCTCCGCCGCCGGTAAATATTGGAGATGAAATTCATTATTGCTTTGGTCAGCAGGCCTACCTTGATGCGACAACACAGGGTGCAGTAACTTTCTTATGGTGGGATGGAACAACAAATTTTTCACATTATGTGGGAACACCCGGTACCTATTGGGTAACGGTTACAAACCTGATCGGATGCAAAGGATATGACACGGTAGATGTATTTGAGCAGCCGCTACCGGTGGTAAACCTTGGTGCGGATACTTTATTATGTGATTATGCCACCTTACTTCTGGATGCTGATAACCCGGATGATTATCATGAGTGGCAGGATGGCAGCAACACTCAAACGTACCAGGTATCCGATAGCGGAACTTATTTGGTTACCGTAATAGACAAGTACAATTGTATTTCCGGAGATCAAATAGTTATCTCCCATCAGAATACACCCATGGTGGATCTTGGTCCTGATTCATTGTATTGCTACGGCGATACCATTAAGCTCAATGCATATTTCCCGGATGCAACGTATTCATGGCAGGATGGAAGCGCAAATGCAACCTTTAATGTTTTCATGATACCCGGAACTTACTACGTTAACTTATCCGATATCTGCGGCAATGCTGATGACACGGTTAGCATTGACTTCCATAATTGCCAGAGCTGTGTAAATGTGCCTAATGTTTTTACTCCTAATAATGATGGGGTAAATGATTTCTTCCTCCCATTTCATGATTGTAATGTGGATAATTATAACCTGATGATTTTTAATCGCTGGGGCCAGCTTATCTGGCAATCCCATGACATTGATACCGGATGGAATGGAAAAAATAGCGGCACTTCCGAGGAGCTGGGAACCTATGCATGGTACCTTGATTATGAAAATACTGATAAGCCCGGAACCACTTACCACTTGCAGGGATATGTTGTTTTAGTGCGATAAGAAATTTTTCAATCGTAACTATTTGGTCCGTTCTGGAATTTACAATCCAAAACCAATTAGGATTACACAAGAGGAGGTGGAAAATGAAATGCACCAAAACGCAGGTAAGCATGCAATCTGGCGCACCTCAATTTGCAAGACAAATTTTTACTGCAATATTTTGTTTGAGCAATCTGACAATTTCCAAATTTTACTCTGAAAGCCCTATTGAAATAATATAAGTTGTTTTTCTGTTTCACATATTCACATTATCTTTCTTCTCTCAGCAGGAATTGAATTCTTCAAGCTGATATCGTAAAACTTTCCTTATTTAAACATTCAACCGAAGTGAAATGAAAAATCCATTGCCATTCATAATAGTTTTTCTTGCTTTAAATATTTCATCACCCGCTCAAATCACCTGGACCATGGGAATGGATGTATCATCAGGCTCCTATGGCAACCTGCATCCCCGTATTGCTGCTGATGGATCAGGAAATCCAATGGTGATCTGGGGAAATTTAATGGATGAATCAGTTTACTTTTCAAAGTGGAACGGCGTATCATTTTCTCAGCCGGTTAAGCTGAATCCATCATGGCTTACCATTGCAACTGCGAGCTGGATGGGTCCCGATATTGCAGCGAAAGGCGATACTGTTTACGTGGTGATGAAGCAAACGCCCGAAACAGATACCTCAAGTCATCTCTATATTATAAGTTCATTTGACGGCGGAATGAGCTTTTCACCGCCGGTGCAAATTGACAATATTGGAGACAGTCTATCCCGTTTTCCTGCGGTAACAATTGATGCAACAGGCAACCCGGTGACAGGATTTATGAAATTTGATCACAGCTTTCAGGATTCACGATGGGCGGTTACAAAATCATTTGACTACGGAAATACTTTTAACACTGATACCAGGGCAAGCGGATGGAGCGGCCCCAATGCTCTGGTTTGCGACTGCTGCCCCGGGGCAATGGTAAGTGAGGATAATATTGTGGCAATGCTTTACCGCGATAACCTTGATAACATTCGCGACATCTGGGCAGGTATTTCCACTGACGGAGGAAACACATTTGATCAGGGTCTGGCAGTAGATCAGGGTGAATGGAACCTATTTGCCTGCCCCTCTTCCGGACCTGATGGTGTAATAAAAGGCGATACATTGTTTACGGTTTACATGAGCGGGGCAAGCGGTGATGACCTGGTTTATCTCAGCAAAACCTCAC
The DNA here is from genome assembly GCA_039920305.1 of Chitinophagales bacterium. GTDB lineage: Bacteria > Bacteroidota > Bacteroidia > Chitinophagales > UBA10324 > DASRAJ01. The sequence continues at coordinate 36,759 of JBDSEA010000078.1, forward strand.
TGTCAGATCTTCAGGGTGCACCAGGCATTCCCGTTACAGGAAGCTTCTCAGGATTGGATTTGCAGAATTATCCCCGAATTGACAAATCGGGGAATGCAATGGCAATTGTATGGAAGCAAAATGTAAGTGGAGAAGATCAGTTGCCCATACTTTTTACCAACGACATCAGCAATGGATTTCCATTAACCTATGATACCGTGGATTTGGATGACGTCACCAACGCTGATGTCTCCGTTTCAAATGGAAATATTTTTATTGTATGGCAGGATGATAATTCAGGAACAGTTAAATATAGCTCTGGCATTTATGAAGTAAGCACTTCTGTTCATACTATTGATAATAATTCTTCTCTTTTTATTTATCCAAACCCGGCTTCAATGGATGGAATTACCGTGAGGCTTCCACCTTACTTCGACGGAACAATAACTTACACTGTCTTAAATATTATTGGGAAAATCCTATTAACCCGGCAAGCAGAAATTGAAAATGGCTCAATTAAAATTAATCTGTCACCATTTGAAACCGGAACTTTTTATCTTAAAATCAATTCAGGCGATCAGTATCTGGTGTCAAAAATTATTAAGCAATAATTATTAAATATTTATCGGCCGCACTAACAATTAATTTTTTAAATACTAAAATTATTATCATGAAAAAAAGTCAACTCTCAATCATTTTGATGATCGCTTGCTGTTTTCAAGTTTTAAATTCAAAAGCGCAATGTCTTGCAGGGCAAACAGATGTACAAATTGATGTAACCACTGATGCTTATGGCTACGAATGTTACTGGCAGCTTGTTCCTTCAGGAAACAATTGCGGCGTTTCTACTATTGCTGAAGGCGGGAACACCACTCAGATAGGTTGCACTGGCGGTGGCGACCAGGATGCCACCACTGCTTTTGGCTATGCCGATAACTTAACCATCTCAGAGGGTCCATGGTGCCTGGATTCGGCCCTGAGCTTTGATTTGATTTATGTGGATGATTACGGTGATGGCGGTGCCACGTTTACGGTTTATATAGATGGCTATCCCATGTATCAGTTCACAGGCATTGGAGTGGGAAATACCTTTACGTTCACAACCACTCCCCCGTATCCTTATGATGCAGGTATCATCTCGATTTCTACTCCTATCTATGTTCTTTTAGTACCTATTGATATTGGAGGGCAGCTTTTTAACTATGGAACGGTGGATATTACCACGATAGATATCAATTATTCGATTAATAACGGAACAGCAGTTACTGAATCATTAACCGGACTTGGTATTGCTCCCTACACTTCTTACAGCTATATTTTCGGAACTTCCTGGATTCCTGCAACTGCCGGAACTTATACAATTAAAGCATGGTCAGGCAACATCAATGGAAGTGCTGACATGAATTCAGGGAATGATACCATGATCATCACCGTGGTAGCAGGCGAGCCTGTTGCAAATGTTATTGATAATTACCTGGTTGGGACGCCTTCTTTCACCCCCATCGCTACCAGCGCTGACGGAGTAAGTGCACCTCGTGATCTTGATTTCGCCACAATACTGAGCGATTACGAACTCTGGATTATTAATAAAGGAACGGAAAATTCAGGAGGTAAAACCGTTACCATTTACAATGCAGGCCTGCCTGGCCAAACATCCGATCTGAGGCAGGATGGAAACGCATGGCATTTCATGTCACTGCCTACAGGAATTGCATTCAGCGATAATGGTAATTTCGCTACATCACCCGGGGTTCAGGACGCCAATCATGGCTCTGGCCATTACACAGGCCCAACCCTTTGGGATCCTGCACTTTATTCTGTCCCTAACAATGGCAATGGCAGTCACGTTGATATGTTGCATCAAAGTCCTTATTCTATGGGGATTGCTGCTGATCATGAGAATAAATTCTGGGTTTATAACGGCTGGTCAAACACTTTGGATTATTATGATTTTCAAATTCCTCATGAAGCAGGCGGCGAAGACCATTCCGACGGAATTGTAAGAAGATACAGTGAAATTACCTTCGATCGCATTGATGATAACATAGTAAACCATATGGTTTTAGATAAAGAAACAGGATGGCTCTACATGGTTGATAATGGTAATACCCGCGTTCTCAGGATGGATGTAAACAGCGGATCTGCTACCGGCACCTTTACACTTTATGGTGAATCTGTAGAAGAGCATTCGGTTTATACAGGTGTTACTTATGCTACATTTATTGATTCCGGGCTCGTTAAGCCTGCCGGCATTGATGTGATTGGAGATCGCCTTTTAGTAAGCGATTACAGCAACGGGGATATCATTATTTATGACAACAGCGGCATAAAGGGAATTGAGCTGGGGAGAATACACACCGGCTCATCGGGCATTCAGGGAATTAAAATTGGGCCTGATGGAAAAATCTGGTATGTGAACCAGACAGAAAATAAAGTTTACCGGGCGGAATACGATGGAACAGGAGCGGAAGAAGTTAACTCAGGTGAGCCTATTTTCGTTTACCCGAATCCTTCCGATGGTATAGTTCATGTTTCACTGCCTGAATCGCGTGACAAAATTTACAGTATCAGAATGCTGAACATGATCGGCAGGGAAATTTTTCAATCCCGTCAGATGACCGGTGGTGATTTCAATTTGAATTTAGAGAATGAAACCGCAGGTACCTATTTTCTGGAAGTTAACGATGGCTTTGTAGTAATCATAAAAAAAATTGTTCTAACCAGATAAGAACCATTTAAGAAGGTAAGCCAAGGTGTGAGGAAACCTCTTTGAAGCAACTGATCACCTGATGAGCACTACAGTAATTTTTTTTTCTGATAGGACTGAGGGAATAAGAAAAAGCTTATGGCTATTGCTGTCTGCGATGCTAATTCCCATTATGTCCTTAAAAGTATGCGGCAATACAAACATCATAGCCAACCATTTTGAACCGTACACTCCTGACAACATTTCCATTCAGCTTGGGGATACGGTGTGGTTCCAGCTTGATTCATTTCATAATGCACTTGAAGTGAATCATGGGGTCTGGGATTCTTCATTCGCTGTTTCAAACGGGGGATTCTACACGCCATTCGGTGGTGGCATTTGGATTCCTGATACAGGCGGTATCTATTATTACGTATGTGAGCTGCATGCACATGATGGAATGAAAGGAAGAATTTTTGTTACAGATCCAAATGGAATATCCGTGTTGAATGAGTATTATGCAAAATTATTTTCACTGTTTCCCCAACCTGCACCTGATCTTATAAATGTTTCACTCACAATTCAACTGCAATCCGGGACGTTAAATATTTTATTGAAGGATGCCGGTGGAAAAGCTATCCGCGTAATCACTGCGAAAAGATCTCCTGAAATCTCCATTCACATTAATCAACTTTCCTCAGGAGCCTATTTTATGAGTATATCTGATGGAAAAAAATCGTACACCCAAAAATTCATTAAGATTTAGGTATCATTTATAACCAGCCTAGAAAATTTATAACTCGTAAACTCGTAAACCAAAATTTATGATTAAAATATTCTCTGCCTCCTTAAGTGTTTGCATACTAAGGCCACGAGGGATCCTCATTCTAACAACGGGAATTTTAATCATTGCTGCAGGCTGTGATTTACCCGCAAAGAAAGATTCCGGCGCTGACTCCGATCAGATAAGATTCTTATTGCGGAATTATCAATCCGCTATCGAAAAACTTGATACCGCCGGAACAGCAATGATGTTTGCCAAAGATTCAAAAATTTACGAGCAGGGTGGTGACGAAGGAAACTATTCCCACTACGCTGCACATCACCTTGCTCCGGAGCTTAGGGAATTTAATTCTTTTAAGTTTTCGAATTATAAAGTGGATGTCGAATTGAATTTACCGTACGCATTTACTCAGGAAACATACAATTATCTGTTAGAATTAAAAGATGATTCTGTCCCTGCTTATCGCCATGGAGCCGCTACATCTGTATTAAGAAAATATGATGAAGGCTGGAAAATTATCATCAATCACTCTTCATCACATAAATAAAAATCAGAAAATTGCTGCATGAGAAAAACGATTTTGCTCCTGGCTGCCCTTGCAGGGATTGTATTGGTTACCACTTCATCAGTCACGGATATGAATGGCCTGTGCGATTCCCCGGTTGTTGGCGGACATACAGGTGCACCGGGTTCACCTGATTGCACTTACTGCCATGTTATGCGCAATCCTTTGGCGACACAGCGACCTCAACCATTCTGCAAGAAATGAACGACACAACAAGCCCGACAAGCCGTAATGGCTATCGCTTCTGTAAAATAAAAAGAGAAGCACGACTTTTTTTATTTTTTAAACTTGGTGTGCTTCACATTTTATTTTACCCCACCCGCCAGCTTCGTAGAAAGTGTAGTGGTAATTTGAAACAGAAAAAAAGAGAACCGAATAACTATGACACAATTATTTTCCACCCCTCATTTTATTAACTTCGTGTTCTTTCTCTCAACAAATGGCTGCATTAAAGAAAAATAAAACCAAATTACAACCGCGCGCCACCGTGCAGAACTTTCCTATCGTAGGTATTGGAGCGAGTGCAGGAGGACTTGATGCTTTCAAACGATTGCTCAAAGCCATTCCCGATAGTTCAGGAATGGCTTATGTATTAGTTCAGCATCTTGACCCGTCACACGAAAGTATTTTGCCAGAGATTTTACAACGGGTAACAAAAATTCCCGTATATGAAATTACCGAAGAGATTCATCTTGCGCCCGACCATATCTATGTAATTCCTTCTAACAAAATGCTCAT
>JBDSEA010000079.1:0-10847 GCA_039920305.1 Chitinophagales bacterium
CGGTAAATAAATATGAAAGGCCGATCCCTTACCCGGCTCACTCACAGCATTGATCAGGCCGTTATGATTTTGAATGATTTTTTTACAGATCGCGAGCCCCATCCCGATACCGGGATATTCACTTTTCCCGTTCAGCCGTTGAAACAAATCAAATATGCGATCAGCATATTGCTGCTCAAAACCAATTCCGTTATCAGTAACAGTGAGATGAAGATAATATTTATCAGAAGATAAATTTTGTAATCCTGTGCCGGGCACTTTTTCCGATGAAATTTTTATATTGGGTGCAACTCCCGGACGTTGATATTTTATGGAATTACTGATAAGGTTTTGCAATACCTGCTGCATTTGAAATGGAACTACAAAAGCTGAATCCAGATTTGCAGCTTCGATTACTGTATTGCTTTCATCAATTAAATTCTTCAATAGGGTTTTGGCTTCCTCAAGAAGAATATTGATATCTGCTGATTGAAATTCTTTTTCTGATGATGCTGTAATCCGCGAATATGATAAAAGATCCTGAATCAGTTGTTGCATCCGTAATGCAGCCGAATTCATTCTGTTGAAATAGCTTGTTGCAGTTTCTGAAAGCTCAGATCCTTCTTTTTCAAGAATACGGTTGGCAAATGATTGAATTTTCCTGAGAGGTTCCTGAAGGTCATGGGATGCAACGTAGGCGAATTGCTCTAGCTCATTGTTAGAGCGTGCGAGATCGAGATTTGCCATTTTTAACTCCTGTGTCCGGTCATGAACATGTTTTTCTAAATTTTCTTTTACCAGCTTCTGCTCATGGTTATCGAAGCATGAACCTATAAAACCTGTAAATGCATGGTTAGAGTCAAAACGGGGGACGCCATGATCTGTGATCCAATGATAGGATCCCTCATTGTTCTTTAAGCGGTATTCCAGTTTGAACTCCCCTCCAGAATGTGTCGCCTCATTAACATTCTGCATGTATTGTGCAGTATCTTCCGGATGCATGCCTTTCATCCATCCGTTTTCAAGTTCCTCCTGCATAGCTCGTCCGGTAAACTCCAGCCATCCTTTATTAAAAAAGATTCGAATGCCATCTGCATCAGAGCACCAGATAAGTACCGGTGCAGTATCGGCAATATTCCTAAACCGTTCCTCGCTCTCACGAAGAGCCTGCTCATCACGCCGGTGCGGCGTAATATCCATCAGCATGTTAACGGCTCCTACAACTTTTCCTGCAGTATCAAAAATGGGTTGCGGATAAGGCAGAATATTAAGTCGCACTCCGTCGGGGCGCTCAATGATGATTTCATGTCCGCTTTCTGCGCGTCCCTGTTTCAGTGTGATAGCCATCGGGCATTCTTCAAGCGGAAGGGATGAGCCGTCAGTTTTATAAATACGCCATGAGCCGCACCATTGATCTTTCCCGATTTCAGGCGCTTTACCCCACAGAGCTACCGCAGCATCATTGTAAAAAGTAATAATGCCCTTTGCATCGCAGGTATATAAGGCAGCTGGAAGATGCTGCACCATCTGGTGAAACCTGTGCTCACTTTCTTTAAGCGCCTCAACCAGAATTTTATTTCCCCCCCGGTTTAATCTGGAATTTGATAACAGATCTGATAATTCTTCCCTGGTAAAAAAGTTACCGGGCATTTTATCCGGCAAGTCCCTGTGCAGATTCATTTCAATATCCATTATAAAATGATTTGTTTTTTTATCAGATTTACCATTCAAAAGAAGCAATTTTTTTTAATAAAAAATCACTTGCCTGGATATCTTACAAACGAATCACCACAAATGAACCAAATCTGTAATTCATTACTGAATGTGAGCAGGAGATATCATTTTACAATATCTGCGATCATTTCATACATCGCCTCAGCAGCTTTTAACCTGATCTCGTGAGGCTGCACCTGAACTTTTTTTACGCCGGTGTAATTTGTTTTTGAATAACAGGTAAAGGAAAATTGTTCCCACCGGTTTGGATGGTGGTTCACTTCCTCCGGGAGATGCGTATAGGACGGGTCTTGTGCAGAAAAATTGTAAACTATCACGGGGGAATCATTTTCGACCGTAGCCGGCAAAATGAGGGAGCTGAATTTCAAGTGATCCTCCCAACAGAGCATGGTTATCAGTTGACCTCACCTCAACAGTCTTCCACAAATTAAAACGATTTTTCCCCCTAATGAAATTGCGATCCGGTTTGCCTTTCTCGCTAATCAAATATGGGCTGCCCTTCGAATATCCAAAGCTGGATACGCAGGCAACCACGGATGTGCTCATCATGGGCGGTGGCATATCCGGCGCACTTGTGGCATATCATCTCATACAAGCCGGAGTTGATTGTATGGTGATTGACAAGCGGTCAATAGGCCTGGGCAGCACATGTGCAAGCACAAGCCTGTTGCAGTATGAGCTTGATATCCCCCTTTCAGTTCTTATAAAAAAAATCGGTAAGGATCATGCTGTGCGGGCCTATCAGCTTTGCAATCAGTCCATCAATCATATCAAAACCATCGCACAGGAAATCGGTTTCGATGGCTTTGAAAATAAGGACAGCTTATATTTTGCAGCGCGAAAAAATCACTGGGATATTTTGAAGAATGAGTTTGAAGCACGAAAAGAAAATGGCTTTAATGTGGAATGGCTGGAGGAGAAAGTTCTGGCCGAAAAATTTGGATTGAACGCGCCTGCCGGAATCCTTTCTCATCATGGTGCTCAGGCGGACGCATACCTGCTTACACATCACCTGCTTCAGTGGGGGATAAGAGATGGATTACGGGTTTTTGACCGTACGTGTGCAATTGATATTGAATACGGTAAACATGGTGTGAGAGTAAAAACGGAAAATGGCTTTACAATCACAGCCGGGAAGCTGGTATATGCAACGGGATATGAAGCAGTGGAATTTATCCGTGAAAAAATTGTGTCATTGCATTCTACGTATGCAATTGCAAGTGAGAATGGTGAGCACAAGAATTTTCTGAAAGATAACCTGATGATGTGGAACTCGGATGACCCCTACCTGTATTTACGCAGCACAAAGGATGGCAGAATAATAATCGGAGGAAGAGATGAAAAGTTTGATAACCCTGTAAAAAGAGATAGGCTGATTGAAAAGAAATGCCGTCAGCTCACTGAGGATTTCAAAAAACTATTTCCTCATGTTCCCTTTAATTCTGAATTCAGCTGGACGGGGACTTTCGGCACTACTAAGGATTCACTTCCCTATATCGGTTCGTATCCAAAGCTTCCTCATGGCTATTTTGCCCTTGGCTTCGGCGGCAATGGAATTACTTTCAGTGAGGTGGCAGCCGCGATCATTGCAGATTTATTTACAGGAAAGAAAAATGAGGATGCGCAAATTTTTTCATTTGACAGATGATAATTTCATGCATTTCTGGACAAGCCATTTAAAAATTCGACAACGGAACTCATTCCGGATATTTCCCCTAAGCCCGGAAGTTAATAATCCTTAAATCCACCATTTGATGTAGCGGTGCAACTCTGCTGTTTATTTATTTATTGAACGGTGCAGCTTATTTCTCATTTTCATTACGCAGATGTAATCGTCACTTTTATTATTCATTCTCCATTTGAAATCAGGAGTAAGTAAACTCAATTCCCATTGATCTTTATCTTTCTGGTCCAAAACAATTTTCCGCGCAATTTTAATTACCTCTGGCAGATTCAAGGATTTCAAATCTCCGTTTCAGATTTTATCCTTAATAATTCCAACTACAAAGTATACCATAAAAACAGTTTTGTAAAACGTAATATACATGAATTTATGCCCGAATCAATATCTATTTATGCACCATACCATGAATACTATGCCGCTTTCCCCGCTCCAAGCAATATACCGGGAGGCATTTAAGCCCCTAAATTTTTGAGGCACTTTCTCAGATCTATTCCCTTTCCCAGCACTTCTGTAAATAGATCGCCCTTCTTTTCTACGCGCCTGGGAAGGGTAGTGATGTTGAATTGGGAAGGATGTAACCCCGCCTTAACTTCCTTCCATTCGAGGGGCGCAGATGCAGTAGCCCCTGGCCTGGGACGTAAGCTATAAGCTGTCGCAAGGGTTTGTCCGCGCCGGTTCTGCAGATAATCCATATAAATTTTATTCCCCCGCTTTTCCACCGAGCGCTCCAGCGAAGTGGTTCGCGGCAGAAGCTCGTGTGACATTACTGCAATGAGGTTCGAAAAATCCTTGACCTGGTCATAAGTATATTTTGCCGCAAGCGGCACATACACATGCAGCCCTGTCGCACCCGATGTTTTACAATAACCTTTTATACCTGCTTTCTTCAGCACTTCATTAACCGCAAGAGCCGCATCAATCACCTGGTTAAAAGTATTTTTCGGGGACGGATCAATATCTATCACAAAATAATCAGGATTGTCCAGGCTCTTTATTCTTGAAAACCATGGATTGATCTCGATGCAACCAAGGTTGGCCATATACAGCAGCGTTGCCTTGTTATTACAAAGTATGTAGTTAATATCCTTATCACCCGAATCGGAATGTATCCTTACATGCTTCACCCAGTCAGGCGCTTCATCACCGGCATCCTTGTGAAAAAATCCTGCGTCCTTAATACCGCCGGGATTACGCTTTAATGACTCAGGGCGATCTTTCAGGTATGGCAGCATGTATTTGTACATCGTATTGTAGTAGCTTACTACATCCCCCTTGATGATTTTTTCTTCAGGGAAATACAATTTATTTTGATTGGTCAAATGCACCTCAAAACCCTCCACCTGTATAAATTGATCATTTGCCCGGGGCAGGGAAGCAGATATTGATTTTGCCATCAGATTTATTTTATCGTTCGTATCCGTGAATCATGATCTCATATGCGGAACACTGTTATGATCCATATCCATCGTTATTCCCTGATCACTTCAGCAGCGCTTTTATCCTTTCTTAACCCCATAAATACCGGATGCCTCATGTGCTCATCCTGCGTCCACTCACTGAATTTAATATTGGCTACAAGCATAGGCCTGATCCATGTGATATGGCCTTTGCAGACAATTCGCTCTGTGAATGGAGAGTGATCAGTAATGAGGGGTTTCATTTTATCATACAATTCCTTGAGAGTTTTATCATTGAAGCCGGTACCTGCATTGCCTGTATAATGAAGTTTTCTGTTTTTATTAACTGCCAGAAGAAGGGACCCAAAAAATTTTCTGCCACCTTGCGGATCGGTGAAACCCACAATAATTGCTTCCTGTTCGTGGTGATATTTTATTTTCAGCCACCCGGTGGTTCGCCGGCCGGTTTCATAAATGCCGGAGCTGCGCTTGGCGATCATTCCCTCAAGATTTTCCCGTACTATAAGCTTGAAAAATTTTTTTCCTTCCCGCTCCACATGATCAGAATACCGGATCACTTTATTTTTTTTGAGAAGCTTCTGCAGTAATTCTTTGCGCTGGATGAGCGGGAGCTGTTGTATTTCTTTTCCGTTGAGTTCGAGCAGGTCAAAAACGTAGTAATACAGCGGGATAGAAGGGTTATCACCTATTTGCTGCAGGAGTTGAAAGGAGGGCTTGTCATTTTTATCGAGAGCCACAATTTCTCCATCAAGAATTGCATGCCCGTTGAGCTTTTTCAATGCATCAAAAACAGCCGGATAATCTTTTTGAAAATCGAGGCCATTACGCGAATATAATTTTACATCTCTTCCATTCATCTCTGCAATGGCTCTGTATCCGTCAAATTTCATTTCAAAGATCCAATCCTCTCCATCAAATGGACCTTTGCCGATGGTGGCAAGCATGGGGCGGATATATTCCGCAAGCTTTGCATGAAGATTACTTCTTTTCCTTCTTTGCGAGTGCATCTTTCTTCAGGGCTTTCGTAATGGGAGAGGAGGCCGGATTGAATTTTTCACTGCTGTATTTTTTATGAACGGCAAATTCATCATCATGCTTGATCAGCAGCCACGAATTTTCATCTGATGATTTTATTTTAACAAGCGCAAATTCACCTTTCAGCTTCTTACCGAGCATCACAAATTTTATACTTCCATTTTTTAAGTCTTTTAAAATTGCTGCTTCATTTTCAGGCTGGTGGTTCTCATTAATCGGCATATAAACGCCATGATCCCAGATTTCAACGATGCCCGCGCCATAATTTCCTTCAGGAATAATTCCGGCAAAAGTCCTGTAATCAAAGGGATGATCTTCTACCATCATGGCCAGCCTTTTATCAACAGGGTTCATCGAAGGCCCTTTTGGCACAGCCCAGCTCTTTAAAACTCCTTCCATCTCCAAGCGAAAATCATAGTGCAGCCTCGATGCCTTGTGACGCTGTATCACAAACTCAAGCGCTTTTCCCGGGGCAGCCTTTTTACCCTCTGGTTCTGGCGTATCACTAAAGTTTCTCTTTTTCTTATACTTCGCTAAACTCATACTCATTCATTTTGCTTCACTCCGTTGCATCTTGTACTTCAGGACCCGGTGTCTCAAGATGCACGCTTTTTCTTTTTAGCCGGTGTACCTCCAAGACTTGCCTTTAACTGTGCCATCAGGTCACCTGATTTGTGAACGACCTGCATTTTCTTGGGAGTGATTTTTATACCCCTGGCTTTTGCCTTTATCACCTTCATCAGCTCATCGGTATATGTATCCTTGTACTCGTTGATATTGAATTTTCCTGTAAGCTGGTTAATCAGATTGATTGCCATGTCAAGCTCCTTGGGTTTTACTTCAGCTTTGGAGGGAAGGGTTAGCTGATCCTCATCACGAATTTCCTCTGCAAAGCGAATCTGGTTCAACACAATTACATTTCCATATGGACGAAGAACAGCAAGATTTTCCCTGTTGCGAAGTACGTAGGTTGCAATGCCAACCTTGCCTGTCTTTTTGAGGGCCTCACGAAACAGGGCGTACGCGCGTACGCCTGACTTATCCGGCTCAAGATAATAGGGTGTTTCAAAATAAATGCTGTCGATTTCCTTCTCATTGACAAAATCTTCGATCTCAATCACCTTGGATTTTTTCGCGCTGGCTGCTTCAAAATCTTTTTCGCTTAAGATCACGTACTTATCCTCAACCTTAAATCCCTTTACTATATCTCCCCACGCTACTTCTTTGCCGCTATTCCCATTCACCCGCTTGAACTTGATATTTGCCTGGTCCTTTTTATCCAGCATATCAAGATCGAGGTTACTGCTTTGAGTTGCACTGTAAAGTTTTACAGGGATGTTCACCAGGCCGAAGCCGATAGTACCTGTCCAGATGGGTCTCATGGTGTTATTGGATTTTTAAGAATTTTCATCAAAACTTTTTCCTCAGGCGTCAGGCCTGTCTTTTCATCATTCACTTCAATTGCATCCAGCTCATTGATGTACTTATCCAATTTTCTTGCCTCATATAATTCAATTATGGCCGGATGAACATAATATTTTCTGCAGACCATCCTGGTATTACCAAGCTGGATTGCAACTTCATCAAGTGCAGCCGGAATTTTTTGCTTCATTTCAGTTTCCGTTTCAAATGAACCAAGTTTTTTTAACGCAGTCAATGCATGTACTGTGCCCGCCCAGGTGCGGAAATCTTTTGCAGTGAAATCACCTCCCGAAATTTTTCTTATAAAGTCATTCACCATCCCTGAATCTACTGAATGAACTTTGCCGGCATCATCATAATACTCAAACAATTCCTTACCCGGTATTTCTTTGCATGCTTTTACAATATTGGCCAGGCGGCGGCTGCGGAGCGATACTTTATGCTGCACACCTTTTTTCCCCTTAAAAGTAAATTGAATCTTTGAGCCGCTTACTTCGGCATGCCTGTTTTTCATAGTCGTTAATCCAAACGAGCCGTACAGCTTCTCATAGAAAGCATTCCCAACCCGAATGTTGGTCCGCTCCAGCAAGCTAACCACTGCTGCCAGCACTTTCTCCTGTGGGAAGCCAGGCTTGGCTAAGTCCTTTTCCAGTTGCTCACGAATGGATGGCAATTGCTTTCCGAATTCACGAAGCCTGTAAAATTTTGTGTGGCTGCGCACGACATTCCAGAGCGGATGGTACCGGTACTGTTTTCTTTTCAGCACGTCCATTCCGGTAACCTGGAGATGTCCATTGGTCTTTTTACAGATCCATACTTCCTCCCATGCAGGAGGAATCACTAATTTTTTAATTCGGGTTAACTGTTCATCATCATCAATTTTTTTTTCACCATCCAGGTATAAGAATTGCTTGCCATGGCGCTGCCTGGTAAATCCCGCATGCTTGTCGCTCACATAAACAAGATGCATGGCTGCCGCACTTTTTGCAGTGTCCTTTATTGCGGCCCGTATGGTCTTTTTATCGAGCTTTAAATCTTCATTTCTGAGCGCTTCCATAAATTTTATCTATCCGTTTACGATTTCACCACCGTTGGGATGCAGAAACTGACCGGTCATATAGGATGAGTCATCGCATGCAAGAAACAGGTAACACGGTGCAACTTCCACAGGTTCTCCGGCGCGCTTCATAGGCACATCACTGCCAAAGCTGGAAACTTTTTCAGGGTCAAATGTGGAGGCAATCAGGGGTGTCCATATCGGACCGGGTGCAACACCGTTTACGTGAATTCCGTGATCCACCAATTTAGCAGACAAGCTCCGGGTGAAGGCAACAATGGCACCCTTGGTAGAAGCATAATCCAGCAACTCCGCACTTCCGCGGTAAGTAGTTACTGATGCTGTATTGATAATGGTGCTTTCTGCATTCATGTGCGGCAATGCGGACTGCACAAACCAGAACATCGAAAAAATGTTGGTGGCAAATGTATTTATCAATTGCTCTGCAGAGATATTTTTCACTTCCTCCTGCGGAAACTGGGTTGTAGCATTGTTCACCAGACTATCAATCTTACCAAAAACTCTTACTGTCTGGCGAACGGCTTTTTGACAAAATGCTTCCTTGCTAATATCTCCTGCTATCGCAATACATTTTCTTCCATACTCCTCAACAGAGGATCTTGTTTCTTTAGCGTCCACATGCTCTTTTAAATAGACGTTTGGTATGTCAGCCCCTTCTTTGGCAAACAAAATGGCGACTGCGCGGCCAATGCCGCTATCACCACCGGTAATCAGTTTTGTTTTCCCGGATAGTTTTCCGGAAGCCATTTTCTTTTTGTCATCAGTTACCGGCTGAGGCTTCATCCTATACTGGTTACCGGGTCGGTTTTGCTTCTGGGGTTTTCGCAGCTGCTTTTTCGGATTCGCTTTTTGCATCAGATTTTTTTTAGAAATTACAATTATATACCCGAAAAAATTTTTTCGGAAACAGGTTGAATTTCAGCAGAAGTAAGAAAGGAATGGCAGAATACCAATGAGGAAGATTTTCCACATGCGAATTTGAGCAGTAGGGAGAATTGAATCCGGCTCAGGAAGAAGTAGCAATAATATATCTTGCGCTTTCTGTATCAAAATTACTTTGAGCAGTGTAAATTAAATAACAGCATATTGAAACGCATCATCGTCGCAGGGGGAGGTTTTGCCGGTTTGAAGCTAGCGCGGATGCTCGACAATCGTGATTTTGAGATCCTGCTAATTGACAAAATCAATCATCACCAGTTTCAGCCATTATTTTACCAGGTGGCTACAGCAGCCCTGGAGCCATCCAATATTTCGTTTCCTCTCAGGCGCCATTTCAAGCATTCAAAAAATATTCGAATCCGGCTGGCGGAGGTATTAAAGATTTTCCCGGATCAGAATAAGGTTAAAACATCTATCGGTGATTTTCAGTATGATTACCTGATCATTGCCACGGGCGCCGATACAAATTTTTTTGGCAATAAAAACTTTGAATCGCTTGCTTACCCGATGAAAAGCACTTCGCAGGCATTGTACCTGCGCTACCACCTGTTGCAGAATTTTGAAGACGCGCTTTCTGCACCCCCGGATAAAATTGAATCACTTCTTAACTATGTAATTGTTGGTGGCGGGCCTACAGGGGTTGAATTAGCAGGTGCTCTTGCAGAGGTGAAAAAACATGTGCTGCCGAAGGATTTTCATGATTTTGATTTTACACGAATGAAAATTATGCTGCTTGAAGGCGGTGATAAAACGCTTGGTAATATGTCCGAAATGGCATCTGAATATTCAAAAAAATACCTTGAAGAACTCGGAGTTCTTGTAATGCTCAATACCCGTGTTAAGGATTATGACGGCGTGCAATTACTGATTGATGATGGATCGGTAATAAAAACAAAAACAGTTATCTGGGCAGCAGGGGTAAAGGGAAATTTAATTGAAGGATTGAATCCCGGGGATGTGGAAAAAGGAAACCGTATCAAGGTCAACCGCTTTAATCAATTATTATCATTCCCTAATATTTATGCAATGGGTGATATTGCAATCATGAGAACTCCAAAATTTCCCAATGGTCACCCGCAGCTTGCAAATGTGGCGATTAATCAGGCGAAAAATGTTGCAAAGAATTTTCTCAGGCAGCAAAAAAATCAATCCCTTATTGAATATGAATATATGGACAAGGGCGCCCTTGCTACGGTTGGAAAGCATAGGGCTGTTGCAGACCTTCCATCAATAAAATTTCACGGCGCAATTGCATGGTACGCATGGATGGGCCTACACCTGGTTTTACTGATGGGATTCAAAAACCGGCTATTTGTATTTGTAAACTGGGTGATAGCTTACTTCACCAATAATTCAACCCTGCGGCTCATATTCAAGCCCTTCAGCAAACGAAACTTATAACTCAGTCTTTTTTCAACATCTCCAAGAACTCAGGCTGATCTGCCTCATAATAAAACAAGTTTTCATTAGCCGGACCGTTCAATACTTTTCCATCGTATGTAAAGCGACTGCCGTGGCACGGACAATCCCAGCTCTTTTCATCATTATTCCATTTAAT
>JBDSEA010000080.1:0-20912 GCA_039920305.1 Chitinophagales bacterium
GTATCCCGGACAGTAATTTTTCAAAATCGGCTGAAACAAAGCGCTGAATATTATACGCGTCACCCCGGAACAAGCTCCGCAGGGCATCCCACCAGTCGAGATCTGTATCAAGCAGAACAGAATGAAAATCAGCAAGGTTCTGGTTTTCCTGCGGCATCTCATCAGGGGGGAAAAAATGCTTCTTGGTGTTGATTGCCGCAACAGTCACCTTTTGACCCGCTTCATAAAAACCGCGCGTTAATTGATGGATGGCAATCACTTCCCCGTCGCGAAGGGGATAGGGAAACTTTTTACAAACCTGCAAAATCCTCACTCAATAAAATTTACACGGGCAAATGTACAAGATGAAAAAACGCGAATCGCTGATATTCCCTCATTAAGGCGGCGAAACTGACCGGCCCCTGGCATGGGATAAATGGAAAAAATATTTGAATGCATGCTTATTTATTTCCTTTCCCCGCTTGTTAATCAAATGAGGCCAGTTGACCTGCACTGTTGATAAGAAACTTCATTCCTTGGATTGTGTGAGAGCATCATTTAAATAAAAAAGTAAATTTGGCTATCATTCCACCACACTAAAAATTTACCATGCAAAAATTTACCTCTAATTTTTTTAGTACTGTAATTATTATCAGTCTTACTATTCTTGCCTCGAATGCGCAGACTATTATATGGGCTAAAAATTACGGTGGAGGGAAAAAAGATAAAGGAAGAGATATTGGTGTGGACTCTATCGGCAATTCTTATATAACCGGCTTCTTTACTGATTCAGTTATGTTTGACAATTTTACACTGAACACGGTGGGTGACACTACCGATGAGGATATTTTTGTGCTTAAGCTGGATGTTGATGGCAATGCGCTCTGGGCGCACAGCATGGGCAATGGTATATCAGAGCACAGTGATTTTCCTTTCGGATTTAGCGTTAACAGCAGTGGCTATTCAGTGATAACCGGTGACTGTGAAAACTATTTGTTAACTGATGACGGTATAAATATTCCGGGCATTGGCAATAAGGATATTTTTATTGCTTTATATGATCCACAGGGAAATCTGCAATGGGTTAAAGTAGGTGGTGGTGCGGGCATTGATAGGGGTACCGGGGCTTTTATTGATGACGATGGTAAAATTTACTGCACAGGAAATACGGTAGGCAGCTTTAACATTTTCGGCGACTATGACTATGTCGACTCCACGCTTTCCCATCATGTTTATGTTGCGCAGTACGATCTCGACGGTGCACTGGAGTGGCAGCGGATTTATACTTCACAAACCAACTTTGAATCCCGTGATATCACTGCAGATACTGACAGCACTTTATATACCGGGGGGAATTTTTCCGATGTTATTTCACTGGATGATTCAACTTTTTCCGCTATCGGCTCTGAAGATGGATGGCTCTTAAAGCTGAATAAAAATGACGGTTCATTTAAATGGGCAAAAACTTTTGGATCGAATGATCCTGCATCCAATGAATCTGCTTACGCTATAGCCCTTGATACGTTTGGAAATTTCTATGTAACCACCGTTTTTAATAATGATATTTTATTTGATGGGAACATTACCAGTACCGGAGCTGAGCATAATATTGCGGTCGCCTGCTTCAATCCTGATGGAAATTACAGCTGGACCAATGTGATAAAAGGCGGGACAACCGGTAACTTCAGTGTCTTTTGTCTGGGATTGCTTGCCGAGGATTATGTGATTCTAACGGGATGCTTTGCAGGTTCTGATACGGTGGGTACTGATGGAGGTATTGTAATCACTCCTTATGGGGATTCCACCTATTCTGATGCTTTCATTGCCGCTTTTGACCCTGCTACCGGAACAGCTGCCTGGGCCACTCATATGGGGGGTGAAAGCACTGATGCAGGGTATGGAATCGCAGGCAATCATACAGGTACGGGTTATGCCGCAGGCAATTTCAGAATTGAAGGCACATTTGGACCTTTTGATCTGGTTTCTGATGGCATATCAGACGTGTATGTAATTAAGTTTTATCAGGCTCTGGCATTGTCAACAACAGATTTATCAGGCAATACTGTCACTGCTTATCCGAATCCTACCAATGGAGAGTTCTCAGTGATGATCCCTGATGAAGCGAATTCATTAAAGATTATAAATGCTTTTGGCCAGATTGTGAGAGCTGAAAAAGTTGATGCGCTGAAAATGAAAATGATAAGCATGGAACAGTTTCTACCGGGTGTTTACTTTCTTCAGTTCAGCAGCAAGGATGCTTCATACTTTGCAAAAGTGGTGAAGCAGTAGTACTAATATCGCAGCATGGTTAATTGCCCTGCCTTCAGGCGAAACTATGCAAGCTGTTGCTTCAGCATTGAAAAAACCTTTTCAGTGATCCTGGAAGAAAATATTACTGATTCAAATTGACTCACCGGTTTTATTCCCACGCCTGTATTCGTAAGAAAAATTTCGTCCGCATTCTTAAGCTCTTCAGGTTCTATGGATTTCTCTTTAACAACAAAATCGTTTTGCCTCAAGACGTGAATCAGGTTCCTGCGCATAATTCCATCTATGCCTCCGTCAGAAACCGGGCAAGAAAAAATATTACCTTTCTCAATCCAGAAAAGATTTGAAGAAATAGCATCAGCAATTTTACCCTGTGCATTCAGCAGGATACAATCACCCAGGTTGTTTTCTTTCCTGAAGATTGCAGCCATCACATAGGGCAGGGCATTCATTGATTTGAAAAAAGAAATTGAAGAAAAATTTTTATTTATATCACGAAAAACTCCTAAATCACAAGGTGAATTCGTCCAGGCATAACCATAATCCATCGGTTGTACCTCAATAAAGAACTCAGCATTATTTTTTACAGGCTCATACAATCCGCCGCCATTTCTGAAGATACATATTCTTATCCTGGCATTGGCATTGAGGTTTTCACCATGAGCCAATTCAATAATCTGCTTGTGAAAATAAGGGTCGGTATAATTTTCAGGCACTTCAATTTTTAGCGCCTTCATGGCATGAAACATTCGCTCCATATGATCATGAAAAAATAAAATTTCGCCATCATGAATACGAATGTTTTCGATTAATCCATCACCATAATTGATTGCACGGTTAAGCCCGAAAATTGCTGAGCCGGCGGGAACCAGGTTTTCATTATAATTAATTAGTCGCAATCAGCAGTGGTTATGAATGAACCTTTTTTTTTAACCCCGTTCGATGGGAATGAATACGCTTTAAGCAATCCTCTGGTGAATGTAAACCGGGGATGAACTGTGAAGGAATATCCGGACAAGCACCGGAATAAAATATCTAATGATCCTGGCGGACTGTAATATGAAAAATGGATAATGTTAAGCTTCTTCTCTCGCATGCTTTTGATACTCCTCAGCCAGCTTCTTTTGAATTTCTGCCGGTACCAGCTGATACTCTGCAAACTGGAGCTTAAAGCTCGCCTTGCCCTGAGTTATTGATCTGAGGGTGTTGGAATATTTATCAAGCTCAGAGAGGGGTGCCCGTGCCTTGATCACCTGGTATGTTCCCTTAGAATCCATGCCCGTAATAATAGCCCTTCGGGTATTCAGATCACCCATCACCTCACCCATTTGCTCCTTAGGAACAAGAACCTCAATATCATAGACTGGTTCCAGAACTTTTGGATCAGCCTGCCTGAAGCATTCCTTAAATGCCATAGTACCCGCTATCTTAAACGCCGTATCATTTGAATCTACAGGGTGCATTTTTCCATCGTAGATATATACATTGATGTCACGAACGTGTGATCCGGTGGTAGGGCCTTCCGACATTTTATCCATCACTCCCTTTAATATAGAAGGAAGGAAACGGGTATCAATTGCTCCACCTACAATGCAGTTATGATACATTAGCTTGCCACCCCAGTCAAGGTCAATTTCTTCCTTACCCCGTAAAGTCAGATCCCCCGGAATTTTATAGCCTTCCCGGTAAGGCTCTATCATCATTGCCACCTCGCCAAACTGGCCTGCGCCCCCGGATTGTTTTTTGTGCCGGTAAGTCGTTCTCGCTTCCTTCCTGATTGTTTCACGATACGGGATTTTCATTTTCTCAAATTCCACCTGCATCTTATATATTTGTTCGAGGCGCCATTTGGTTGCCTGCAGATGCAATTCACCCTGTCCGTGTAGCAGTACTTGTTTCAGCTCACGGGAGTATTCAATCAGCAAGGTTGGATCTTCCCGGTGAATATCCGAGAGCACAGTGCTGATCTTCTCATCATCATTTTTATTTTTAGCCACAATGGCAACACTGATGCGTGGATCAGGAAATTTAATAGGTGTAATTTTTACTTCATTTCCCTTGCCGTAAAGCGTTTGATTTGTCTGGCTATTCTTTAACTTTAATGTTGCACCCAGGTCACCGGCAACAAACTTATTAACGGTATTCCTGTTTTTGCCGTCCACGATAAAAAGCTGGTTGATTCGTTCAGCAGAATGGTTATCAGCATTCATTAAATCTATGCCCTGAGTAAGCTCACCGGATATTACTTTGAACAGCGAAAGATTGCCAAGATGAGGCTCAATAAGCGATTTATAAATAAAGAGCACCGGCTGACCTTTTGCATCGCAGGGAATCTCTTTTCCGGTATCTGTTTTTTCCGGGGGCATTTCTGAAGCGGAAGGTGCTACATTGTCAATAAAGCCCATTAACCTTCCGGTACCCATATCTGTTTTTGCAGACATGCAGAACACCGGAAACACCTGGTGATTCATCATACCCTGCTTGATTCCTTTTCTTAACTCATCCTCATCAAGCGATCCCTTCTCAAAATATAATTCCATCAGCTTCTCATCATTCTCAGCCGCTATTTCTACAAGCTGATTGTGCAGTTCCTCTGCTTTCCCCTTTTCTGAATCAGGTATTGGTAGTTTTTCCGGCTTGCCACCCCCGGCTCCGAATTGATACATCGTCATCCTGAGTAAATCAATGATGGCATTAAAATCAGGGCCTTCTTTTAACGGATACTGCATCAGGGTTATAGCCTTTCCGAACCTTTTTCTTGCCTGCTCAATGGTATCATCAAAATTTGATTTTTCATGATCCACCTGGTTGACGGCAAAAATTACCGGCTTTTGATATTCATCAACATAATTCCAGATCAGCTCTGTTCCTACTTCCACACCATGCTGTGAATTCAGCACCATCACACCGGTATCTGCAACTCTTATTGCGGCAATCACCTCCCCGATAAAATCATCCAGCCCCGGCGTGTCAATGATGTTGATCTTGTAATCCTTCCATTCGGTATGCAATTGCGTAGCATACACTGAATTACCCCGTTCCTGCTCAATCTCATGGTAATCAGAAACGGTGTTGCCTTCTTCCACACTCCCGCGGCGGTTAATTAGACCGGCTTCAAACATCATTGTTTCTGCAAGTGTGGTTTTCCCCGATTTGGAACTTCCAAGCAGTACAATGTTTTTAATATGCTTATCATCGTAAACTTTCATTTGCTCATTATTTTATGTCAGATAAGATTTAATCTCATGCTTATAATCGTTCGGGTTAAATATAGAAAAGAATGAAACAAAGCCAGGCTTCAGGATATCAGCTTCTTGTAACTCTATAGAATCTGAATTTTTTATCTTTAAGCGTTGGTTTCCATCACCGGTAAATTCATTTAATGGTTCCGTCCCCGTCTATATTAAATAACTCTGTTCACAAGCAGATTTTTGAGCTGTTGCCGGAAGCAATATTGGTTGAGGATAACTTTTTCAGGGTCCTGATGGTAAATAAAAGCTTTAGTGACCTTACTGGTTATACAGAAGAAGATTTACTAATTAATGGAATTCAGATTCTTATTCCCGGTGAATCAGCAGGTGTTTTTGATCAGAAGCGCAATGACTGCAATTACGGGAAATCCGGTGAGTTTGAAACATTTGTAACCAGAAAAAATCATTCGCTTTTTCTGGGCCTGTTTAAGTTAACCCCTCTCGCTGATGATGAAGGTGAGTTAACAGGCAGAATTCTTTCACTTTATAATATTACTGAATCCACTCAGCAACTAGAAGCCATAAAGGAAAGTGATGAGTGGCTTCGGTTTCTCATGCAAAGTATGACTGAAGGAATAGTGATTCACGAAAACGGAATTATTACCGATGTGAATGATGCGGTATTACGCATGTTCGGATACCGCTACAATGAACTGGTGGGTAAGCCTGTTTACACTTTTACTACAGTAAAAGAGCATCAAAGTATGCGTGAGCACTCCAGGCAGAAAATGCTCTTTCACGGAGAGCGGGAAATTATTAATAAGGAGGGAAACATTCGTCATGCGGAAATTAATAGTAAATCGGTGGTTTTCAAAGGACGGGATTTACGGGTTCTTACCGTAAAAGATGTAACCGAATTACGTGAGAAGAAGATCGAAGAAAAGCGGCTTAGTTCAATTGTAGAGATTAGCCCTTTCTTAGTGGCAATGATGGATGCGGGAGGGCTCCGCTATATGAACAGCGCGGGCAGAACCATGCTGGGTTACGGGGCAGAGGAAGACATCAGCTTTCTTGGAGTAAAGGATTTGATGTCCGAAGCTTCAGCGCAATTTATTATCGAAGAGGCAATGCCGGCAGCAGTAACCGCCGGCATGTGGCAGGGGCAAACCACATTCAGAAGAAAAGACGGGAGTGAATTCACAGCTTCGCAGATCATTATTGCCCATACGAATGAAAGGGGTGAGGTGAATTTTTATTCATCTCTCGCAAGCGATATTTCTGACAGGTTAAAATCCGAGCAGGTGCTTCAGGAAAGCCAGGAGAGGCTCCGGTACTTTATGGAAGAAAGTCTGGAAGCAATTATCATTCACGAAGAAGGAATTGTTATTGACTTTAATACTGCGGCCTATAAAATGTTTGGCTATGAAGCGGATGAGCTCAGCGGAAATAATATGCTGTCATTGTATGACACTTCTTTCGATCAGGAAATTAAAGAGCAGGCTGCAAGCAGGAACACGATGGTGCGTGAATGGACGGGAGTAAAAAAAGATGGCAGCAGGTTCGACATTGAAGTGTATTCCCGGTTTCATATTTATAATTACAAGGATGTGTGCGTGGTAAGCATACTTGATATTTCTGCCCGCAAGAAAGCTGAGCGTGCCTTACGCAGCAGCCAGCTGATGCTAAATGCCGCCGTAGAAAGTACCCATGTCGGAATATGGGAATGGAATCTGATTACTGATCAGCTGACGGTTAATGATACATGGAAAAAAATTCACGAGCTTGACCTCACTGATGTCCCTTCTTCCTTTGAGGAATGGAAAAAAATAGTGGTGGAAGAAGATCTTCCGCTGCTGCTTGAAGATTTGAAAAATCATCTTTACGGATTAACTCCTATTTACCATCACATCCATCGCGTGATGCCTTTCAGGGAAAAAGTATTGGTGATGGAATCAAAGGGTAAGCTGGTGCGGAATGAAAACAATCTGCTCGAGCGTATTGTAGGAACCACTATTGATATCACTGAGCGGCAGAAGATGGAAGATGCGTTGCGTAAAAGCCAGGCACAGCTTTCTGCACTGATTGAAAACCGGGAAGAGGCCATCTGGTCAGTAGATACTGAAAAACGCATTGTTAATTATAACAAGCAATTCGCCGAGGTTTTTGAATCCATGTTTGGCATCAGACTAAGAAATGGAGATATCATCACCGAAGTACTTGGAGAGGATATGAAAAAGAAATGGATTTCCCGATATGATGTTTGCATTAAGGGTGAATCACTTAAATTTATTGAGCCATTCATCATTGATGGAAGAGAAATTTTCGTAGAGTTCACTGCCAATCCGATCCGTATGAAAGATGAACAGGTGATCGGTGTTTCAGTACTTGGAAGAAACATTACGCAGCAAATTGAATTTGAGCAATCTCTCAAAGAGGCAAAAGAATTTGCGGAGGAAGCAAACCATGCCAAGAGCCAGTTTCTTGCCAACATCAGCCATGAGATTCGGACTCCGATGAATGGAATTATTGGATTTACTGACCTGCTTTTACAATCGAAGATAAGTGTGCGTCAAAAGGAGTACCTGGAAATAGTCTATTACTCGGGTGAAACTTTATTGAACCTGATCAATGAGCTGCTCGACATATCAAAAATTGAATCAGGAAAGCTTTTTTTAATTCATCGCGAATTCAATCTGCAAAAATTGCTTTACGAAATAGTTCGCTCGTTTAAGTCAAGGGCCATGGAGCAAAAATTGAAATTATCTGCTTCGGTAGAAAAAGGCATTCCTAAAATCCTGGTTGGTGATGAAATGCGCTTGCAGCAAATATTTATAAACCTGATTGGGAACGCACTCAAATTTTCAGAGCAGGGTCAGATTTCTGCAGGTGTCAGTATCAAAGAAAAGCATAAAGACCATCTTATTTTACTGGCTGAAATTGTGGATCAGGGTATCGGTATTTCAAAAGATAAGCATGAAAAAATCTTCGAGCCATTTAATCAGATTGGCGATCCTCTAACAACAAAATACCGGGGTACAGGACTAGGTCTTTCTATTGCAAGGCACCTCGTGGAAATGATGAGCGGCAAATTAGGTGTGGACAGTGAGCCCGGAAAAGGGAGCAAATTTTATTTCACCTTTAAATTGCAGCTGCCTTTATAAATATTTTTTGTCTCCCATGTTTTAATATAATTTCGTAGCGAGAGCTTTAGGGGTGTCCGGGTAATAGCCGGACTGAGATCAAACCCTCAAAACCTGATCAGGGTAATTCCTGCGAAGGGAAAAGTAAAATGATCCCCTCTTAAGTTTTCTGAAATTCTGTTATTTTTCTTAACCTGAAACGTGCGAGCATCAGACCGGAATGGATATTTAATTTTTTTTACTTAGCAACAGGCGATCAATTGGAAATATGAAGCTTAAGGTCAATAGTCAGTTATTAGAAATTGAAAACGAAAGTCTCCTGCTCTCGTTAATCAGGAAATTAATGCTGGAAGAAAAATCAGGAATTGCTGTTGCAGTGAATGCAGAGGTGATTCAAAAAAAAAACTGGAGCCAGTTTGAGCTCCGGGAAAATGATGAGGTGGTTATTATTGAAGCCGCACAGGGCGGTTGACAGTTTACAGCCGGGGACTTTAGTAATAGCATCAAAACCGGTGGATGGTGTCATTAATTATCAACTAAATATTTATCATGGCAGAACAGGCAAAGATTCCCTCCAAAAGCACGATCACAAGAACCCCATTTCCGCGGTCAAAAAAAATTTATGTGAAAAATTTTCTGACTGACCGTGACGGAAACAACCACGACCTCAGTGTAGCCATGCGCGAGATTGAAACCGATGATGAAATCATCCGGTCAAATGGTTTAGACAAAGCCGGTCAGATAACCACTGGGGAAACTATCCAGAAAGAGAAAATGAAAATTGTGGTATACGATACCAGTGGCGCTTACACCGATCCTGATATCGAAGTAAATGTTCAGGAAGGATTGAAACCTTTAAGAAGTGACTGGATCAGGTCCAGAAATGATATTATTGACCTTAAGGAATTTTCATCCCGCTATTCAAGGGAGCGCTTCTCCGATGCATCGCCTGATTCAATTCAATTCAAAAATATCCGTAAGCCTCTTCGCGCCAGGTCCGGGGCGAACGTTACACAGATGCATTATGCCCGCAAAGGCCTTGTTACACCTGAAATGGAATACATCGCCATCCGCGAAATGCAGCGAATAAATGAATTGAAAGACTACTATGGTACTTTGAAAAAGCAACATCCTGGTCAGCATTCCGGAGCTTTGCTTTCCTCCACACCGTTGAAATTAAGCGGGGCTTTTATCCGTGATGAAGTTGCACGCGGCAGAGCGATCATTCCGGCGAACATCAATCATCCGGAGAGTGAGCCGATGATCATTGGCAGGAGTTTTTTGGTGAAGATCAATGCCAATATCGGCAACAGCGCCGTTACGTCTTCTATAGAAGAGGAAGTTGAAAAAGCGGTTTGGGCCTGCCGGTGGGGGGCTGATACCATCATGGATCTCTCTACCGGAAAAAATATTCACGAAACACGGGAGTGGATCATTCGTAATTCACCTGTCCCTGTCGGAACAGTACCTATTTATCAGGCGCTCGAAAAAGTGGGTGGTGTTGCTGAAGATCTTACCTGGGAAATTTATCGCGACACGCTCATTGAGCAGGCAGAGCAAGGCGTTGATTATTTCACCATTCATGCCGGGGTGCTGCTTCGCTATGTTCCGCTTACAGCAAATCGCGTCACAGGCATAGTGTCCCGCGGAGGCAGCATTATGGCAAAATGGTGCCTTTCACATCATGAAGAAAGCTTTCTCTATACCCGCTTTGAAGATATCTGCGATATCATGAAGGCTTACGATGTTTCATTTTCGCTCGGTGACGGATTGCGGCCGGGTAGCATAGCCGATGCAAATGACGAGGCTCAGTTTGCCGAGCTGAAAACGCTTGGTGAATTAACAAAGATTGCATGGAAGCATGATGTGCAAACAATGATAGAGGGGCCTGGTCATGTACCCATGCAAATGATCAGGGAAAATATGGAAAGAGAGCTGGAAGAATGTCATGAGGCGCCATTTTATACGCTGGGGCCGCTTACAACTGATATTGCTCCGGGATACGATCACATAACATCAGCAATAGGCGCCGCGATGATCGGGTGGTATGGGTGTGCGATGTTATGCTATGTAACGCCAAAGGAACACCTTGGCCTTCCTGATAAAAAAGATGTTAAGGACGGAGTAATTACTTACAAGATTGCTGCGCATGCCGCTGATCTTGCTAAAGGTCATCCCGCAGCGCAGCTGCGGGATAATATGCTGAGCAAGGCACGCTTTGATTTTCGGTGGCAAGACCAGTTTAATCTCTCTCTTGATCCTGATACCGCAAGAGAATTTCATGATGAAACACTGCCTGCTGATAATGCAAAACTTGCTCACTTCTGCTCTATGTGCGGCCCTAAATTCTGCTCCATGAAAATCACAAGGGAAGTTCGTGAGTACGCGGAGAAAATGAATCTTGGAGTAAAGGATGGTATCGAAGCAGGCCAAAAAGAAAAATCTGCAGAGTTCATTGAAACCAGAAGTGACATTTATGTCAGGCAATAGTCATAATGAAGAATTCAAGTTGATCGTGATCTCCAGTCCTGACGGATTTGATCGTGAGATTCAGGATGTAATAGAAATGTTCGAGCATGGATTGAAATATTTTCACATCCGGAAGCCAAAGTTTTCTACCAGCCGGCTGCGGGAATACCTGGGTAAGATCAACCCGAAATATTATAACCGCATTGTGTTACATTCCCACCACGAGCTTTGCATTCCATTTAAAGTACGCGGTGTTCATTTGACTCAGCGCCACCGTAAAAAAAACTTTGTTGCAAGCTGGCTTCGGATGAAGTACATCAAATTCCGGAGACCATCAATTGAAGTGACAGCAGCGTGCCATACCATTGGTTCACTAAAAATTCAGAACAAAGACTACGCATATATTTTCCTCAGTCCCGTATTTGATAGTATTTCCAAGGTAGGTTACAAAAGTACTTTCAGTGAAGATTCATTAGAGAAGATGCTTGGAAAAACAGGTTACACCGTGGTGGCCCTGGGCGGCGTTGATGAGGATAAAATTGAACAGGCAAAACAGTGGGGCTTTAATGGTGTTGCGCTGCTCGGAAGCTTATGGAAAGCAAAAGACCCGGTTGAAAAATTCAAGCGAATCAAATTAAAATGCGAACAGATCGTAAGCACGTGATCTCGATTGCCGGACTGGATCCAAGCGGAGGCGCGGGCATTCTCGCGGATGTGAAAACATTTGAGCAGCTGGGTATCAATGGGTTTGCCGTGTGCACCGCTATTACACTGCAAACTGAAAGCGAATTCAAAGGAATATCATGGATACCTGTTCATCAGATCGAATTGCAGCTTGATACCCTGTTGCAGAAATATGATGTGGAATTTCTTAAGATTGGCTTAATACAAAACCTCCCGGTGTTGGATGAATTGATTCAGTCAATCAGAAGGAAATACCCCCGGATAAAAGTCATCTGGGATCCTGTTCTGAGGTCGTCTTCAGGTTTTGAGTTTCATACTGATTTACAGGAGAATGTACTATATGAAATTCTTTCACAGACTTATTTAGTTACTCCCAATAATGAAGAGGCAAAAATGATGATGCATACTGCAGACTCATTAATTGCCGTGAAAGGAATTAATCGCTTCACCAGCGTATTTATGAAAAGTTATCGTGATGAACGGATGGAGGCTTATGATTTACTGCTGGAAAACGGTGAGGAGTTTTTTTTCAGAACAGATTCATCCGGAGTATTTGAAAAGCATGGGAGCGGCTGTGTGCTTTCGGCGGCCATCACCGCATTCCTTGCAAAAGGATATACTTTAAAATCAGCCTGCACGGAAGCAAAAGCCTATACTCTTGAATTTCTAAAAAGCACGGAAAGATTACTCGGCTCGCATAATCAGATTAATATGATGTCGCATCATGAATAAAGAAATTTCTCCGCTCCATTTTCTCACCATGGAAATGGCACATCGCCCGCATCAGGAACAGGTTCGGATAGCCTGTGAGTCAGGCATTAAGTGGATTCAGTTGCGCGTAAAAAATAAACCGGTTCATGAATGGATTCTGATTGGAGAAGAATCGAAGAGAATTTGTGACAAGCATGGGGTTACGCTCATCATCAATGACAGCATTGAAGTTGCAAAATCCATTGATGCTCATGGAGTTCATCTTGGCCAGGAAGATCAAGCACCGGCTGAAGCAGTGAAAATACTTGGTAAAGAAAAAATTATCGGATTCTCTGTTCATTCACTGGAAGAATTAATTGCTGCACGGTATTCCGGTGCTGATTACTTCGGGCTTGGACCTTTTCGCTTTACACCTACAAAAGAAAATCTTAATCCTGTTTTAGGGATGGATAAAATGACCGGGATAATTCTTAATGCAAAAAAGGCAGGCATAGCAGAGCCGGTTATTGCCATAGGAGGAATTATGCTGAATGATGTGAGCAGGATTTTGGCTGCCGGCGCCTATGGCGTTGCAGTTTCTTCAGCAATCAATCTGGCTAAATCTCCCGGTAAAGAGATCAAAAAATTTCTTTTTTACAACTATCCGCAGCATTTATTCATGGAACATTAATGAATCACATTTAACAATGAAAAATTTAATCATCGCAGGCAAAGCATTTCATTCCCGGTTGTTCATGGGTACCGGAAAATTTTCTTCCAATGCTATGATGGGCAGTGCGATTGCTGAGTCCGGTACACAACTCGTGACCGTGGCAATGAAGCGTGTTAATGTTTCAGGGGGTGTCGACAACCTTGGAAATTTTCTCAGCAGCCTCCAGGTTTCGCTTCTGCCCAATACAAGTGGTGCTCGGAATGCGAAGGAGGCTATCCTTGCGGCAGAGCTGGGGCGTGAAGCCCTCGAAACAAACTGGCTTAAGCTCGAGATACATCCTGATCCGCGGTACCTGCTCCCTGATCCGGTTGAAACACTTATCGCTGCGGAAGAACTGGTAAAAAGAAATTTTATCGTCCTACCCTATATTCATGCTGATCCGGTACTGTGCAAAAAACTAGAAGATGCAGGTACATCGGCAGTAATGCCTCTGGGTGCACCCATCGGTTCAGGCAAGGGACTGGAGACCCGGTGCATGCTCGAAATTATTATTCGTGAGAGTAAAATTCCGGTGGTGGTGGATGCAGGAATAGGCGCCCCTTCACATGCAGCCGAAGCGATGGAGATGGGGGCAGATGCAGTGCTCGTAAATACTGCGATTGCGTCGGCGGGTGATCCGGTTGAGATGGCGAATGCATTCAAGCTTGCAGTATGGGCAGGCAGGATTGCCTATGAGTCCGGGCTCGGAATAACCTCTGACTATGCTCAGGCAAGCAGTCCTCTTACAGCATTTCTAGAATCATAAGTGACTTTGAAATCAAAATGATATAATAAAGTCATGACGTTCAGGGAAATTTTTAATAAGTATAACCGTGATGAAGTAGCGCTTTCAATTAATTCCGCAACTGAAAACGATGTGATCAGGGCGATGGAGAAAAATGGAAATGCAACTCCCCATGATTTTATGGCGCTTATTTCTCCCGCTGCCGGAAATTTTTTAGAAGAGATGGCCCAGCTGAGCCATCGAATCACACGTAAGCGCTTCGGAAATGTTATTCAAATGTATATTCCCTTATACCTCTCCAATGAATGTAAGAACATCTGCACATACTGCGGCTTTAGCTTCGATAATAAAATTGATCGCATAACACTTAATGATGAGCAGGTAATTCGTGAGGCAGAAGTGATCAGGCAGATGGGTTACGACCATATTTTGCTCGTAAGCGGTGAGGCAAACCAGGTTGTGGGCATTGATTATTTTGAAAGGATGATCAGCATCCTGCGGCCATATTTTTCGAATATCATGATTGAAGTGCAGCCATTATCACAAAACGAATACGAGCGGCTCATCGCAACAGGAGTGAATACGGTTTTGGTTTACCAGGAAACGTATCACACGGAGAACTATAAGATTTATCATCCGAAAGGCAGAAAGAGCAACTTTGATTACCGTCTTGAAACACCGGAGCGTGCGGGCAGGGCGAATGTGCACCGAATTGGGCTGGGGATTTTGCTGGGTCTCGAGGATTGGAGGGTAGATTCATTTTTTACAGCATTACATCTTGATTTTCTTGAAAAAGCTTTCTGGCAGACGAAGTTTTCAGTTTCATTTCCGCGACTTCGGCCTGCTGTGGGTTGCCAGCAGCCAAATCATCCGGTGAGTGATAAGCAACTGGTACAGCTGATATGTGCATGGAGAATTTTTAATGAGAATGTTGAGCTCTCACTATCCACACGGGAGTCACCGAAGTTTCGTGATCACGCAATCAGGCTCGGCATCACTTCTATCAGCGCAGGATCGAAAACAAATCCGGGGGAATATGCCAATAACCTGCATGCCCTTGAGCAGTTTGAAATTTCAGATAACCGGACTCCGCGTGAAGTTGCCGGTATGATTCAAGCACAGGGATATGAACCAATCTGGAAGGATTGGGATAGGGTTTTTTGAATTAATAATTAGCCCGCACTGAACTTGCCGGAGATGGTTTTAACCTGATTTATGGTCTTTAAATTTGTTTTATGTAATTTAATTGGAATGCTCCAAAAGCGAAATTGACTTTAGAAAACCATCATGTCAGTTTCATGAGAAATCTCTATAGCAGTAAATTGACGTTAGAAAACTATCATAACACTTCATAAGAAATCTCCATAGCAGCAAATTGACGTTAGAAAACTATCATAACACTTCATGGGAAAGCTCCATAGCAGCAAATTGACTTTAGAAAACCATCATAATAGCTTCATCAAAAAGCTCCGTAGGAGCGAAATGTTTTTAGAAAAATAATCGCACAAACCGCCCGAGCCGCGTAGCGGCGGGATGTGAATAAAAAAAAAGAAAAATCAAGAAATCGAAATCCTGGTAAAATCTTGGCCATTTAATTCAATGAAACTTTCACCGAAAGAAATAGAGCGTTACAATCGTCAAATCATCTTGAGTGAAATTGGTATGGCAGGCCAGCAAAGGCTAAAGGCAGCCAGCGTATTAATGATCGGAGCAGGGGGGCTGGGCGTTCCAGCGCTTCAGTATATGGCGGCTGCCGGAATTGGCAGGATTGGAATAGTGGATGGCGATAAGATTGAGTTATCAAATCTTCAGCGGCAGGTTTTATATGATGAGCAGGAAGCAGGAAGCAGCAAGTCAATAGTTGCAAAACAAAAGCTATCGCTTCTGAATTCTGAGATTGAAATTACTTCCTTCCCGGAACTTCTTTCTACCGATAATGCACAACAAATTTTTCTGCCCTATGATATCATACTCGATGGCTCGGATAATTTTCCCACGCGCTATCTCGTGAATGATGTTTGCGTCAAATTGAACAAGCCTTTCATATCAGGTGCTGTTTTCAAGTTCACAGGACAGGTAGGAGTTTTTAATTATAATGAAAGTGGAACATACCGCTGCCTGTTTCCTCAACCACCGGCGCCCGAAGACCGGCCTGACTGCAATGAGATTGGTGTGCTTGGTGTTGTGCCCGGCATTATGGGAATGCTGATGGCAAATGAAGCAATCAAATTGATCTGTGGAATAGGAGAAGTGTTAGCCGGAAAAATACTTTCTGTTGATTTGATGAGCATGGCATTTCAAACGCTGGCATTCAGGCGTGATGAGAAGGCTGTTCAGGAAATCAAATTGTCAGCTCTTCTTTCATCCGAAGAATATGAAAATTTTTGCCTGCCGAGTTCACGATTAAATAAAGTGAAAGAAATATCTGTAAAGGACTTAAAAAAGATTTTAGAGAATCGAAATCAGGTTCAGCTTGTTGACGTTCGCGAACCCTATGAGCATGAACAGGAAAACATCGGGGGTGAATTGATCCCGTTTTCTGAAGTAATGAGTAACGCGGATAAAATTTCCAGGCTCAGGCAGGTAATATTCTATTGTAAATCCGGTACCCGAAGCCACCTCATCATTCAGCGCTTGCAGGCGAAATACGGTATGGAGAATTTATTCAATTTAAAGGGAGGTATCATTGCTTATTCTGAGTATGCAAATTCCGTTGTTTAAAATAACTCTTCACGCGCTCCTCGGCATTCTCCCGGATGTTCACATAAAACAAATTGTAATCTCCGCGATGATAGATTTTTGTTTGTATTAAAAATGCTCCCGGAAATTTCGGTTTGTTCAGCCAGAGCATTCCATCATGAACCTGCGCATCAAATAACTCCGGCATTACATCATCGAAGTTTAAAAGCACTGCACCTTCATTAAGTGCAGGCGGGCAATATCCCGTATCACATTTCCATGAGAGGGGGTTGGTACATACTGCATTCTTTAGTCCTTTATCATAGTATGAAGGATAATATCCCTGTTCAAATGTGTTCCATGTGCAGTAGCAACCGGTTTGATCCGGTGCGGTACATGGTTCTAAGATTTGCGAAAGTGAATCGGCATTGATCGGTATTCCGACCAGATAGGCGGTAACTAATTTATCTTTTAATAAAGAGTCTTCGAAAAAATCCTTGATCAGCCGGTAAGCATGTACTGTGCCCTGGCTGTGTGATGCGAGAATGAAAGGACGTCCCTGATTGTAATGATCGAGATAATATTGAAAGGAATTTTTCACATCAGCATACGCAATATCAAGAGCGTGTTTTGCATTCACTTTATCCCTTGTAAAGAATGCCGAAAGATGTGCCTGCCGGTAGCGCGGCGCATAAACCCTGCATGCTGCGTTAAAGATGCTGGCCTGGTATAGAATGGTGGTATGATCAGTTTTCCGGTTAAGCTCTTCATCATTCACATCTGCATTCCATCTGTAATTATTTTTTGGCTTATAGGTAAAAGTAGTTGGGTGAATAAAAAATACATCTGCTTCGGCAGTGTTTTGGTTATTCTTAAAATGCTCGCCCGGCACACTATCGGCAAGATCTGTTTTATCTGGCAGTGCTGCCCATGATTCCTGGATGCTGTAATCGGGGAAAGGAGGAACTGCATCTTCATCAAATGCAGAGGTGAGAAAATAACGTGGTCCGCCGCATGATGCCATTATCATTAGCGGGAAAAGAAAATAAAAATTCTTCCTGCAAAAAAGCATACTCACTCAGTAGTTGGAATTGAATGCCGCCTGCCTGATAAAATTATGCCAGTCACTCCTGCGACGATCATTCCTGCTGCAATGATTTGAGCTTGTGTTGCCGTAATACCAAAAAAATGATACCGGAGATCAACACGGATTATCTCGATGAAAATTCTTTCAATTCCGTTCAGCAATAAGTATATTGAAAATATCATTCCGGCAGCATTGATTTTTTTTCTGATGCTCCATAGAAAAAAGAAAATTAGAATAGCCATGGTAGTTTCATATAATGGTGTCGGATAAACCGGCTCAGCAAGCTGGTAGCAGAATTTACCAACGCAACCCGGTATTTGAATTCCTTCCTGAATTACGTTATGAGGATAGCGGAATGCCCACGTCCAGTCAGGTAAAAACCACCCTGAGGGTTTCGGATGCAGATTGGTTATTCCCCAGTCGCCGTCACCTGCAAGCTGGCATCCGATCCTGCCAATGCCGTAGGCAAGAATCAATCCCGGCGAAGCACTGTCAGCCATGTGTACAAGCGGAATTTTATTTTTGTTGGCATACCATAATACTGCTGCGCTGCCAAGGATCAACCCACCATAAAATGCAAGACCGCTGAATGAAAAAAGTGCGCCAACAGGATCATCAAAAAAGGCATCAAGGTGCTCAAGATTATCAAAAAGCTTTGCACCGAGCAGTCCGAAGATTGCAGCGATGATGGTGATATCACCTACCATTTGATGTGGGGAAACAAGGATCATTTTCTCTTCAGGCTTTGGTAACCGCTGCTTTTCCTTATCCCTGTATTTCATGTAAACCAGAAGAGCAGATACTGCAATTCCCCCAATTAAATTTCCTCTTGCTGATAATATAAATTCCTGCGGATTATCAACAAGATCACGATAATGCATGATCATTTCAATGACCTTGAATCCGAGAACAAAACCAATAATGGCATTGGTAACTAGCTCTGTAATGCTTGCCGGCTCTCCGGTTAAGACTTTTTTGGAAACCGGTTTCAATAATCCATGTTTCTCCTTTCTCTTGAGTTCAACCGTTAAGGTCCACGCAGCCAGCAAAAAAGCGATCACCATCATAAACCCGAAGCTTTGTACAGGCAGTGGAATATAGATTCCTGTCAGGTCTTTAATAAGATCAGAAATGGTTGGGTACATGAATGGGATGCGGGGTTTATGAATTACAGCAACGCCTGGGATGCAGCTTTCGTTGTTAAAACTATTTCATGAAGCGATCCGGTCAGATCGGCTGTTACAGCACCAGAAGAAATTTCATTGAGCCGTGCTTCCAGGATTTTGCCCTTCAGATTT
The DNA here is from genome assembly GCA_039920305.1 of Chitinophagales bacterium. GTDB lineage: Bacteria > Bacteroidota > Bacteroidia > Chitinophagales > UBA10324 > DASRAJ01. The sequence goes on from JBDSEA010000080.1 coordinate 18,943, forward strand.
TTATGTATCGTTTTCACCTTGATGTAGTTATCAGTGAATCCCTCCGAATATTCACCGGCTTCAGTTAATTCAAACAAAACCTTTCTTATGCTGGATAAATGGCGGGAGTAAAAGGCCATGCGTTTTTTCTCAGATAAAATTCTAAGCATTTTGTTTCTTAAATGACGTTCCTGTTTGGGAACCACTTCGCCCAGCTGAATAGCTTCTGTATCATCCCGCTCTGAATAGGTGAACACATGCAAATAACTGATGTCAATTTCTTTCAGGAAATTATAGGTGGCCAGAAATTCGTTTTCGTTTTCTCCGGGAAATCCGGTAATAATATCGGCACCGATACAGCAATGCGGCATTAGTGATTTTATTCTTTCGATACGCTCAAGATACAGTGAAGTGAGATATCTTCTTTTCATGAGCTTTAAGATTCGGTCCGATCCCGATTGCAGGGGTATATGAAAATGGGGCATAAATCTCTTTGATGCTCCAACAAATTCTATGATCTCATCCCTGAGCAGATTGGGCTCAATGGAGGAAATGCGGAAGCGCTCGATGCCGCGTACCTCATCAAGTTTCTGAATCAGCTCAAAAAACGTTTCCATGTGACTGCCATCCCGGGGATTATGAATTCCAAAGTCTCCGATATTAACTCCCGTAAGCACAATTTCTTTAACCCCAAGATCACCAAGAAGCCAGGCCTGATCTACCACATGTGCAATCTGATCACTGCGGCTCCTTCCTCTAGCAAGCGGAATGGTGCAATAAGTACAATTGTAGTTGCATCCATCCTGGATTTTCAAAAAAGCACGTGTTCGCTCACCGAAAGAATAGCTGCTTTCAAACAGGCTCACGTCATTTACATCGCAGGAATAAACTTCGGCGCGGCCACCTGGTTTTTTTTTGTAAGGAAGGATCTTCAGGTACTCGGCAATGCGAAATTTTTCTTTAGTACCGAGCACAAGATCAACGCCTGGAATTGATGCAATCTCCTCAGCTTTTAACTGAGCATAGCATCCGACTACAACTACCTGCGCATAGGGAGAAATGGATAAGACTTTACGAATGATACTCCGGCATTCCTTATCTGCATTTTCAGTAACAGAACAGGTATTGATCACATATACTTCAGCACCGGTTTCAAAGCCTACTTTTTTAAATCCATCTTTTTCGAGTGACCGCGTAAGGGTCGATGTTTCCGCAAAATTCAGTTTGCATCCAAGCGTATGAAAGGCAATTGTTTTTTCCTGCAACACACAGCGAAATTAGGAAACCCTTTAAGATCAATCTCAAGCTGATATACCGGGCTCGGTTTATTTACTTTTGGGCGACTTTTTTTATGATCATTAAAATCGGCGTTTTAGGTACCGGGCATCTTGGTAAAATTCACCTCAAGCTTATCCGGGAAATCATTGAATATGAGCTTGTGGGATTTTATGATCCCAATGATGAGAATGCCATGCAAACCGAACGTGAGTTTGGTGTGAAGCGATACCATGATATGAATCAGCTTATTGATTCGGTGGATGCGGTTGACATCGTTACCAATACCATTTCGCACTTTGATTGTGCTGTGGCTGCAATTAAAAAAGGCAAACACGTATTTATTGAAAAACCGCTTGCCAATACATTGGATGAAGCAAAAGAGTTGATTTCAATTGCAAAAGATTCAGGGATTCATGGAATGGTAGGTCATGTAGAAAGATTTAATCCTGCTTTTCTTGCTGTTAAGCCCTATGTTTTCAATCCAATGTTTATTGAAGCGCATCGCCTTGCCCAGTTCAATCCAAGGGGAACCGATGTGCCGGTAGTTCTGGACCTTATGATTCATGATATTGACATCATTTTAAACCTCGTTAAGTCAGCAGTAAAGCATATCAGCTCCAGTGGAGTATCGGTAATATCCTCAACTCCTGACATCGCGAATGCAAGAATCGAATTTGAAAACGGATGTGTAGCAAATATTACTGCCAGCCGTA
>JBDSEA010000081.1:0-4855 GCA_039920305.1 Chitinophagales bacterium
TCCGGTAGCAATAACAGTCACAAGGAGCTTTTCTCCCAGTGACTCATTGAAGCAGTTCCCCCAAATAATGTTGGTTTCATAGCCCGCTTCTCTCTGAATATATTCTGTGATTTCGCTAACTTCATCCAGGGTTACCTCCACTGATCCAGAAGTGATATTTACAAGAATATTTTTTGAGCCTTTGATATCATTGTCATTAAGCAATGGTGAATTCAAAGCAGCTTCCACGGAATTTACTGCCCTGTTTTCACCCTCATAGGAAGCCATTCCCATAATGGCGACGCCACTGTTACGCATTACTGTATTTACATCCTCAAAATCAACATTTACATAACCGGGCACGGTGATGATCTCTGCAATGCTTTTTGCTGCATTTGCAAGAATGTTATCTGCCTGTGCAAAAGCAGCGCTTAAGGTCAGGTTACCATGTATCTCCCGCAGCTTATCATTTGAAATCACCAGCAAGGTGTCAACATTATTTTTTAATTCCGCAATTCCTTCCTGAGCTTGTGCAAACCGCCGGGGACCTTCCGCAGAAAAAGGGGATGTTACCAGCCCGACAGTGAGTATACCCATCTCCCGGGCGAGTTTGGCAATTACAGGAGCGCCCCCTGTTCCCGTACCCTTACCCATTCCTGCTGTGATAAATAGCATTTTCGTATTTCGTTCCAGAAAAGCTTTTACATCATCCACTGATTCCAGTGCTGAGCGGCGGCCAACTTCGGGATTCATTCCTGCGCCGCGGCCTTCGGTTAAATTCTTTCCCAGCTGAATTTTTGTAGGTACCGGGCTCATTTCCAGGGCCTGATGATCTGTATTCGCTACTACGAAATTTACACCTACTATTCCCTGGCGAAACATGTGATTCACTGCATTGCCGCCGCCGCCGCCCACACCAATTACTTTAATGATGCAAGTTTGCTCCTGGCTGGGTAAATCGAATTGTATAGACATGGTATTTACGTTTTAAATTTCAATTGATAATTGAGGATTTCAGATACCGGATTTTTACTAATAAAATCACTGCTCATTTACTTGCGGTTGATAAACCCATTACATGCCCTTATTTCAACTCCTGATCCATCCCTTCGTTAAAAAATTCTTTAACCCCGAAAATTAAACGGCCCACCAGCCCTTTGCGCTCACGTTGTGCTTCAGTTTCCTCTACGGTGGGAGCCTGTATTCCTGTTTCTTTTTTTCTGCGCTCTTGTTCTTTCATCTCATGATCTTCAAAACCATTAAGCACCAGGCCAACCCCGGTAGAGTACATGGGATGCTTTACAATATCGATTTTGGAAGATCCGAGGTGCTCAATAGGAAGTCCAATACGCGCATCCAAGCCAGTAACATATTCAACAAGTTGCACCAGATTTTTAAGATGTGCACCTCCTCCTGTTACCACCACTCCCGCAATTAGCTTGCTCTTGAATCCACTCATGTTGATTTCTGAATCAACATGTTCCAGAATTTCTTCCATACGGGCGTTGATCACGTTCGCGAGATTTCGAACAGAAATTTCTTTAGCATCCCTGCCTCGTACTCCCGGAATGGAAACAATTTGATTGTCCATCGAAGGATCAGAAAGCGCACTGCCGAAACGGCATTTTAATATCTCCGCCTGGTTGCGCATTACCATGCAGCCCTCCTTAATATCTTCAGTAATTACATTACCCCCGAAAGGAATTACATAGGTGTGCCGGATAATTCCATCCTGGAAAATAGCGATGTCAGTTGTGCCACCTCCAATGTCAACGAGTGCAACACCTGCTTCTTTTTCCTCCTCACTCAGTACTGCGGCTGCAGAAGCGAGTGGCTCTAATATCATATCAATCATACATAACCCCGCTTTCTCTACACACTTTTTGATATTCTGTGCTGCGCTTATTTGCCCGGTTATGATGTGGAAGTTTGCCTCCAGCCGGATGCCGCACATGCCTACCGGCCCTGAAGTGGTCATTTCGCTGTCAACCATAAATTCCTGGGGAAGCACGTGAATAATTTTATCTCCCGGACTTACAACAAGCTTGCGCATGTCATCGGAAAGCTTCTTGATATCGTCCCTGGAAATCTCAGTATCGAGGGAATCACGAACTAAAATACCCCTGTGTTGAAGGCTTTTGATATGCTGACCTGCAATACCCACATAAACATTTTTTATCTCTACTCCTGAGGCACCTTCAGCTTCCCTTACAGCTTTAGTAATTGCATCAACCGTCTTATCAATATTTGCAACCACTCCACGTGACACACCCAGTGACTCGGATTTACCAATTCCTACCACTTCAATTTTTCCGTGATCATTTTTCCGTGCAACAATTGCACAGATTTTAGTGGTACCGATATCCAGACCTACAATGAATTCTGAGTTAGTCATTACTTTATTTTTAGTGTTGGGAGTTTAGTTTTTTACTTCACGGATATTGTATTTCTATCAAAGTTTTTCTTCCTGTGTAAATAATGAGGTAATGCTTACTCAGCGCTTCCCCGCCTGCTGCAGTACACTTCATTTTTATATTTCAGATTGATCCTGCTGTATTGATTCCATCCTTTGTGGTTCAGTGATTCTTTATAAAAAATTTTCAGCATGTCAAATTTTTCCTTCAAGTCATTTACATCACCGAGGAGTATTGAATGATCTCCTACAGCAGAAATTATTTCTAATTCACTTTGCTGATTCACAAGAACCTGCTCAGTAAGCGATGTGAGAAATGAATCTCTGAAAATGAAACCGGCGAGCGTAAATAATTTTCCTTCGATCACAGAGTCAGCAGCGGTTGGATGTTCAGCATTGGTGAAAATGAATCCCGTCGCAACAGGAACGCGCGCTGTAAATTTAAGGGAGGTGGGCATGCGTCGGCCGTGATCATCGAGATAGTAACTCACAGATTGGTTGTTAATAATCCTGAGAACAGGAAGACGCTGCCTGACCATTACTTCAATGTTTTCATTCGCATCAACAAACATTTGAGCCGATTCAACAAATGGATTGCTTTCGATTATGTTCTCAAGTTTTTCATAGTTAATTGCATTCAATGGTTTTATCTTATCGGGATTCACCTGGTGATCTTGGAGCAGCCGGAGTACATCACTCTCATCAATGAACAACATGTTGTTATCATCATCAATGTTTACCGTGATGCGCTGAAAGGGGAGATGATGCTGCCTCATCATGGATGATCCAAGCAATAAGATAACCCCGCCACTGCTGATGACCCAGAAGGTGATGATAAGAACAGGTTTTAATTTCTGCCAGAGTTTTTTCATTGTTAATCTTTCAATTCATGAGGTAATGGTTTAAAAAATTTTACTGCTGTTAATCAGTAATTTTTTTACCGGCTCCACAAGCTGATCTATGTCACCGGCACCCACGGTTGCAATTACTTCAAGCTTTCTTTTTTTCAACTCTGCGATCAGGTTTGTTTTCTCTGTTACCATTTTACTTGGAACAGAAACTTTGCCGAGCAGCATTTCGGAGCTCACTCCTGCGATAGGCAATTCACGGGCAGGATAAACCGGCAGAAGGATTAATTCATCAGCATATGAAAGTGCTTTTCCGAAATCATCTGCAAAGTCACGGGTCCGGGAATAGAGGTGGGGCTGAAAGATGCAGGTAATTTTTTTATCCGGAAATATTTCCCGTACTGATTTCAGGAAAGCAGTAATCTCAACAGGATGGTGTGCATAATCATCTATAAAAACTAATTTCTCATTGCGAATAATGAATTCAAACCGGCGCTTTACCCCTGTAAAGGAACACAGGGCCGCAGCGATTTTTTCTTTTCCGATTTCCAGGTTGTAAGCAACGGCTGCAGCAGCAACAGCATTTTCAACATTGTGATAACCAGCCACGCTCAGGTGAATATCCCGGATTGAATATTCCGGTGTTGAAAAATCAAAAGCATAAGTTCCATTTCGGAGCTGAAGATTATTTGCATGAAAATCTGTGGTGTCATTCACTGAGTAAAACTGTTTATTGGAATGCGTGCAGGACGTAAGAAAAGGAAGCGTTTTTTTTGTGATCAGCATTCCATCAGGCTTTATCCGGCAGGCAAATTCACTGTAAGCCTTCACCACCTCCTCTTCACTTCCATAAATGTCCAGGTGATCAGGATCGCAGGATGTGATTACCCCGATGGCCGGATGAAGCCTGAGAAACGAGCGATCGTATTCATCAGCTTCAACTACAACAGTTTCATTTTTACCCGAAATAAAGTTTGAATTATAATTTGCAGCGATACCACCAAGAAATGCGGTGCAATCATACCCTGAATGCTTGAGAATATGGGCGATCATGGAGGTAGTAGTGGTTTTGCCATGGGTGCCTGCTACAGCAATCGTGAAGGAATCATTCGTAACAGTTTCAAGCAATTCGCTGCGCTTAATTACCTGCATATTGTGCCTGAGACAGTAAACGAGTTCTGCATGGCCGGCGGGAATTGCAGGAGTATAAACCACCAGATCAGCATCATTAGGAATGAGCTGTGTATTCTCTTCAAAATGAATATTTATTCCTGCGCTAATCAGCTCATCAGTGAGTTCAGTCGGAGTCTTGTCATAGCCGGAAATTTTTTTCCCCTTCATATTGAAATACCTCGCCAGGCCGCTCATTCCGATCCCGCCGATGCCGATGAAATAGATGCTATGAATTTTATCGAGGTTCAATTTCAGATTTTTGTTTTCAGGTATGGCGATTTAGTTCTGCATGGGTATAATAATGACTGGGTTTTCAGGTGCCGTTTTGCATCAGGATTTCATAAGTTTAAAAACTTCTTTTGCTATGTCATCATCAGCATCAGGCTTCGCCAGTGCTGTGATGTTGTTCCTCAATGAGTACAGTAATGAATCATTATTCATC
>JBDSEA010000082.1:0-18923 GCA_039920305.1 Chitinophagales bacterium
TGACCAATCTTGACATTCATACGTATGATGCGCTGAATGGTGGATGGGTATTCCGTAAATTTAATGAGAGAAACTATCCCTTTATTTATGCAGTCAACGGGAAGTACGATACCCTGATGGGCTGGACGGAGAAGACTGTTTATTATGATTCGGTAAATGCTACCCATACAGGCGGTTATTATTTCTGGGATAGCAGGAACCATGGCGGAACTGGCGCCACCTGGGGTGAAATGAATTTCGACTTGTTTCGCTACCGGAGAAATCTATCATATCCGGCATTTGCCAATTGCAGTATTAACGAGGATTATGGGAATGGACTGGCAAGTGATGGTGCAGCGTTCGGTACGGTGAATGGCTTTCTGGACTGGAAAAATGAAATTACCGATGTGGCTGATTCCTGGTCGGCTACTATTTTTTTAAGAGACCTTTTGAAGGAAGACGGAAATGTATATGAATCTCCTGAGCAATGTACCGTTGATGTTACTCTGCGGCGGTTGCAGAATTTCCATCCGGCAGCCGGCGAAACCCTTTCATGGAATTTGTGGCATAAGCTGGATAGAATTCAATCAGGGTCTTTCGTTTATGGCGGCGGATTGGCAACGATCCCCCAGATATCTGTTTACAAGGATAGTGTCCGGCTCGAGATTATTAGAGGGGAAAGTACTGAAACGGATGTTCCATCTACGCTCGATATTTATCCGAATCCCGCAAGGCAGGATGCAACCATCCGGTTTAATCTTCAGGATGCTCAACAATGCGAAGTAAAAATTTACAATGAGCAGGGAAGTTTGATTTCTGTCCTTAAAAATGAATTCATGAGCGCCGGAACGTATCAGCTCGTATGGAACATTCAAAACAGCAGCATTGGTTCCGGTTTATATTTCGTTACGCTTCAAACGGCGAATGAGCGTATTACCGGAAAGCTGGCGGTCATTAAATAAGCACTTAGCAGCGTTGATAAAATTCCGATGTTAGGTAGAAATGTTTTCCGTGTATTTTTGAAAGGAATTCAGCCACATGAAAAAAATTTCTGCTCTTATATTAATACTCTGTTCCTTTTTTACATCTGCCCAGGTTACCATCAATATCACCAGTGTGCCTCTGAATACACCTCCTGATGATGATCTTTATATTGCAGGTACGTTCAACAGCTGGGATCCCGGAAGTCCAACCTATAAACTTACAGAGATCAACGCAGGTTTTTTTACCATCACGCTTGCATCCGGCAATGGAACCATTGAATTTAAGTTTACAAGGGGTGACTGGGCTAAAGTAGAATGCAAAAGTGACGGATCATTTCAGCCTAACAGGACATTCACTTATGGCAACAGCGATACACTCAATCTTGTTGTTGAAGGCTGGGATGACCTTGTTAACGGAGGAGTGGCATCTACCGCACTTTCAAATGTGGTGCTGATGGATGATTCATTTTACATGCCGCAGCTTAACCGTTACCGGAAAATATGGACGTATCTGCCTGATGACTATGATACCGCAATCAACAAATTCTATCCCGTCATGTACATGCAGGACGGACAGAACCTGTTTGATGACTCGACCTCTTTTGCAGGGGAATGGGAAGTGGATGAAGCACTTCATTCACTGCAGATGGATGGAAACTATGGGTGCATTGTGATCGGAATTGAAAATGGTGGCTCGAATCGCCTGAATGAATATTCGCCATACTACAATCCTTCTTATGGCGGAGGGGAGGGCGATGAGTATTGTGATTTTATGGTAACCACGCTCAAACCGTATATTGATTCACACTTTCGCACACTTTCATCACGGGAATTTACAGCGGTAGCCGGCAGCTCTATGGGCGGATTAATTTCTTTTTACGCGGCAATGAATTACCAGGATGTATTCAGTAAAGCAGGAGTTTTCTCCCCATCATTCTGGTTCGACGATTCAATATACATTCACGTGAGCACACAGGGCGCGCAGCAGGACATGAGGTTTTATTTTGTTGCAGGAAGATATGAAAGCAGTGATATGGTTCCTGACATTCAATCCATGTATGCCACGATGAGCTCTGCTGGTTTTACACCGGATGAAATGGATACAGTCATCATGACTGACGGTCAGCATGCTGAATGGTTCTGGGCGAGAGAATTTCCGGATTGTTACAAATGGCTATTTTCCAATACCATTGCACACGCTGAGCTTCCTGCTGATGATTCGGTTTTCTTTATCACACCAAACCCTGCGCAGGATAAGATATTTCTTCACTCAGAATTTCCTATGAAAAAAATCCGGGTGGAGATTTTTAATTCTGAAGGCAAAAAAGTATTCTCCTCACAGCAACACTTTTCAAAGAGTATAAATATTGACTCGCTTAAAAATGGATATTACTTTTTGAAAGTAGAGGATGGAAAGAATTCCTACGCAAAGATTTTTGCTGTAACTAAGTAATCTCCTTACTGTTTGATAAAGGTGCCGCGATAATTAATCTTACCCTTTTCATCAGTAATCTGGTAAACATATTCTCCTGGTTTCAGATTACTTACATCTACTGTAGGTGAGCTTAATTTTAATTGCACCGCGATGGCTCCGGCCGCATCAAATATGGTTAAGGTTTTTCCTGAAATATTGATATTGAGAAAGGTTATAGAATTAGAAGCAGGATTAGGGACTACACTCACTAATTCATCAGCATCAATAATTACTACGTGGGTGGCAGTTCCTTCACTGTCAATCGCTGCATCGGAATGCTCCTCCTGGTTGGGGAAGTAATTTACTGAGGATTGTGCATGTGCTTGAATGCAACACACCAACATTAGAAAGGCAATTTTGAGAGTTTTCAACGAAGTCTTTTCTGTGAGATTATCTATTATGCAAACTTAGCCAAATGAATATGATGCCAACTCTTTTAAATGGGCAAATTCATATATTTTATACCTGAATAAGAATGAATATGGCTGGCCATAACTTATCTCTCTTGCTTGAGTACAGATCCTAAGCTTTATCCTGAATTATTTTGATTCTTCAGTCAGCCATTTTTTAAAGTGTGAAACTCTTTCAGCGCTTACTGCTGTCTCAAGAGTGGTGGGTGGATGCAGGTTAAGCTTGACCCTTGATTTGGAGATGACGAACATTTCACGAATGGCTTTTATATTGACGATTATCTGGCGGTTAATCCGGAAAAACATCTTCGGATCCAGAATCTTTTCAAGTTCATCGAGTGTGTAATCAGAAGGATATTTTTTACCATCACCGATAACAATGCTCACAATTTTATCCTGGGTGAAGAAATACATTATTTCAGCGATTTCAATGGCACGCATTGTTTGCCCGATTTTAAGCAACAACCTTTTTTGATATCCTGCAGTTCCTAAATTCATTGCCTCTGTAAGCCGCTCAAAACTATAAGTTGAATATTCAGCCCGAAGCTTTTCGAGCTTATTGCAGGCCTGCTTAAGCTCATCCTCCTTAATTGGCTTAAGCAGGTAGGCTATTGCATTCACTTCAAAAGCCCGGATCGCATATTCGTCGTAAGCGGTTGTAAAAATTACAGGACAATTGACCTGGGTCTGTTTCAGAATCTCAAAACAATCACCATCAGCAAGATGAATATCCATGAAAATGAGATCAGGCTGATCATGCTTCGCCAGCCACCGCACTGAGGATTCTATGCTGTCGAGGACATCAATGATTTGAACACCTTTAATAACCTCAGCAACCATTTTTTGCAGACGCCGCGCCGCGGCTACCTCATCTTCAATAATAAGAACTTTCATGGAGCACGTTTTTTATCAGGGTTAATTCTATTTGATAATGATCAGCATTCTGTTCGATGGTGATACGCTTTCCGCCTAAAATTTCGAAGCGGTCGCTGATGCTGCGCAACCCGAAACCGGTGGAGGCAACCTGCTGGGTTTTGGGCTGCCTGTTGTTTTCAATCACGATGGTTTCCTCATTCTTCATAAAAATGCGAACAGTAAGCGGGCGGGCTTTCGAAACCACATTATGCTTTACTGCATTTTCCACAAGCATCTGAAGAGTTAAAGGGGGTAACATAAGGTCTTCCCGCTTTTCTCCTACTTCATCAACCAGGCGCAGGCTCTCCCCATGCCGGTGCTGTAAAAGATAAATATAGTTTGTAACAAGGTGCCATTCTTCTTTGAGGCTGATCATGTCCACATCTTTATAAGTAAGAATGCTTCTGTAAAAATCACTGAGCTTATCTACATAGATAATAGCCACCTCCTGGTTTTCATCTATCAATGCAGCAAGGGTGTTAAAGCTGTTGAATAAAAAATGAGGGTTGATCTGGCTTTTAAGTGTTTCAAACTGAAATTCAATCTGCTCCTTTTTTCTTTGTTCGTTGCGACGTAAATTTTTTTCCCTGATTTTTACGACGAAAGAAACTATGGAAACCGCTACTATGAAAACAAGCAAATAAAACCAGATCTGTTTCCAGAAAGGAGGCTCAATGGTGAAAGGAAAACTTACCATGGAGGCATCCCTGAACTGGCTGTTCAATGCGGAGCGTACCTGAAAATTATAAGTGCCGGGGGGTAGGTTCGGAAATGTAATGAAGCGATCACGGGTTTTGATCCAGTCATTATTGTAACCATCGAGCTTGTATTGATATACTACTTTCTCCGGGCTGCTGAAATATAAACCCGCATAATCAAAGGATACATGATTTTGCTTGTAGCTGAAAACCGGCTTTTGATTTTCATCCATGTCATTAAGGAAAATTTGAACGCCATTAAGCACAGTAAATGGCTTTGAATCCGGCAGGGTGGGTGGCATTCTCACCTTGATTATACCGGATTTTGTTCCAATCCAGATACTTCCGTCGCCATCTTTATTAGATGCATTCAGATTGGGATCCATTCTATTGATTCCCGATTCTGCACCATAATATAAAAACTTATGAGTTGAGGTCTCCATCACATCAATCCCGAAATCATTCACAATAATGAGATTACCATGGTCATCGGCTTTGATAGATGAAATACCTATATCACTCAATCCTTCACCAAGTGAATAATTCCGGAAGCTTTTCCCATCGAATGAATAGATACCGGCATCAAGGGTAGAAAACCAGATGATCCCGTGCGAATCCTCGGTGATAGAATAGATCACATCGCTTTTTAAACCGTCATCCTTACAGAAGTTTTGAAATACACCATTATCATATTTGGTTATGCCCTTGCCATCCGTTCCAAACCACACCCTGTTTTTTGAATCTATGAAAACGTCATAGACATAATTTTCTTTCAATCCGTTTTCCTGGGTAAATGTTTCTAAAGGCGAATAGCTGTGATCGCTGCTGATGGAGCATCTTGAAACACCACCGAGGGTGGCGAACCACACATCCCTTCCCTTTCCCGCAATAGAAAGCACATTATCATTGGCGAGCCCCTCATACTCACGAATATTCCTGAGTGTTCCGGTTTTTTCCTCGTAATAAAAAACACCCTTCCCGAAGGTTCCCATCCAGATATTGCCTGAAGGATCCTCATAGAGGCAAAGAATACTTAATTCACCAAGTCTTTCTTTTTCAAACATGGAAGTGATAGACCTGCTTCCATCACTATTCAGAATAACATTATATAGTTTCTCGGGTGTACTCAGCCATAGCTCTCCGTTCTTTCGGTGTAAAACAGCCTGAATATCGTTCAGGGGAATATCATTTACTGAATGAATGAATTCCAGTTTTTCTCCCGTTGAAAAAAGAAGAATATTATTAGCGGCCATCCATATATTACCCTCTGCATCCTGCAATATATCATTGATGCGGTTGGCTCCAAGTCCGCTCGCCCTCCCGCATTCTCTCACCCGCATATTGCCGAACAGTTCTACATCTACTATTCCTGATTTTTCAGTTCCCACCCAAAATTCTTCCGGGTTTAAAAGGCATATCCGGGTCACCATTCCATAATTCCATTGCTGTAGATTAGAGGGTATAGCAAAGCGACGGGTGATAAGATCATAATAACAAACTCCTTTGTCCTGCATGCCAATCCATATTACGCCGGTTGGACCACTCTGCACGGTGCGAACAATGTTATCCGGCAATCCCTGCGCCTGCGACAAGCGCTCAACTATTTTTTTATCATTTTCCCATGAACAAATTGAAAGTCCCACATCTGTGCCACACCAAACTTCACCGCTCTTGCAGACTGTAAGCGCATAAACTGAATTATCACTTAAGCCATCATCAATATTAAAATTGTACAGATGATTGTTTCGAATGGTATACAAACCTTCACCATAGGTGGAGAACCAGATATTTCCGCTTGAATCACTTGCGAAATCCGTAATGGCAACTTTAGGTGTTCCTTCCTGTGGCGAGTATTCAGATAGAAGATTGTGCTTTAAAAGCATGATGGCACCATCCTCATATCCAATCCACAGACAGCCGGTCTTGTCGCACATAATTGCTGTTACTGCAGGATTCGGGGTACTGTCAGACCCGCTGATCTTCTGGAAATTATAGCCATCATACCGGTAAAGTCCTGCTGAAGTACCAATCCAGATGTAATGCTGCTGGTCCTGATAGATTTTGTTTATACGCAATGAGCCGCCCTCGCGAGTAATATCAAGCTCTTTTAAAAATGGAATTTGTGCATGCAGGAACATGCTATGCAACAGGATCACGGCAATTCCTGAAATAAATTTTCTCATTTTATTATTCACTGTTCGGTTTCAAAATCGCATTCAGGGTCACTTCAATCTCCGGCGAAATCTTTTGATATACCACACGCGGCACCTTTATGTTATGATCTTCAAGCAGCACTGTAAACTGAGCGCTCACTCCCAGGGTATTATCTTTTACCGTTAACATTCCCTTGATAATGCGTTCCCTTTTAACCCCATGAAGCTCAAGAATTCCTTTCGAGCGCACTTCGTAAGAACCCCCCTGACTGAAATCAACTTCTTCAATAAACTTTCCCTTAAAAGTTGCTTCAGGAAACTCATCTGATTCTATATAATTTTCATTGAAATGCTCCTGCTGTAAACCTGAATTAAAACCCTGGAAAGTATTTACACTGATAGCAAAAAAAAATGTTCTTGAGCTAATATCAATTGCTCCGCGCACTTGGTTGGTACTTGCTTTAATTATTTCAAGCGGTGCATACGAAAAGAAGTTTGCCACACCATCACTACAACTAAAAACCAATGGTGATTCCCGGGTTTGCTTACACAAACACGGAAGAATTGTAACCAAAAGAAAAATTTTTTTCATCAAAATTTATGACCCTCCAATGCAAAAATCTACCAAAATATTTTTACACCCCCACATAACTCATCATTTGTTTTATCCTGCTCAGTTCTTCCATATGCCTGCTGAATGAATAAGATTTTTAACCTCCGCAAGATCACTCATAATTTTGAAGCAATAAATATTTCCTGAGTGAAGGTGGGGATTTTAACACCTGAAGCCGGAAAAACTCAATTCGAATTAGAATAAAAAAAACCTTCTTATATGGATACCCTACAATTAAAAAAAGAAACTGAAAACCGGACCGGTAAAACCGCGGTTAATACCATTGATGGAAATGAGAATATTTATCAGCATTCAACCCTTCAAGTGCTTTTCGGGGGTAATCGCTTTTATATTCTTGCCACCTTTATTTTATTTCTTTTGCTTGATGGTACTGCATTGATCGCCGTAGCGGGAAATCAATGAAGTAAAACCCCCCTGTTTCAAGGGTAATACGCATAGAGATTGTGAAAAAACCTATCCAGGTATTACTCAGTGTAAACATTTTATTTAAATCAAAGAGGTTTCAATAACCGGAGCAGTTACAAATCGGGAGAGCGCTTTCGACCCTTAACTACTTCATAATGCCATTCTATCGGGAATTTTAATGATAACTTTTATGGTAAGATAGCCGAGAAACAGAAAGAGGGAATAAAGTACTGTCATCCCAATCATTTCAATCCGGGTTGACGGATCATTAAAATTGCCTGAAACATCTGTAAATGTTTGCACAGGATTAACGAGAATATCCCATGAATTCAGCCGGACAAATCTGCCGATATAGATTCCGAACCCACCAAATAAAATAACAAGCACGGCAAAAATCCAGGCCACCAATCTATTGGTACGCCAGCGAATGAAGTTCTGAATCTCAAGGAGTGAAATAAAACCCAGCAGAAGGCCTGTCCACGCAAACGAAAGAATCAATCCGAGGTCATACCACAAGGGAATGTTTTGCTTCTCTTTCAGATGAAGCAGGTCAGTAAGCATGTAGGGTGAGTTAGGCCAGAGTACAACCCAGATAAAAAGCAATACATACGCTAACCATTTCCATCTAAGTGTTGCATGAGCCACCGGCAGGTACAGGCTTATCGCAAAAGGAATCCATGCGAGAAATAAATTCCAGAGAAAATACTGGTAATTGTGCCGGTGAGAGATATAAATCCGCAGAAGCTCCAATGCGCATGCAAACACTGACGAGATCAGAAGCAACAAGCTTATTTCTGCGCGGTGCCCGAGATACTGGTGTCTTATCTTTTGTAGCATATAAACAGGCTCCCAAAATAAAACTCAAAACCGGAGTATCTTAATATTGAATGATTTGGCAAAAGCCGTTGAGCGTGAAAGATTAATTTTGACATCACACCTGGTAGAAGATCAAAAACAGTGAAGTATTAAAGTGCCTTATGGGTATGGAAAACAAAATCGAATTACAATCCGAGATTGCCAGGGTTCAGAATCTCGATCTGCTTGCAAGGCAGGTGGTAGAGGGGTTTCTGATCGGTTTGCACAAGAGTCCTTTTCACGGCTTCTCAGTGGAGTTTGCTGAGCACCGGTTGTACAACCCCGGTGAGTCTACCCGAACCATTGACTGGAAGGTTTATGCACGCACTGACAGGCTATACACTAAAAAGTTTGAAGAGGAAACCAACCTGCGCTGCCAGATTATTGTGGATGCTTCGTCATCCATGTTTTATCCTGATGTTAAAGAAGCCATATCAGGAATGCGTAAGATTGATTTTGCCGGTATTGCCGCAGCAGCCATCATGCAGTTGCTCAGGAAGCAACGGGATGCTTTTGGGCTTACGATTTTCTCCGATGGTGTGGAAATGAACAGCCGCGTGAAATCCAATTCTGTTCATTACCAGTATCTGCTCGGTGAAATTGAAAATGTTTTAAATCGCCCTGCGGGAAAAAAGAAAACCGCTGCTGCCGAATGCCTGCATGAAGTAGCTGATAAAATTCACCGCCGATCTCTTGTGGTAATCTTCAGCGACATGTTTGAAAACTTTTCCGGATCCGCATTAAGGCAGGGTGCACTGGAAGAAAATGATGAATTCATTGCGATCTTTTCTGCCTTGCAGCACCTTAAGCACAACAAGCATGAGGTTATTCTGTTTCACGTTCTTGATCATGCAAAGGAGCTTGAATTTGAATTTGCCAATCGTCCCTACCGCTTCATTGATCTCGAAACCGGCGATCAGGTCAAGCTTACTCCCTCACAGGTAAAAGAAAATTATGTGAGGCAGATGAAAGATTTTCATACGCTGCTAAAATTGAAATGCGGTCAATATAAGATTGATCTCGTGGAAGCCAATATCAATCTTGGATTCCGGCAGATCCTGCTTCCATATCTGACGAAGCGGGTGAAATTCAATTAGAATAATTAATCGGAAGATTTCCTCCGGTGATCATGGGTCGGGAATGCTTATCCTGAATACTGGGAACAAGGAATGTTTCATGGTGCTGAATTTTTTTTGGAAGACTGAGTGAAATGAAAGAACCGGATCCACGATGCCCTGCGCAACCGGGAATTAATCCTGAGAGCTAATCAAATTCTAATGATTGTATTTCCAAACAGCAAAATCAATCTCGGACTTCGCGTTTTTGATAAAAGGGAGGATGGCTTTCATAATATCGAAACTGTTTTATATCCTGTCAGGTGGTGTGATGCACTGGAAGTAATTCCAGCAGGAAAATTTTCTTTCGCACTGGAGGGATTAAATATTGGCGGAGACAAAAAAGAAAATTTGTGCATTAAAGCATACATGCAACTGCATAATAAATTCAAAATTCCCGCAGTAAAAATGTGCCTCCTGAAAAATGTTCCCGCAGGTGCAGGCCTTGGAGGAGGATCATCTGATGCCGCCTTCACCTTAATGCTGCTTAATGAAATGTTCGAGCTGAACCTTTCAACTTCTGAGCTGAAAAGTATTGCTGCAGAACTGGGAAGTGACTGTGCATTTTTTATAGAGAACAAGCCATGTTTTGCAACCGGCCGTGGCGATCAGCTGCAGCCCGTTGATGTTGATTTTTCATCATTCTTCATTCTCATTGTTTTCCCCGGCATTCATGTGAGCACTCCATGGGCATATGAACAGCTGGTCAGGCAGCCAGCTCAGAATCCGGTCATAAGCGGAAAAACAAATAGAATTGAGACGATTGAAAAGATTTTAAAGCTGCCAATAACCAGCTGGCAAGAGAAATTAATAAATGATTTTGAAGAAGTGATTTTCAATAAGCATCCGGAAATTCCATTCATCAAACAGCAGCTATACCATTCAGGTGCCTTGTATGCTGCCATGAGCGGAAGCGGCTCTGCAGTTTACGGAATTTTTGAGCATGATCCTCCCGGAGATTTATTCACCACTTATCAATGCTACCGTGGTCGCATCGGTACGGTGCCTGCCTGATTCAGATTAACCGGCACTTCGATCTTTGCCTCACGGATCATCTTAATGAAATCATCAAACAGGTACCGGCTGTCATGCGGGCCGGGTGAAGCTTCAGGATGATATTGCACTGAAAAAGCACGCTTATGCTTCAGGCGCAACCCTTCTATTGACCGGTCATTCAGATTCACATGCGTTACGTCAATAATTTCTGATGCCCTGATCGCATCCGCATCCACGGTGAAGCCATGATTTTGTGATGTGATCTCGCACTGCCCGGTAATTATATTTTTTACCGGATGGTTGAGTCCCCGGTGCCCGTGATGCATTTTGAAAGTGGGAATATTACATGCAAGTGCAAGCAACTGGTGACCAAGGCAAATGCCAAACAGCACCTGATCATCCTCGATAATTTGCTTTACGGTTTCTATCGCATAATCCATTGCTGCCGGATCTCCGGGACCATTGGAAATAAAATACCCGTCAGGATTCCAGTGGTTCATTTCTGAATAGCTTGTTGTAGCAGGAAAGACCCTGATATGGCAGCCTCTCTCAGCCATGCATCTAAGAATATTTGTCTTGATGCCCAGATCAAGCGCTGCAATTTTTATATCTGAAGCGGGATCGCCTGTTTCATAACTTTCTTTCGTGGTTACAATTGAAGAGAGCTCCAATCCGTCCATGGAAGGAACATCTGTTAATTTTTTCTGCAGGATATCAATATCCAGGGTTTCAGACGAGATGATTGCATTCATGGCGCCACGGCTGCGGATATGGCGAACAAGCTCGCGGGTATCAATACCCTCGATGCCAACCTTATTCTCTTTTCTGAAATACTCTTCAATGGTATGATCAGCCTGTTCCCGTGCATAGAAAATATTAAAGCTCTTACAAACCAATCCTGCAATCTTGATGGAGTCACTTTGTATTTCTTCGCCCGGAAACTTATAATCCCTTATACCATAATTACCGATATGAACATGGGTGGTGACAAGTATCTGTCCGAAATAGGAAGGATCAGTAAAGATTTCCTGGTAGCCTGTCATGCCTGTATTAAAACAGATCTCACCGGTAGTGGTTCCAATGGCGCCACCTGCAAAGCCATGATAGATTGTACCATCCTGAAGTAAGAGTATTGCCGGGACTTTCACGTGTAGAAACGCAAACTTACAAGTTTGCAGAGAATGAAAGACTTAAAAGCAGCAATGGAGAATTTCAGCTCAAAGAGTTTTGCTTGTTCGTAATTGCATGGGAAATATTAAAAAGGACTTGACCGGCTACAGGGAAATAAATTAAGCCTGATAAGGATTATTCTCTGGGTAGAATTTACCTGAACGAAATTTTCTTTGTGAAGATATCATCACCTCGTTGTACCGTCAGCAGGTAAATTCCTTTCGGGTATTGATTAAGATCAATTCTGCTGATACGGTTGCTGAGACCTTGCTTAAGCAATACATCACCAATCATACTGGTGAGGGTTGCTGTGGAGCCCTCAGGAATTCCATCATTTACAATAATGGTGGCGACGCCCTCGAAACTCATTATTTTAAAGTTGCCCTGTATATTAGCAGCAACCAGTCCAAGGGGGCTGCCCTGCCCTGCAAATAAACCGGTATTAATGGTGGCTTCATATGCATATTCTTTTAAGGTTAAAGTATCAGCATTCTCGGAAACGCTGCACCGGGCCCAGCCGTAGTGAAAATTTGTATCAATGCCAACCTGGAATTTAAAGCCAATGTACCGGTCGCTTACACCCAGCCATTCACCTCCGCCTGTGCCGCTGTCAACGTTAGAGTATGCCATAATCGGCTTGATATGATTTACATCATACATGATATCGGCAAGGTTGTAAAATGGAAGGGTGTCATCAATATTCTTTCCAAGAGAAAGATCGCTCACGAATAACGCCGGAAGAATACTGTTTAAGGAAACAATAGAACCGGCAATAGCATTGGAATTGTTTGCAGTATAAGGCATCATAGCTCCAATTCCCTGGTAAGTGTATGAAGAGCCCCTGTAGGCAAACAGCAGGAAATCAAAAATTCCATCATTATTCAAATCAAGCTGCAGTGTATCAGGATTAAGGATGTTATTCATCCCTGTTAAAACTTTATCCGGGTTCACATCGGTGTAAACGACCTGTGCATTTGCCAATCCTGAGGCAGCAACTATGCCTGCAGCCAGGGCCGAATACTGCTTTAATTTTATACCGAGTGTAGAATTTGCTTTTTTCATGTGTTGTGATTTAAGCCAAAGCTAAAGTGAAAGTTCATAAACGCAAATATCAGATTCCTGCAAATAAAAAAACCATCCTGCCTTCACAAGATGGTTTTTGTTTTTTAAATAAATACTTCTACCGGAATGACACCTTTTTGGTGAAGATCTCGTCACCGCGCTGTACTGTAACAAGATAAATTCCTTTGGAGAAAGAATTCAAATTGATATTTGTAAGGCGATTGCTTACAGCTTTGCTTAATACTGTTTCTCCAATCATGTCAGTAACCTTTATTGTTGTTCCGTCAATGCTTCCATCATTCACCAGAATGTTTATTACGCCCTCAAAGCTGAAAACAGAAAAGTTAACTGATTGATTTGCTGAAGAGATACCACTCGGGTCGCCTGCGCCGGCAGCAATGCCTGTATTGGCATTCGACTCATAAGCATAATCCTTGATGGTTATTGTTTTAGCATCAGCAGTAACCTCGCAGCGTGCCCATCCGAAATAGAATGTGGCGCCGGCGTCAGGTGAGAATTTGAATCCCGCATAATGCTCTGCTCCGTCGTTCCAGGGACCATACTGATTTCCTGCATATACTGAAAGCATTGCCGGAAAAAGGAAATAATTATTTCCGCCATAACTAAAAACTACATCCTGCATGCCAATCAGAGGTGAATTATCATCAATGGTTGCTCCTTGTGCAAGTGCTGAAGGATAAGCGAAGATTGTTCCGTTAGGGAATGGAGCAGCAGCGTATCCTACCATTTGATTAGGATTGCTTGTTGTATAGGGGGATGGAACTAAACCGGCGCGGTACCAGCTTGTAGCGTTTGCATATTGAATCGTTCTGAATACATAGTCTGTAATCCCGTCATTATCAAGATCCAGTTGCATGGTATCACCTACTGATGATAGAACCTTATCCGGATTCACATCAGTGTAAACAATCTGCGCATCCGTGGTGCCGGCAATGGCCAGCAGCGATCCGGTAAGCGCTGAATACTGCTTCAATCTTTTTCCAAGTGTAGAATTTTCTTTTTTCATGAGTCGTTGATTTTTGTCAAATGTAGATTGAATGTTTTTAACACCCAAGAATTTTATTCTTTCCCCGGATATTTCTAAAGTGCAAGAAATCCTATTCCGAGATTGATGTTGAACAGGAAATATCCAAACATCCGTGCTGAAGCATTTGCACGGTAATCGGTTTCATCCCCACCAGTACCCTGAAGTCCACCTGAGGCACTTCCGGTTGGCAGCATAAGCGCTATGGAACCTCCCGTAGTAATAAAGAGACGGTCAAAATAGAGTGCCTGCCTCCCGAAGCTATAAATAAATCCTGCAGTAGTATGGTGAGTATTAAATCCCAGGTATTCAAGCCTGATGTGGGGATTCTCATTGCTATTCTGTGTTAAGGTTGCGGTATTGCCGGTGTAACTGCCGTAGCATAATTCAAATTTATTGAAATGTCCCACCGGCGAGATATACCCTCGTTTCCTGAAAGAAAACTTTTTTAAGTACACGCTGAATGCCGGCCCTTTCAGCTTAATGTCGCCTTCAAAAATTTCCTGCACTCCATTAACATAGTCACCATAATAAACTGCATCCTTGATCCTAGTTGAAACAAGCTTTACAGACCCACCGGCAGCTATTGATTTTGAAACCGTATAGTCAGCTGAAAAATCATGTCGCAGATTTAAGCCAGGTTCAGGGTAAATAGAAATAAAAACCGCAGGATTATAATATAGGGCAAGCCCTTTACCCATGTATCCCGGAACCTGTGCCCGGGATTGAAAGCAGAAAAGGGAAACAAATGCTAAAATGAGGAAGTATTTCATTTTTCCTCTGGTTTTGTTTTCATCTGCTGCATGATGTAATAAATGTTGCTTTTCTGAATAGAGGAAAGGTCTCTTGAATCAACAACATTGGAATACTGCATTTCAAAATTACCGCTTGTTCCGTCTGCTACCATCGTAAAAATGGCAGTGTTATACTTTGGGATAAAAGCCCGTGCTATGGCAAAGGGAATTAAAGGGGGGAAGAGAAACGATAGGGCAATGTATCCGCCAACATACTGCTTTTGCTCATGAAAGCTTATAACTCCAATCCACGCAAAATGACCGGTATTGTATTTGGCCTCTAAATGCTGCATGAGTTCATTGCCCGAATTAATTACAGGCACGTCATCATGATCAAGTTCTTCACTGATCCAGTTATTCAATGCTGCCAGATTATTGAACTTGTCAACCTCATCATCATTTAATTGCTTGGTATCAAGATATTCGATTTGCATATCAAGGGCATCAGCGCATGACTGAATCTTTTGCTGCAACTCTATCTTAAGCTGTTCGGCAGCTTCATACCGGATCGGATCCCTCCTCGTCTCATCTACCTTAAGATACAGGGGATTTACAATTACCGCGCGGTCAATTCCGAGTGTGTATGCCCTGTCGTTTTTACTGCGTGGTTCAGGCAGCCCGCTCCCGGCTTTTTTTTCACTCCCCGCACCTGAAATGAGCTGATTGAAATTATCATCTTTCCTAAAGCTTACGTAAGCATAACGCCAGTAAGCCACATCACTGTTCCTGCTCATCTCTGATGTTTTTATTTTATCAACTTTATTTTTTCCGGCATTGGTTTTTAAAATATCCTGTGCCGGTTTTTTCACTGATGTGTCCGGTGGAGCTGCCGCATCTTTGAAATCTTCAGCCGTGAGATCGAATTTAATAACAAGCTCTGTGGCAAGATCCTTACACATTGCAATCAGCGTGGCATCTGTTTCATCATCAAGATGGGCCTTCCAGCAATAGCGTAATGCAAGCACAGTGAACTCTTTTTTTGGCATTTTATCAAACAGGTAATAAATCTGCTGGGCTTCGCCCTCTACATCTTTGTAATAAACATCATGATCAGTAGAGTGACCATAATTTTTGTACAACGCAGCGCCATACAGAGCCCGGCTTATTGTTTTTTTAAGAAAAATATTCTCCTCATCACTTTGCTGTAATAGATAGGCATTATCGAAGGCCTCTTCAAAATTGCTGTTATTCAAATGAAGAATACAATTTTCGTATCTGCACAGCTTCTGAACTTCTGTAAAATATTCTTCAGGCTGAATAAATAATTGCCTTCCCTGATCATCCGATGCATTTACTTCTTTGATTATTGCTGATCGCCTCGATTTTATATTCGGATGCGTGCTTCTGGCATCATCATAATCATCTACTGCAGTAACGGCAGAAACCGTATCAAGAAAATATTCAGGTGATATTTTGTAATGCTCATCATTAAAAAATTCTCTTGTAAATGCTGTTTCATCAAATGGCAGATACGAATAAAGCAGCACGTCGAACATCCGCTGCGCAGCATCCGTTGAATAATTTGATTTCTTAAATAGTATTAAACCAAGTGAGTCGGAGGCGAGCTCCAGCTCCTTTGAATATTGAAAGCCCTTCAGCTCAATCTCATTAGGGTCCAGGTTTTTATAGATGCCTCTGCCCTTTGCCATTTGCCTGGTTTCAACATATCCGTTAAGTGCATGCTTGTGGATGTAATGTTGAAATTCGTGTGAAAGAATAAAGGCGAGCTGCGCCTCATTTTCAGTCTGGGCAATAAGACCGGTGGTTATGAGTACAATTCCATCATTAGTGGTGAAGGCATTTATTGTTGTGGAGCGGTAGGTGTAAATACGGATCTTGCTCCTCAGGCCGGCGTCATCTTCAAGCAAATTATCCTTAATGGTATTGAGGTAATTACTTACCGGATCTCCGAATACAACGCGCCCGCTATGCAGGACTTCATCAATAATGAAATTGGATTTCAGAAAGAACTGGTCCTGGGTTTTCCGAACCCGGAGCCGGGCGTTTTCATCGATCTCTTTTCTGCCTGTCTGATATTTTTGCGATGAAAGCTCGGTAAAATCCTTCGGAATTTTGCCCGCAGATTGCAAGGGCTTAAAATGCTGCCAGTCAATATCCTGGGCAAAAATCATTTTTGACCAGAATAAAAACAGGATAACCCGGGGACATTTCATCATTCCATAAAAGTGTCAAAAAGTTCCGGTGTTTGGTGCGTAAATATTTTAGCTTGCTTATGCAAGCGAAAACTATTTATTCCTTCAGGATTATTGGGAAATAATTTTTCTGATCAACCGTAAATACTTGTTGCGGAACTCCACAATATAAATTCCGGGAGAAAGCGATTGAGTCAACACAAGCTGGCTTCCCGGGACAGTTTGATAATATCTTTTTTCACTTATCATCACTTCCCCATAAACATTAAAAACCGTGACATCCCAGAAGGCATCATCATGCAAAGGATCATCAATACCTACCGGGCTGAAGGTAGTATCAATATCAAACACCGGAAAGGCACAGGTGCCAATGGGTCCGGGGTTTTCGGATTCACCGACATGTGTGCTATCCGCGTTTTTCAGCTTACAGAAAATAAGACTGTCACTGCTGATGATGGTATCTGCATTCTCATGTGTAATGGATTGCACATTTGCGGTGTCATGCAATACAAGCCGGAAACTATCAAGCTTGCAGCGGTAATACTGGGCTACCACCTGGTAGTAAGGATCATTAATAAGATTAGTATTTTCCAATGGGTCATTTACAAGATCGAAAAGCTGTTCAGTGGTATCAGAACAAAAGCTATTAATGTATTTGAAATAGCGGGATCGTACGACCCGTATTGCAGGAGTGTAATTTTCAGCCCATAATTCATACATAAAAGCATCCCGGGTAACTTCATTATTTGCAAGCGCGCGTAGGGATAGTCCATCCATGCCAAACGTATCAGGCACCTGGGCTGCATCAAGCAGGGTAGGCGCCCAGTCGATATTGCAACCTAACTGGTCATAAATATCCTTATGCTCAGGAAACCAGATGGGATATCTAAGGAACATAGGCAGGAGCATAGACTCTTCCTGGGGAAGTTGTTTCCCCTGTAATAAATGCTCTGATTTCAAATCTCCGTTATCACTGGTGTACATGATCAGTGTTTCATCTGTTAACCCAACGCTATCCATATAATGCAGGATTTTTCCGAAAGTTTCTTCAACTCCTATCAGCATCCTGAAATATCCCCGCCATGATGCAGCCTGAACTGCAGAATCACCTGCCTCGTTGAATGGATAGTAATATGACGGGAAGTTCTTGGTGTACTTATTTGCATTAATATATGGCATTGTATCATTCGCAAATTTGGTACTGTCTTCACCGCGTGGGCGATAAGGTACATGGACAGCTCTGTGAGGTAAATAGATAAAAAATGGCTGATCAGGTGGCCGGGTTTGCATTTTGCCAATTACATACTGAGTGAGTAAGTCAGTAGTATGACCTGCTACAAATAACTGAATGGCTGTATCACCAGTCCAGATCAGGTATTTGGAGTTTTCATATGATTCCACTACGGAGATCATAAAATCATCGAAGCCGCGAATGCTATCGGGCTTATAGGCAAGCTTGCCTGCCATTACAGTGTAATAGCCGGCATCATGCAAAATCTCGGAAATCCACGGAATGTTTGCACGCAGGTTTACAGCGTTATTGACTACCCCATGTTTATGCGGATATAATCCTGTATAAAAGGTAGAGCGTGATGGTGAGCAAAGCGGAAGAACTGCAAAAAAATTCTTGAAGTTTACTCCCTCATTGGCAATGCGGTCAAAATTAGGTGTTTGTAAATAGGCAGGTGCACCATTTACTGATGCCCCATCCCACCGTGCATCATCCGTCATCACAAAAAGAATATTCGGACGGATGTTTCTTACTCTCCCTTTTTCTGACGATTTTGCATTAATCTTATGAGGGTACTTATTTAAAAATTGATTCAATGTAAGAGTATCGTTGATTTCCTTTACCGGAAAACGCGCTTGTTGTGCGGTGCAGTAATTAAAATGTAAAAAACTGGCAAGAAAGATAAAAATTGCCGAAAATGTATAATACCTCATAGTGTAGTAGTATTGAGTTCAAAATTACAACTTCTCTGCTTGTTATAAATATGCAAAATGTAAAGATAAAAGAGAATATTGTTTCGGAGAAATATCAAAATTATGATATATGAAAAAAATCAGAGTCAACCATATTAA
>JBDSEA010000083.1:0-49109 GCA_039920305.1 Chitinophagales bacterium
AATGCTCTGTTCCATCATCCACAAGCTGGATCATATTTTCAGTTTGCAGGATGCCATCAACAAGTAATGCAGGGTCATTGTTATCATCAACTAACTGTACGTTTATATGGTAATTTGTTTTATTGTACCGGTAATCAATTTCAAATGATTTCCACTCTTCCGGAACACATGGATTGATTTGCAGCGTATTTCCCTTTCGCGTTAAGCCGAGAAAAGATGAAATGATGAGCTGGTACATCCAGCTTGCTGAACCTGTGTACCACGTCCATCCGCCACGACCCTCATGCGGTGATACTCCGTAAACATCGGCTGCTATAACATAGGGTTCTGCTTTATATATTGCAATGTCTGCTACTGTTTTTCCATGATTAACGGGATTGATAATATTTAATAATTCCCATACTCTTGCATTGTTTTTTAATTTAGCAAATGCCATTATCATCCAAATCGCAGCATGAGAATACTGCCCCCCATTCTCTCTAACCCCGGGCACATACCATTTAATATAACCGGGTTCAAATACGGATTTATCGAAGGGCGGATCTAACAGATGAATGAGCGAATGCTTTCTGTCCACTAAATATTTATCGGCTGATTCCATTGCTTTTAAAGATCGTTCCCTCTCTCCTGCACCTGAAAGCACTGCCCAGCTCTGCGAAATAGAATCAATCTTACACTCATCGTTGGCTGCTGATCCTAAAGCAGCCCCGTCATCAAAATAGGCACGCCTGTACCATTCGCCATCCCACGCTGATTTATTAATATTAATTTTTAATTCAGCCGCTTTTTGTTTGCAGACAGTTACAAATTCTTCATCGTTCATATTTATTGCAATGGGTTCAAAACGCTTTAGAATATCGTAAAGAAAAAATGCAAGCCATACGCTTTCCCCCCGTCCATGTATTCCAACCATATTCATACCGTCATTCCAATCGCCTGATCCCATCAAAGGCAAACCATGTATGCCAAACTTGAGTGATTTTGAAATCGCCCTTTTGCAATGATCGTATAACGAAGTTTTTTGCTTTGAAATTAAGGGAAGATCATAATAGGATTCTTCATTCACATTAAGCTGGCGACCTTCAATAAAAGGAACAGGATTTTCTAATATTGCATAGTCATGAGTATTGTTAACATAACAGGAAGTTGTATATGGCAACCATAGTAAATCATCAGAACAAAGTGTACGCACTCCCCTGCCTTGCGGAGGGTGCCACCAATGCTGCACATCGCCTTTTTTAAACTGTCGTGATGCTGCAAGCAGAATTTGTTCGCGTGTTAATTCAGGATGAGCATGTATCACCGCTATAACATCCTGCAACTGATCCCTGAATCCAAATGCTCCTCCCGATTGATAAAATCCACTGCGTCCCCAAAGCCTGCATGCTATTACCTGGTAAAGCAACCATCCGTTTGTTAAAATATTTAATGATTGATCAGGAGTTTTTATTTTTATTGAACCAAGTGTGTGTCGCCAGTATTCGCGAACTTTTTTAAGTGAATCAGTAATTGCATTCGTGTCTCTAAAACGATTGATCAATTGCTGCGCTTCCGCAACATCTCTTGCTGCGCCCATTTTAAAAATTACTTCACGCTCTTCACCTGCTTGCAAAACAATGGGAACTTGTATTGCTGTGCAGGGATCGTATCCCGCGCCATGTTTTCCTGCCAGACGCAATCTTTTCATGGCTTCGGGTTTTCCAAGCGTTCCGTTGCGTCCTATAAATTCATTACGGTCAGTTGTGAAATCAAATTTTACATTATTCACATCTAAAAATGCAACCCTGTTTGGAAATTCAGAATTATATGGATTGCGTGTTAACAGTGTACGGTATTCAGGATTAAACTCTGTAACAATATGCATTGCCGATTTGGTACGAAGACTGCCGAGCACCCATTCCACATAGCCGGTGACGGTAAGCGTACGTGCCCGACCTGAAACATTGCGCATCTTTACTACTGTAAATTTTATTTGAGCTTTACCGTCAACGTATATCCATATTTCTGTTTGAATACCATCTTCTTCACATTCATAAATACTATAACCAAAACCATGACTTGTTATATATTTTGATTTTCCCTTTGCAGGGTAAGGCATCGGTGACCAATAGTGACCGGTCTCTTCATCACGTATATAAAATGCTTCACCGCAATTACCTGTAACCGGATCATTGTACCAGGGTGAAAGTCTGAATTCATGAGCATTTTCAGCCCAGGTGTATGAAGGGCCGCTTTCCGTTACAATCGTTCCGAAGTTTGCATTTGCCAGTACATTACTCCATGGTAAAGGAGTAATACTATTTTCTTGTGTGTTGATTACATATTCATTTCCATCAGCCGAAAATCCTCCAAGCCCATTATAAAATTGTAGCTCTTCCACTTTCTCATCGGCTTCAATTTGCGCTTCATATCTTTTGCTCTTAATTAAGAAAGGTATAACGGGTGTTACATTACTTCTCCTGTTTACATTATCCGTTAAAGTTCCGTACGTATCAGAAATAATAATCCTTGCTACAGTCTGGATTAAAATCTTATCCTCATTTGAAACCTGGTCAGCCATTCTTACAAATACTCCACCCTGTCTTTCTCTCGGATTATTTCCTAAACCTGCTGTAATAAGGCTTTGAATCTGGTCCTGAAGGTCATGACGGTAGCCGCTATAATCTTCATTGATAATAACAAGATCAGCAACCAAACCTTTAAGCTGCCAATAAGACCGCGCCTGCAATAATTGTTTTATCATAGCAAGGCTGGTGTTATCCGTAACCTGCAACAGTACAATAGGTACATCGCCCGAAATAGAATAACTCCATAACGAAGATTGACCCTTGGTATTTTTTATAAGAATATCCTTGTTAGCTCTTAATGCGGGATTAGTAAATATAACAGAGCTTGCTAAGCGTCCATAAAGCTGCGCGTCAGATTCGGTTGCATTAATGTGCCGCAAAGCCACTTCACTGTATGTCCACGATAATTCAAACGCACGTTTCCGGAAATTATGATCCTGGTATTTGTTAACGAGTGCTTGACAATCACTGCGGATTTCGGCAATGCCGGTTACTATATCAATTATTGCAGTTTCTTCTTCACCTATTGTTATCCGGTACTGAATTGAAATGATCGGGTCAAGCACAGAGCCTTGTGAATTTGATAACGGTTCCAGTTGATGCATTGCCTTCGGATTCGCAACGCTGTTTCCCCTGCCAATAAATTTATCACGATCAGTTTCATAAGAAATATTATCAGCATCACCTTCGGCTAATTTCATTAAATGAAAAACCCACGGAGGGCTTTCATCTTTAGAGCGCGGACGCCTTGAACAAATAATGGCATGTTGATTTTGCAACAATTCTGTTTGCACAAAAAGATTGCTGAATGCAGGATGTGCATCATCCGTTACGTGTAAAGCAATTACCACTTCACTATAACTTGTTATCTCAATTTTCCGGGACGACCTCGAATGATTTTTAATATGAACTCTTCTTATCTCTACATTATCTTCAGGTGAAACAACAATTTCAGTATGCAATTCAATCTCATTGTCTGTTCTGCGAAACTCAATACGTCCTTGTGAAAATATTGCTTCATAATGAGATGCTGCTCTTAATGTTGGCTGATGAGTTGTTGACCAGAATGCACCGGCCTGAAGGTCGCGGATGTAACAGAAAGACCCCCGGTTATCACACGTGGTATCTTCTCTCCATCTTGTAAGTGCAATATCTCTCCATCGGCTATATCCACCACCTGCATTAGTAATCATTACGTGGAAATTGCCATTAGAGAGTAATTGAATTTCAGGTTGAGGTGTGTCAGGGGAATGGATAACACGCATTTCTGTATTTGAAGAAGAATGAATGATCTCTTCCGTGTCAACTGAAATGGTATAGAATCCTGTTGCTTTTGGAACCCGTTCCTGCAATAACAAAAGTGCAGTTTGTAAATTCGGATCAGCTTCAAAACGCTTTTGCATCGGTTGATCACAGAGCAGGTAAGTGAGTGAAAGCAGGCTCATCCCCTGGTGATGCGTCATGAATGATTGAATTACGGCGGGCGCCTTTGCTCTTGGTAAACGCGAAGGAGTATAATCAATTGACTCAAAAAATCCATAACGGCCTTCATATCCCTTTGTATGTAATCTTTCCAGGTTTTTACATGCTGCAGCAGGATCAACCATCAATGCCATTACCGTGGCATAAGGTGCAATAACCAGATCAAGGCTAAGTCCCCGTTTAAAGCCTAACTCAGGAACACCGAATGCCCGGTACTGGTAGCTGAGATGTGCGTCAACCATATTGTAGCATGATTCTGAAATGCCCCAGGGCACACCCTGTTCTTTGCCGTATTCAATTTGTTTTTTCACTGAACCCCTGGAAGTATTATCTAAAAGTGTATGCTCATAAAGCGGCATTATCAAATTAGGCATAAGGTATTCAAACATAGAACCGCTCCATGAGATCAAAACCGGTGTACTGTCAGCAACTGTAAGTCGTCTTCCGAGTGCAAACCAGCTTTCCTGCGAAATTTTCCCCTGTGCTATCGCAACAAATAAACCTAAGCGCGCTTCAGAAGCAAGTAAATCGTAAAAGCCCGCATCCCGATGATGCTGGTCTGCATTATAACCTATAGCCAGTAGGTGTTGAGTTTTATCATACAAAAAATTGTAATGCAAATCCGCAAAGTCAAGGCATTGAGAATTTAATTGATGAATCTCTGCAATTCGCTCCCTTGCTAAAGCGCTTACCGTTGCAATTAATTTTTCAAAATCTGAAAGCCATTGAAATTCTTCTTCAGATTTATCTATACTGTGAAAAGAATCAAGTTCAGTTTGAATATCATTATCTATACGTGCAAGCTGCGTTAATGAAAAAACTTTTTGAAACACGCTTAAGCTTTTAAATTTTTCAGGTACCGCATTATTATTGATCCACGGCGACAACAAAAGTATTTCATTGAGCCATTCCTTTATTTGATTCTGCAGAGAAACCATCCATTCAAATACTTTTGTATTCGCTTTTACTTTTTCATTGTTGAGTAATTCATTTAACAGGGTGGAGATTCTTTCAAGACTGTTTTTTAATTCGCTTAACAGTATTGGTCGTGATGAATTTTCAACTTCAAATGCTGAAAGAAATTCTTTAAATAATGCTTGCTCCTCCGCCGGCATATTCTTTGCAATAATTCTTATCGTATCATATAGTCCATCCCACAAATCATCTTTAATTATTTTGCGGTTCAGCATTTCAAAAAGCCCCTGCCGCAATGTAAGTAGATGACCCGCTAAATTTCCACTGTCAACAGTTGATATATATCTTGGCTGCAGTGGCACTAACGATTGCGTGTCGTACCAGTTATAAAAATGACCTTCATATCTTTCAAGCTTACTAAGAGTTTTAAAAGTATTAGTTGTCTTTTCAAGAAGTTGCGCTATAGTTATATATCCAAAATCAATTGCTGAAAGGTTTGCAAGCAGTGACAGACCAATGTTGGTAGGAGAAGTGCGATGCGCAATAATTGTTATCGGATATTGCTGCAGGTTATCAATTGGCAACCAATTATCATTTTCAGTAACGTACGTTTCAAAAAAGCTCCATGTTTTTCTCGAAAGTTCTCTTAGATATTTTCTTTGGTCTTCTGTTATTTTAGTTCTTAAAACGGGGCGTGGACTGCTTATCCAATTTACAATAGCAGGAGACAATATCCATAGGACAAGAAAGGGAGCTGCTAAAAAAATTGTGTGCGGATTATAGTTGAACAAAAGGATAATTAATGCTATGCTTAATAAAGGCGCAAACCACATA
The DNA here is from genome assembly GCA_039920305.1 of Chitinophagales bacterium. Lineage (GTDB taxonomy): Bacteria > Bacteroidota > Bacteroidia > Chitinophagales > UBA10324 > DASRAJ01. Next base: position 5,799 of record JBDSEA010000083.1, read on the forward strand.
GATTTAAGAAGTGTAAATAAATTTTCATGTTGTTTTTTAGCAAACCCCGAAGGATTCCATTCGAGAAGGTTTTTATGTGAAAAGAGGATTCTCCACACGGTTCGCGAAATAGCATCTATACTAACGTAAGATTCAAATGGTAAACAAACCAGTGTAAACAATGACTGGATAATATTAGTGGAAGTATTACGAAAAACATTTTTAGAATGTTGTGCAAGGGAAATCTCTTCCGGCTTTTTAATTATATCCCATGTTGAAATACTAAGTGAGGGAAGAAGCACTACACCAATGATAAATAATGTCCAGAAAAGGGGTGATTGCACCAGTGTCCAGCTTAAAATAAGAATCAATAAAAGAGCAATAGGCACCAGGCTGCGCCTCAGGTTATCAAATATTTTCCAGCGGGATAAAGCTGTAATCGAATTCTTGCGCAACTTGCCTTTTGCATCAGGAACCCATGGCAAAGACCATATACCAATTTGCCAATCGCCTCTAATCCATCGGTGACGTCTGCTGCTGTCAGTACTGTAACGGGAAGGAAACTCTTCGTATAACAATACATCACTTGCAAAACCGCAACGAACGTAACTGCCTTCTAACAAATCATGACTCAATATCCTGTTTTCAGGAAAGCGGTTGCCCAACACTTTTTCAAAAGCATCCACATCGTATATTCCTTTACCGATAAACGATCCTTCACTGAATATATCATGGTATAAGTCAGATGTTAGCCTGGTGTATGGATCAATGCCTGAATCATTTTCGTGCATACGGGTGTAATATGACCGGGTGCTTCCCTGTAAACTGACAGCAACACGGGGTTGCACAATGCCATAGCCCTTAACGATTCTTTTCTTCTGCTCATCATATACCGGGAAATTAAGCGGATGCGACATTAAACTAACTAATTTACTGGCCGCCTCTCTCGGCAGTTGTGTGTCGGAATCAAGTGTGATTACATATTTTACAGTAGCATAAACTTTCTCCTCACCTACGATTACGGTAAAGCGATCCTTCGCACCGCCCCGTAATAGGTGATTGAGTTCACCAATTTTTCCGCGCTTGCGTTCATAGCCCATCCATATTTTGTCAACAGGATTCCACGAACGGGGACGATGAAAAAGAAAAAATAGTTCGTGTGAATGTTTACTATATTTTTTATTCAGCTCAATAATTTTTTGTTTTATATGTGTTACTAAAATTTCATCATCGGGTAAAACTTCTGTTGTTGCATCCTTCAGATCGGTTAAAAGAGCGAATAACAAATTGGGATCTCTGTTGGCTAAAAATCTTACTTCAAGATCTTCAACAAGTTTGTTTGCCTGGTTTATACCTGTTATAATGGTTGGTATTGCCACCAGTGTACATGCTTCTTTTGGAATGCCCGTTGAGAAATCCATTTTAGGTAATGGTCTTGGTCCAATTCTTAACGTTGCTATCCAGTTAATAACAGCAATAGAAAAATGACTTGCAGCTAAAATGCTTAGCAATGACAAAAAAACAAGTATGCCGTTGCTTATCTCTTCATGATATAGTTTTGAAAGCAGTAAAATGCTTACGAGAGCTGTTAACAGAACTGATTCCAAAACATAAAACTTTGATAAATTCCTTAAAAAAAATTGTTTGAGCAGTGTTGCAAATGAATAATGGGTTTTCAATATTTTTTCGGTTACCGGTAATCCATCACCTATCAAATAATACCCTACATGCCATTGGTGTTTATCAGGGATTTTTTTTTCTACACATTCTCTTGCGAGACCTACGACAGTTTTTGCAACATCAATTTCTTTTAACTCACCATTCTTGGCAATATTCTCTACTGCATGCCTGTACTGGTCACGTGTATAAAAATCCATGTGAGCATATACTTGTTCAGCATCACTCCTCAGGATATGTTCTACATGACTCATGGCTTCAACGAAATCACGCCAATCTGTTTTTACCGCGAAGCGTAAACTGTTAATGCTGTTGGTCATAGTAACCTGGTCGGCAGCCTGCTTTTGATTTTCGGCCAGCACCATTCCGTTTATCGTATCACCCGTTTCATTGAGATGCTGCTCCAGCCATGATACAGGCAATGTCAGGTTAAAACCTTTCCACTGCAGTTTTCGCGAATATTCAGCTATGAAAGCACTAACCATGGGCGGATCAGTCCGGGCAAGATCTGCCATTACCAAAACAAGATTTTTTGGATTTTTTTCTGCTGTTTGAATAATCCGGTCAGCCCAATGGTGCGCAAGGTTTGCATCAATTCTGTCAATTGCAATCCGTGCTGCTACGCGCCTCATGTTTTCAAGCAATGCAAGACGGAGCATAATTGGTATTGCCCACAACTCCCCTAAAGTAAGTTCACTTGTTTCCTGGTAGGTCTCAATAAAACGATTAAGTGTATGTATGTCTAAGTGCCCATCGCTATGCGATATTATTTCGATTGCAATATCATATACTCTTGGAAATCCGGCTGACGGTCCGTTTCGTTCACTGAGTTTGGGTAATCCTTTACTGTAGCCTTTCGGCAAATGCCTTTTGGCAATCAGTATTTGTTCTTCAATCAAATAGAAATTATCGAGTAGCCATTCTCCTGCAGGGCTAACAGGATTTTTTTCCTTAACGGCTTCTTGTAAAAGATCGGTTACCCGTTTTAATACTTCTTCGTTATCAGCTAACCTCTTTAATAAAAGCTCAGGTGTTTTTTTTGTATCAAATTCATGCTTTCCTGCCAGGTCTTTGGCAAGAAATCCCATCTGCTCAATCGTTAACAAATCAGCTCTTAACGGAGGTGCATTATTTATATCGCTTCTTATAAAAGTGGCCTTAAGAAAATACTGCCGCAGTGGTGATAACAATTCTTCAATCGTTTTTGTTGTCACCTTTATAGTACCTGTCAGCATTTAAATTTTGTATTGAAAAGATAACCCTTCAAGGGCAATAATATAAAATCACACTCTTTTCAGGTAGGAATTATTAAGACATGATAACAATTCATGCGGTGTTAATGGTTTTTCAAGTATGCGAAATGCCGAAGAAGATGTTTTTGGAACGTTAAGCCCGCTCAGCAGATATAATTTCGTCTGTTGATAGTTATGTTAAATATACGATGTATATCCGAGCGCAAGTTTCCTGGAAGACAACCGGGTTGTTTTTAATATCAAAGGAATAAATACCGACTAATAGTAAGAATAAACTATGACTATCAAATGATTTGGATTCGTTTTGTTGGGACTCATGCCCAATATTATAAAGTTGACACTTCAAAAATTCAGAACTTATGACAATAAAACCAATTAAAACAAAAAAGGACTATCAAAACGCCATAGAAAGACTTGAGTTTATATTCGATTCAAAAAAAGGTTCGACTGAGGGTGACGAGCTCGAAATATTAGGAATTCTAATCGAAAAATATGAGGACGAGCACTTCCCGATTGGATTTCCTGATCCTATAGAAACAAAAAGATTCTGTATGGAGCAAATAGGCTATTAGTCAAACCGACCTGTCAAATGTTGCAGGCCTGAAAAGCCGGACAAGCGAAATACTTAATAAGAAAAGAAAACTGACATTGGAAATGATAAGACAGTTGTACGACCGTTTGAAAATTCCAATAGAAGTGCTAATTCAAGCATATAAATAGACTTTGCCCGGCAATTACCGGAATCATGGTTTGAATTATGTAAGCGTTTGTAAATTCTGCACGGATTCCGGGTAAATAGGGATGGGAGCCATACTCACGTTCCCAATATTAAATGTGCGGAAACCGAACTTCATTCATAACCAGCCAAAAAAAAGCCCCCTCACAGGAAGGAGGCAAGAATTCATTAAGGAAGATATCAGGACAGCTGCGCTTTCAGCTTACCCTCAAGCACCGATTTTGGCACTACACCTACCTGCTTGTCTACTACCTTCCCGTTCTTAAATATCAGTAAGGTAGGAATGCTCCGGATACCGAACTGAATGGCAGTTTCAGGATTTTCATCCACATTCACTTTACCAATTACAGCTTTTCCCTCGTATTCTTTGGATAGCTCTTCCACTACCGGTCCGATCATGCGGCAGGGTCCGCACCATTCAGCCCAGAAGTCGAGTAATACGGGTTTATCCTTATCGGCGCTCAGCACAGATTCTTTGAAGTTGCTATCAGTGATTTGTATTGCCATAAATTTTATTTTAGGTTGTTTAGAAAATTGATGAACAAAGCCTGCTACTAAAAGTTCATAACGGTGCTATTACTAATTAATTGCCGTGATACTCAGGCATCGAGTTTTTGTGAAAGCCTGAGATGCTGCGGACGTTTTTCAGGAACCTCTTCCACGAGGTTGTAGCGTGTCAGCACATCAATTACATGGTTGAAATACCTGGGGAACTCCTGATCAGAGCCGAATGAAATTTCTTTTATGGTTTCTTTTTTTAAGAGTTCTGCAGCAATATTTTCTTTTCTCCATAAAATGGTGATGATGGCCTGCCGTATCTCATCGATCCTTTCCTGGTTTAATGGACGATCCCTCCGCTCAAAAGACTTACTGACTGAAACCGATGGCAAAGGCATCTTTTTCTTTGCTAAATCATTTTTAGGATTCGCAACCGGGAGATTCTTTTTTACTGTTGCTTTCGCAGGCACTTCAGCCTTTTTTTTCACCTCCGCCTTTTTTTTCACTTCAGTTTTCCTGCTTTTTATTGCTTTTTTGCTTACCGGAGTGGTTTTTTCAACAGGCTTGCTTTTCGAACGTGAGTTTTTTGAAGGTGAGCTTTTTGCAGGAAAGGACTTTTTAGCTGAAGACTTCACGGGTTTAGATGTGGATTTTTTGGTGGCCTTTTTATTTGCTGCCATTTGTAAGTTTTTTAGTGAGGAATAGTACACATAAGCAGGGTGAATTACTTAATTGAATCTGATCGCTAACTCAGGGATCAAATTTATTTCTTTCATGAAATCATCGCTCAAATTTACACCTGACTGGGCTGTTTTCATATTCAGCGAAAAGTTTTCACTGAAATCATTTACCTGGATTGAAATGGGAAAATTTCCCCTGTATTTCGTTACAAGCTCACCAATAGTAGTTATTAATGTATCATTTACATCATTCAGCGCGAAACTCACCGTTACTTTTTTAGCCATTTTTTCTCGCACATCCTGAAGCAGCTGAGTAGAAGAAATCTTAAGTTCCCACCGGTCGTCGGCATTGTATCGAAGCTGGTACTTCCCTTTTATGAACAGCATGTTCCCCTCACCCAGCAAATGCTTGTGCTTCAAATAGTCCTCACCCCATAAAATCATTTCTGTTGCACCGCTGAAATCTTCAAGGTTGAATACTCCGAATGGCTTTCCGTTTTTACTCATTTTTTGCTCAGCTGAAGTTACAATGCCGGCAATGGCAACCTCCTGATTTTTAAAATTTTCCATCTCAGCTACCTCACAGGTACAAAAATTCTGCATTTCCAGCCTGTAATCTTCAAGCGGATGGCCGGAAAGGTACATCCCGGTAACTTCCTTCTCCCGCTTCAGCTTGACCAGGGGCTGCCATGGAATGCTGCCTGGCAATAAGGGTGTTGCCATTTTATCATGAGCCATTTCACCAAACAGGGATTGAAGGTGTCCGTTTGTTTTGTTCTGCTCGGATGAGCCGAACTTCATCGCCTTCTCGATCACAGAAATATTTTCATTGGGCATTACAGCAAAATACTGTGCACGGTGTGTCCCCTCAAAACAATCGCACGCACCTGACGCAGCCAGGGATTCGAGGGCATTTTTCTTTAACGCGCGGTTGCTGACCCGCCTGGCCAGGTCAAAAATGCTTTTAAATGGTCCATTCATTTCCCGCTCCTCAACAATGGCTGATACAGCTGCTTCGCCAATTCCTTTTATAGCTGAAAGCGAGAAGCGGATCTCTCCGTTTTTATTTGCAGCAAATTTGATTTTGCTTTCATTAAGGTCGGGTCCCAGCGTTTTTATTTTGCACCGCTTGGTTTCGTTGAGGTAGAACTGAATATTGTCAATCGAGCCATTGTAATTCGAAAGGGTAGCTGCCATAAATTCTGGTCCATAGTTCGCCTTCAGGTAGGCAGTCTGATAGGCAATGAGGGCATAACCGGCAGAGTGTGAGCGATTGAAGCCATACTCCGCAAACTTTTCCATAATGGTAAAAACCTCATCTGCAGCCTTTCCATCAATTTCTTTTGCTCTTGCGCCATCAACAAAAATGCTCCGGTGCTTCTGCATTTCTTCCTTGTTTTTCTTTCCCATTGCTCTCCGCAGCAGGTCAGCACCACCGAGGGAGTACCCTGCCATTGCCTGTGCGACCTGCATGATCTGCTCCTGGTAAACCATGATGCCATAAGTGGGCTTCAGGATCTCTTCCACCAGAGGGTGGGGATAATTAACTTTCTGCAGGCCATGCTTTCGCTTGATGTAATCAGGAATGAAGTTCATGGGCCCCGGACGGTAAAGGGCGTTCATGGCGATCAGGTCTTCAATGTGGGTTGGCTTCAGGTCCTTCAGATACTTCCTCATACCCGGCGATTCAAACTGAAAGATACCAATAGTATCACCCCGCTGGAAAAGCTCAAATGTTTTTTGATCGTCGAGCGGCAGCTTGTCGAGGTCAATTTCCACAGAGTGATTTTGCTTGATGTTTGCCAGTGCATCCCTGAGAATGGAGAGCGTTTTCAGTCCGAGAAAATCCATCTTTAGCAACCCTGCATCTTCAATGAGCTTGCCCTCATACTGTGTAACAAGCAGTTCTGGTATGGGAGATGATGATTGCTCTTCAGAAGGAAAACCAGATTTTTTTTCGTCCCGCTTTGAAGTTGCTTTTTCCTTTGCAGGCATTACAGGAATAAGGTTGCGGATATCTTCAGGCGCAATGATCACGGCTGAGGCATGTACTCCTGAATGACGTGTGCAACCCTCAAGCGTCTGAGCGATCTTCAATGTTTTTTTAATAAGCGGGTCAGGACTGTTTCGCAGCTGGGACAGTTCGGCAGACTCATTGAATGCACGAAGAAAACTCATGCCCGGAACTTCCGGAATCAGCTTTGCGATCCGGTTTGATTCAGGAAGCGGAAGGCCAAGAACGCGCGCTACGTCCCTTATTCCCGTTTTTGGACCCATGGTACCGAAGGTGACGATCTGCGCTACCTGGTGCTTACCATATTTCTTCACCACATAATCAATAACACGCTGCCGGCCTACATCATCAAAATCAATATCCATATCGGGCATGGTTACCCGCTCTGGATTCAAAAATCGCTCAAAGAGCAGGTTATACTGAAGCGGATCCACATTGGTGATGCCGATACAATATGCCACTGCTGAGCCTGCTGCTGAACCCCTGCCCGGGCCTACCCATACACCAAGTTTTCGCGCAGCATCAATGAAATCCTCCACGATGAGAAAGTAACCGGCAAAACCGGTAGTTGCAATGATGCTCAGCTCATGGGTGAGCCGGTCTTTTACGGCAATGGTTATTTCAGGATACCTGCGGTATGCACCCTGCCACGTCAGGTGCTCGAGGTACTCCTGCTCAGTTTTAAACTGATCAGGAATCTTAAAGAATGGAAGCAGGATATTTTTTTTAAGCTGTAGATTCTCAATCTTCGAAACAATCTCCATCGTGTTGTCCAGCGCTTCCGGCAAGTCGGGAAAGCGCTGCTCCATCTGTGACTTCGTTTTAAAGAAAAACTGATCATTGGAGAACTTCATACGCTTTTCATCGGCAACGAGCTTATTGGTTTGCAGGCAAAGCAAAATGTCCTGGGCCTCTGCATCTTCCTGGTTAATATAATGAGAATCATTGGTTGCAATGATCTTTACATGATACTTCCGCGCAAACCGGAGCAACACCTGGTTCACTTTGTCCTGTTCAGGAATTCCATGCCGCTGGAGCTCAATGTAATAGTCATCTCCAAAAACATCAAGCCATTCCCTGAAGACTTTTTCTGCTTCCTCTTCACTTTTGTAGAGAATGTGCTGCGGAATAATTCCACCCAGGCAGCAGGTGGTGGCGATAATTCCATCATGATTCTTCCTGAGCAATTCAAAGTCAATGCGGGGATAGTAATACATACCCTCTGTGAAACCGAGCGAGCAAAGCCTGATCAGGTTTCGATAGCCGGTGTCATTTTTAGCGAGAAGAACCTGGTGAAAAGCCTTTTTGCCTTTCGATCCGTCTTCATCGTTGCCAAAACCCGGAAGCACTTCCCGCCTGGTCCTGTCAAAGGTGAAATAGAATTCGCAGCCAATAATGGGTTTGATATTTTTCTTCTGAGCTTCCTTTACAAACTCAAACACGCCAAACATATTTCCATGATCGGTGATAGCAATCGCTTGCATGTTGTCATCCACCGCTTTTTTAATGAGGGTTTTAATATCGGCTGCTCCATCAAGCAGAGAGTATTGGGTGTGGCAGTGGAGGTGGCAGAAATCCGGCATCTTTTGTTGTGTGTCTTTTACAGTGGTAATTCTTAATCTCCCTGAATTATTAGTAATACTGTTTAAACCTAAAGCAAATTATTTAGCCGCGTATCCCAGCTCTTTTAACATATTCACCACCTTATCCCTCATCTCTCCTTGTATTAAAATCAACCCGTCTTTAACACTTCCGCCGGTGCCGCATTTTTGTTTTAAGGTTTTTGCGAGCTGCCGCAAGTCTACTTCTTTTCCAATGAAGCCATTAATAATCGTAACAGTTTTTCCACCTCTGTGATGCTTCTCTATCCGAACCCGCAATTGCTGCTTTGGATGGGGTAATGATTCAGGAGCGGGTTCTTCCGCATTCAGATATTGATACTGCGGATCAGTAGAATAGACCACACCCTGAAGATGTTTGTTTTTGTTCGGCATCTGATTGATAAAGTAAATATTTAAGGGAAAATTTCTCTTTCCAAAATTAAGTGAACGGAAAAAAAAGTAAACAGAATTTTTTGCACAGCTCCGGGATATTACCATATGCTTCTATAAGCCATGCATTCAGAAATCCATTCCCGGGGAAATCCCGGATGCATCATTTGCAAAACGATGCTGGAATCCAGTTCGTAAATAATGATGTGAAATATCCATTGATTTCATTTCCCTTTTTGTTTTTACTGCTGCCGCTATCTTCGGCATCTCAAAATACTTCAATGCCGGCAAAAGAGCTGACCATGCTTTGCCTTGGTGATTCCTACACCATTGGCGAAAGTGTTCATGAAGCTGATCGCTTTCCAAATCAGGCAGTATTACTTCTGCATAGCAGTGGAATTTTTCTGGCGAAACCTCATATTATTGCTGCAACAGGATGGACGACTGATGAGCTGATGAATGCAATTCAGCGTGATAATCTTCTCAGGGAGTATCCCTCTGAAAGGGCTGCCTTTGATTTTGTAACCCTGCTCATCGGGGTAAACAACCAGTACAGAAGCAGGGATCTGGAAAGTTACCGGAAAGAATTTTCCGGGCTTCTTGACCTGGCAATCACATACGCAGGAGGAAAAACAAATCATGTCATTGTGCTTTCCATTCCTGACTGGGGTGTGACTGCATTTGCTGAAGGCCGTGACAGAAAAAAGATCTCTTTGGAGATTAATCAATTCAATGCGGTGAATAAGGAAGAAAGCAGGAAGCGCAAAGTGCATTACATTGACATAACAGTATATACCCGCAGGCATCCTGAATGGGTTGAAGCCGACGGCTTGCATCCTGATTCGCGGCAATATGAGCCATGGGCACAGGAAGTAAAACAGGTGATCATGCAGGAAATAAGAAAATGAATAGAGGCAATTTATTGAAGTAATAATTTACCTGCTTCAGAAATTCCGGTTTCTTCTCTCGCTTCATAAAGAAAAATTCCTTCCCCAAAAATTTTCGCGCTGATCAACAATTCATGGTTGCTCTCATTTAGCGCCGTGGAAAAAATTTTTCTTCCATTCAAATCATAAATAGAAAATGTTGCAGAGGAAAACAGATGGTGAATCAAAATGCTTTGCCCGGGTATTTCACTAACAAAGAAATCTTTTTGATATACCGGGCTGTTCCCTGTAGGAATCGCAGAAGTATCCGGACAGTATTCCCACCAGTCATTGTAATAATTAGCTTGCTCACCAAGGCCTGCATACCCTTTTGCACCAATGGTAACTCCAACGCCAAATGCGCGGGGCGCTCCGCCAAAATCCGCTTTTTGAATCCAGGTATCAGAAAACTCATCCCAGCCCCAGAAATCACTGAAAGAATTCTGCTGATCACTTCCACCTCCGATATAACCTGTGTCTTTGATGGCAAATGAAAAGGCGGCATCCTGCCCGCTTCCGGGATAATCTGACTTTTGAGTCCACATATCCGTTTCAGGATTGTACTCATAAAAATCGTGATATAATGTTCCGGAGTATGCTCCAATGCCAATGTAGCCCCTTCCTTTTATGGTGAATGATATGCACTCATATCTTGCATCACCGGGGAAATCCGTTTTCTGTGTCCAGGTATCTGTGTCAGGATCATACTGCCAGAAATCCTTAAGATATCCGTAGTCATTTACGCCGGTACCTACGTACCCCTTAGTGCTGACAGCGAGGCCTACAGCATACCTTCTTGCTGCCGCCGGCGGCAAGGATGCAATTGGCACCCACGAATTGGCAGAAGGATCATAGGAGTAAAAATCACTTGTGTTGAAATTGTTGTTCACATCATACCCCGTGCCTACATAGCCAATATTATTTACTGTAAAACCCACTGCTGAAAAACGTTCTGTCCCTATAAAGTCTGCCTTCTGCGTCCAGGTATCAGCAGCCGGGTCATATTCCCACCAGTCCTTATAAAAATTTCCATTATACCCGGTGCCGGTATATCCCTTATCTCCTATTGCAATAGCTACTGCTGACCGTCGCGCAGAGCCTCCAAAGTTGGCTTTCTGAGTCCATGTTTGTGACCGGGAAGTGAACGGCAGCAGGAGAATAAAAAGCAAGGTGATTGATTTCATGAAACTAAATTAGCATAATCATTCAAATGAAGGTTATCTTTTACAAAAGGTTTAGGAATTCCTTAATCCTTGTTGAAAATAAATACAGAAAAAATTCTCACTTATTTTTATGCACTCCAATTTATCAATCAATGCAAAAGCTTTTGTTATTTATGCTGCCACTCCTGCTTCTTTCTTTCAGAGCAAAAGAGAAGCGTTCAACAATAGAGATCAACACTGATTACGGAGTGATCAGGGTGATGCTCTACAACGAAACTCCACTGCATCGTGACAATATTCTTTCCAAGGTGCGCGCACATTTTTACGATAGCCTGATGTTTCATCGGGTGATCAGGGAATTCATGATTCAGGGGGGCGATCCTGAATCAAAAAATGCTCCTGCAGGCACCATGCTGGGCAATGGTGACGCGCCCGGTGACCGGATTCCTGCAGAATTTAATCCTGCTTTGATACATAAAAAGGGTGTTATTGCGATGGCCCGTGATGATAATCCGCAGAAGGCATCCAGCAATTGCCAGTTTTATATTGTGGAAGGAAAAAAGGCAACCGATGAGGAACTGAACAGCATTGAAAAGCGAACCGGTATTAAATATACAGCTGAACAGCGTGAGGTTTATAAAACCATGGGTGGCACTCCGCGACTCGATCAGGCATACACAGTATTCGGTGAAGTTTACGATGGACTTAATGTGGTTGATTCTATTGCTCAGGTGGCAAAAGATCGAAATGATCGTCCTGTTAAGGATGTTCGCATGACAATTAAGGAGGGAAAAAAGATAAAAGTTAAATGAGCTGAACTTCATGTGAAAGGGACGGGAAGTAAGAATGTTTATCCGCAAATCGATATTTTTTTACTTTTCACATGTAAGACTGCTATATGACCCAATTCCTTTTAAAACGCCTCCTGCTTTTTATTCCTACCCTTATCATTATTTCACTCATTGCCTTCATCATTAGTGTGAATGCGCCCGGTGATCGGGTTGAGCAAATGATGTCCTCCACAGAATCAGGCGGGAACTTGTTTCAAGCCGGGGAGACATTACAATTACAGCAGCGTAAACTCATGGCTCATCAGCTCGGACTGGATCTGCCCATGTTTTATTTAAGCATAACACCTGCATCCTTTCCTGATACGCTCTATAAATTTTATGATCAGGAGGAGCGGGATGCCATGAAATCACTTTTGTATCAATTCGGAAACTGGGATCTGATTCAAAGCTATCATTCATCAATCAAAACGCTGCTATCTCATCTTGATCATGTGAAACCGGATTCACATGATCAAGAAATATTTTCAAAAAATGAAATTCACCACGCGGTCAGTCAGGCACTATTCAATATCGCGGCATTACAAAAGTCATCTCAGCCAAATTCTATTTCCGCAAAAGCGGCAGAGCTTCAGAAACAATTTTCAGCATATCCTTTTTTTGGCTTCTTGCAAAACGACCTTGGCATCATGCTGCAAAAGCTGGAATTGTTGAGAACGACTGCACCTCCGCTGAGTTTTTTTATACCGGCTATTCATCTCTATCCTGACAATCAGTATCACCGGTGGCTTTTCGGTGACGGGGTAAATTCTGATGGACTGATTCGCGGGGATCTTGGAACTTCGCTGGTAAGCCGCATGCCGGTAAATGAAATCATCTGGAAGCATATCGGCTGGTCATTGCTTTTCACATTTATTTCTGTAATACTGGCTTACCTGATAAGCTTACCGGCGGGTGTCTATGCTGCAGTAAAACACGGCTCTGCATTTGATCACAGTACTTCTGTGATCTTTCTCCTGCTGCACTCACTTCCTTCCTTCTGGGTTGCAACACTGCTGATCATCTCCTTTGCAAACCCTGATTTGCTGTTCTGGTTTCCGGCCTCCGGGGTTAAGCCCATGTCAGGGTATCCGCAGGATGCTTCGGTGTTTGAAAAAATAAAACTTTCCCTGCCGTATTTAATACTTCCTTCTATCGCATATACTTACAGCTCACTTGCATTTCTAAGCCGCCTGACACGCAGCTCCATGTTAGAAGTTATGCAGCAGGATTTTGTACGGACTGCCCGGGCCAAGGGATTGAGTGAGCGAACAGTAATCCTTAAGCACGCTTTCAGAAACGCTTTGCTTCCAATCATTACCGTTTTTGCAAATATTTTTCCCCTTGCTCTTGGTGGCTCAATAATCCTGGAATCCATCTTTTCCATTCCGGGAATGGGACTTGAAACTTATCATGCCATACAAAATCAGGATTATCCGATGATCATTGGTGTATTTACGCTCACCGGGGTCCTTACGCTTACAGGCTATCTTATTGCTGATGTTTTGTATGCTATAGCAGATCCGAGGATCTCATTTTCTAATCAATGAATGGGATGACATTCAAGCAGCAGGGAAATTATCGAACAATTGTGTGGCGGCAATTCAGGAAGAATAAGCCCGCACTGCTTGCAATGTATGCTCTGGCATTGATGTTATTCGTGGCGTTATTTGCACCAATACTTGCAAACAATCGTCCCTTATATGTAAAGTATCGGGGAGAAACCTTTTTTCCGGCCTTTTCAACGAGTAATGTGATACAGGTAAAAAATGCTTTCGCAACAGAAACAATAAATGCAGATGCTGCTGACTGGAAAAGCATGAAAACTGATAAAATGGTTTTCCCTCCTATTACTTATTCCCCCGGGAAAAGCGACTTTTTAAATTCAGGCTTTGTTAGTCCGGGTGGCGAACAAAAATTTCTGAGTAATGGAAAAATAATTCCGATGCCCCTGCGATTCCGCCACTGGCTCGGAACAGGTTCACGCGGAGATGATTTAATGGCAGGACTTATTCATGGCACCCGCATATCTTTAACCATCGGTATCACCGCAATGATCATCACTTCGCTGATTGGGATCATCATGGGAGTGGTAGCAGGATTTTTTGGTGATGACGGCATTGTGATCACCAGGGGAAAATTTCTATTGATCATCACCGGACTTTTTTTTTCATGGTTTTATGCATTTCAACTGCGAAGCGGAATATTTAATCATGCATGGTACGGGGAGGACGGAGCTTATTTAATCCAGGTTATAATCAGTATTTTCCTTTCAGTGGTTATAGTTTTGTTTTTTGCTGCTATAGGAAATTTTTTGAAAAAAACCCCTTTTCTGGGTAATAAAATTTTAATGCCTGTTGATACTATCCTGTCGAGAGTCATGGAAATTTTTGTTTCACTCCCGCTTCTTGTTCTGATTATAACCCTCGCTGCCATTTCGAAACCGTCGCTGATGAATGTGATGATTATTATCGGACTCACTCAATGGACAGGCATTGCCAGGCTAACCCGTGCCGAGATGCTTAGAATTCGTAAGCTCGAATACATACAATCTGCACGCGCCCTGGGCGCCAGAAACCTCCGGATAATGATAAATCATGCCCTTCCCAATGCAATTACTCCTGCCATTGTTTCAATGTCTTTTATTGTGGGAAACGCTATACTTATTGAGTCAGCACTCTCTTTTATAGGCATTGGCGTTCCTCCCACTATGACCACCTGGGGGTCACTGATAGCTGAAGGAAGAGAAAATTTCAATGCATGGTGGATGGTTATTTTACCGGGATTCAGTATCATGGTAACGGTTCTTGCCTGCAATATGCTGGCCGAAGGTCTTAGAGATGCGCTTGATCCCAGGCTCAATAAATAAATTAAGGGGATTAGTCCCTATCAGATTTTCTTAAAAAAAGATGATCAGTCAACCTTTAACAAATGATGCATAACCATTTAAAAGGAGAATGCAGGATTGATCTAAAAATTAGCACCTAACCTCAATAATAGGGTAGAGGTGCTATAGAATAAACAAAAACTGCCAAAAATGAAAACAATTTCCTATTTAGTTACATATTTATATGGCAAATTTACATATTAACATTATTATTCATAACCGCTTTTAATCAATGTAGATATCATTTTAAATGGCTGATGTGCCTTGATGGAATTGGAAAGATGAGCAGGAATAAGTATCGCTTCACCGGTATTGAGCATTTTGGACTGGCCATCAATTACAATTTCTGCTTTTCCATCAATAATTTGAATAAAGGTATCAAAAGGAGAAATTTTTTCACCGAAACCTTCACCTGAATCCACGGAGCATACTGTTATGCTTCCTGTTAACTTTTTCATGACTGTTTTGCTTACCACCGAATTAGGGATGTATTCTATTATTTCAATTAAAACAAGTGCCTCTGCTCTTTCAATATCTGTTTCTTGTACTATCATACCGGTTATTTACAATTTGAACTTTGCAAGTTTGTTAATAACCATCCATAATTGTTACATAACTTTAGAAAAGAATTGCATGATTCACATATTCTCAAGGGTGTTTCGTCTCTTATTCTTAAGGGATTTAAAGAAGGAAGGAGTTAAACCGGTAACTTTTTTAAACTGGTTTGAGAGGTGTGCCACACTGCTGTAGTGCAGTTTATATGAAATCTCTGTGAGATTAAGCTCATCATATATAAGAAGCTCTTTTACTCTTTCAATTTTATTTAAGATAATAAATTGCTGAATGGTTATTCCTCTGACTTCTGAGAAAATGTTTGACAGGTAAGTATAGTCATAATTCAATTTATCACTGATGTATTCTGAATAATTTAAATCAGGCACTTCATCAGAATAATGAATCATTTCAATTACAACATTTTTAATCTTTTCAATAAGAATGGCCTTTTTATCATCAAGCAATTCAAGTCCGGACTTCATCAGGCTTGATTTAAGCATTGCATGCTTTTCCGGTGTTATATCCTCCATGATTTCAACTGTACCCAGATCCACTGCAACATACCGCAAACCGAGTTGTTTTAACTCCTCCTGCACCATCATTTTACAACGAAGGCTAACCATGTATTTAATATATAGCTTCACGATCTCCTAAGAAATTTTTGACTATGCCTGTAAGGAATATTCAGGAAGGCATATTTAGCATAGATTTTTAAATATATCATGTAATAAAAAACAAATATCTTTTCTGTTATTTTTATATATGTCACATTTACCCTTAATTTATTGTTTTGAAATTACATCCATTTCTTCAGATTGCATTCTAAATACCGGTCGCCGGTTTAACCTGTCTGCCACTAATTTTTTCCGCTCCTGCGCTGTGATATAATTAATTATTACAAGCCCTGTAAGAAAGAACGGTATGCACGGGATCTTATACCGGACAAGTGCTCCAAAGTTATAAGCTGTAAAACCCACTGAGAAAGCAAAAGTTATGGCAAAAAATACACAAAAGAAGATAGTAGGGTTGTTAATAATGGTGGTCAAGGGCCGGCGAAAGCCGTTCTTCCAGAAGATATAAAGAGTAAATCCCAGAATAAAAGTACTTTCCAGTGCTGAGGCAAGCATTATGGCGCTATGGGCTTCCCACAAATACGGCCGGAATAACGTTACATTAATTGCTGCCGGGGAAGCTTTTACAATACTCTGCCAGGTTCCATCCACCAGGCCAAGAGAATAACCTGAGGCATTCTCATTTTTTGCAAGAAAGGAATGCCATTCATGGAATGTCTGTGCGGTATTTAAAACATTTTGCAAAGAAAATTGAGTAAACTCATGCCCCAGCCGGGTGACCATTAAATACCCAAATACCAGGGAAATGGTGAACACCGCAGGACCGGATACCACGCGTAGAAACTGATTGGGAATTTTTCTCCTGAAGGTTAAGAATATCCAGAATAACAAGGCAGGTAAAAAGCTGATGATGATGTATGCTTTTACCTGAAGCGCAATGTAGCCGGTGACTAATAAGATCAAGCCGTTTCTGACAATTTTTCTCTTCTTAAAAAAAATAGAGTATGAGCAATAGGTAATCCAGCCAAGGCAACCGAACGTAATGGAATCCTTAAGCACGCCTGATCCCCAGAAAAAAACTGATGGAACAAATAGGATGCAGTAAGCAAGTTCCTTATATAAATTCGGATACAGGCCGGCGAAGGTTTTGTACAATGCCCATGCGCCAGTGAATGAAAGAACTGAAATAACGATTGCCATTACCGGATAGGAATGAAAAGAGAATATGCTTACAATGCCGTAAATCTTATCAGCCATCCAGCCTGAAGGATCCCTGAAGAAGGTAAGCCACCAGGTACTGTCATAAGTGGCGGTAGTGTAAGTATTTGCGGGCAGCAGCAGCAGCTTGAAAAACAGATCAAGTCCATGCCTCAATGACTCATTAAAAGTTTGCGAATCGTAGAAATAATAAAAGGTATCGCCACTGTGATAATAAAACCCGTATACGATGCCTACTCCAATACCCCCGGCTATTTTGGCCAGCATTCCGGTAATGAAATACTTCCGAACAGGATTATCATGCAAAGCAATGTTGCGGTATAAAAGTGCGGCAATCAGAATAATAAAAAGGTAAAAAGGAGTAATGATGAAATCATTATACTCCAGGAAGCGAATATTATCTGCTTGAAACATGGTGATGGAAAATTAATAAAGAGATGCTAACCCCATTTAAATCCCCGGGAATGCTTCAATTTCAAATCGATTATTCATCGTGTGAAGCCGGGCAAGAGGTATTTTGCCATCATGAAAAAATAAAAAGCAATAATTCTCAGCAGCACCCAGTTTTGCATATTTTTCACGCAGCCGGGCACTCATTTTTCCATCAAAGTCATAGTTTGCAACAAATCGCCGGATGATTTGTGATGATTGGGGCAGCACATCCCCCCCATAAAAAAACTTTTGATTATCAGATTGAATAATGAATACCTGGTGATAGGGCGTATGTCCACCGCTTATTTCAAAATGAATTTCGCCGCCTATATCGCCATCACCATCTAAGGGCTTCCACTGGGGAGATCGCCGAAGAAAGTTTAGCTTATCCAATTCGTATGATGGTGAATTAATTTTTGTCAGGGCATACTTCATTTCTTTTTGCTGCCCGTAATAATCTGCATTGGGAAACATTAGATGGAAAGTCCCGGCATTATCATAGCAAATGCCACCTGCATGATCCTTATGAAGATGGCTAAGCAGCACCAAAGTAATCTCTTCTGCAGAAAATCCATGGCGAAGCAAATTTTTATGAACAATGAAGTTTGAGTCTTCTGCCTGAAATCCCAGTCCGGGGTCAATGATGATCAGGTCCTTTTTTGTCTTTATTAGAAAGGGAACAACGTCTGCAATCAATGAAGCAGGCCGGTCTGCAATTGAATCTTTTAATGGATCAAACGGAACAAATTTTTTACTTTCATTTACTGTGAATGTTCCTTCAGAAAGAGGCCAGACCATCAACTGACTTTAAAGTATTCATGAACAATTTTTAGTAATTGCCCTTACCGCCTATCACGAAATTCCTGGTTAGATTAAATCCCCATCGGAACTGTCCGTCCAGCCAGTTAGATCTGGTGAAAGGAAGATAAGAATTCTCCAGTAAACCGGTCGAATTTGTAAAGAGGAGCTGAAATACATGACCCCCGGTTTCAATTTCAATTCCCACACTGAGCGGATCGTAAAATATTTTGTTACCGGAAGCATCTTTGCCATCCCTGAAGTCATAATAATAATCAGCAATCAGGGCGATCCGTTTTGAGAACTTCATTCGTAACCCGGCTCCAAGGAAAAACAAATCATTTTCATTATCGAATGTAACATAATTGCGGTGTACCCAGGTCGGTATCAGCTCAAACGAAAACCCCGATGTAAATTTACGCGCAATAATTGCTTGGGATACATACGAAAAGCGGTGAGAAAAATCATTTTCAAAATATGAATCGGAGGTACTGTCAGAGGATGACTTTCGTGCCGTACCTGCTAAAACGCCATAAAGTGTAATTGCCAGTGGCATTTTATCATCTGTAGTTTGCCGGAGGAGCCTGTGCTTGATATTGGCATCGAATAGCTCACGGTAGGGCTCAAGGCCTTTCGAATGCCCTACACCCAGCTGCAGGCGGTCACTTAAACCATAGTCGAAAGAGAATCGGATGTCAGGAGCCTGATCCAATCCGTAAAAAGTATGAAAGCCTCCGCCGGTTCCCCCAATATCACCAAAGCGATGCTGAATATTGAATTGCAGATTATGCTTTTTGGCGGTTTCATTGGTTTGCGCATTGATGATCCGAAGGCCTTTGAAAGTAGCCATAACAACATCACTGCCTTCGGACTGAGTGCTCTGATTTACTATATCTGAGAGATCATCCTGGGCACTTGCAAAAGAGCATAGTAAAAAAAGAAAAAGGAGTGTAAGAATATTTTTTTTCATCGATGATAATGTTTTGTATGGAATTACGTGAAGCAAGATAACAGGGTTTAAAATTCGTTAAATTTTAAACCAGCAGTGCATAAAAACTTTCCCGCAGGTAAATGATTTCCAATGGCACGAAAAAAAGCTTCCGGCTGAATAACCGGAAGCTGTAATCTGATATTTCATTTGAACTTACTGTTCTTTTGGAACCAGCGCACTGTGTATATTAACATTTACCACTTCCGCGATTTTCTGTGCAACTACCGTTGGGATTTTTATATCATGATCTGCAACCTTCACATCGAAAGAGCTGGTTATGTCGATACTTTTTCCATTAACCGTAATTGTTCCGGGTATGGTTCTTTTATTAGTAACCCCATGAATAGTTAAATCTCCGGTCGCAGTTACTTCATAAGTACCATCCTTGCCCAGATCCATATCCTGATCAATGGTTCCATCAAAAGTTCCATTAGGGAATTTCTCACTTTCCATGTAGTTCTCATTAAAATGCTCCTGCATCAGTGATCTTTTGAAAACTAAGGATTCCATTTTGATTTTGAAATAAACTTTTTTGTTTTTTATATTAACAGCACCAGTCGTTTGATTGCTGGTAGCATCAATATCTTCCAGTGGTGTAGAGGCATGAATTGAGGTCGTTCCCCTGGTATCAATAAAAACATCCTGAGCCCGGGATATCAGATGACCTGAAACGAACAGCAGGGAAAGCAAAATCAATTTTTTCATTTTTAAAGTATTTAAGTTTGTTTGTTTATTTGTTAGGTAATTTCCAAGAAGCATACCACTAATTATTTTGATAGCCCTGATCAAGCCATAGCTGAAGTTTTTCCTTATCACAGCTTGTAAGTAACTGTGGTCCATTGGTAATACTCTTGGGCATAGTTGCAGTAGCCGGATCAAGCACAAAGCTGTAAAACACATCAGGAAGATATACTTCAAGCCCGGCATAAGTGGTAAAATCGTATCCATAAGTGGAGGAGGCCTGATGACAATCACCCAGCGTATCACGGGTACAATATGTATTCAGGATTGGAACTATGTCCTGCGAAAATGACATGATATCCTGACCATTGTTAGTGCAGCTGGTATCAGGTTTTGGTGCAGCCTGTTCCTGCGTGCAGGATACAAAAGAAATCGTAAGAATAAATGCCGTAAAAACCAATTTATAAACCTTCATGCTATCTTTAAACACACTTTTTATTTTTGAATAAAAAATTTCCTTGCCTCATCCGTATTTCCTGAAGTATAGCGAATCAGATACACACCACTTACCAGGGAATGAGGAAGGGCAATGGCGTGTTTCTTCAAGCCGCCTGTTTCATTATCATCAACCAGTAATTGCAGGTTTTTCCCCTGTAAATCATATAACCGGATCAACGCCGGATCATTCCCGGTCTGATTGTATTGCAGCGTAATAATATTATTTGCAATGCTTACGATGGAAAACGGACTTCCGGGTATTCCGGGAGAAAAAATTCCATCGGCACTATCAGGAAGAATACAAAGGGAAGTGGTATAAATATGATCTCCGGATGAAGTTCCATTACCATTGGCACAGTTACCCGCCGCATAAAAGCAAAGCTGACCCTTATCAAGAGCTGGCGCCTTCCATTGAAAATTCCATATATTGTTGGAGCTGGCAGTTTTATGGCCAAGATACTTTCTATTGTTCACTGCGCCGGAAGTTGGAGCTGAAATATTAGTAGTACCGTTAGGAATGATCAAAATACCCACTGAATCACCATCAGCATCTACCGAAGTAATCTCAAAACCAAATTTTACCATACCTGCTTCACTTGCAGTTACAGCCATGTCATATACCTGCCCCGGTGTATATTTTAATTCAGGATCACTGAAGGAAACCGTTAATGTGCCGCCACCGGTATTAGGTGTATTGTTATGGCATGCCCCGGTGCCGCATGTTGTTTCATCAGTACCTGCAGTACAACCGGTTCTGCCCGCAGGAGGCTGGGATGAATTGGTATAGACGCTGGAAAAAGGAAAAACAATTGCTAAAACAAATGCCATGGTAAGCAGTATATAAGTTCTTGTCACGTGTGTTCATTATAAAGTGCGAATGTAAAATGAAAATAAAAAAAAGACAAGCAACAGCCTGCCAGGAAGTGGTTTCAAGGCACTGAGCGGGATTTCCTTCACGCTGAATAACTTTCCAGAATTTGCTGCGAGTGCTTTTTAGACCGGACTTTTCTGATGATTTTTTCAATCAATCCATTCCCGTCAATGATAAAGGTGGTTCTCAGCACTCCCATATATTCATAACCGAAAAGCTTCTTTTTTGACCAGCAACCATATGCCATAGTAATTTTACGATCAGGATCTGCAAGAAGTGAAAAAGGCAGATTAAACCGGCCCGAAAACTTTGCGTGTGATTTCACATCCTGCGGACTCACACCCAGTATTACAAACCCCTTTTTCCTGAGTGTCAAAAAATTATCCCTCAGGTTGCATGCTTCCTGTGTGCAGGTAAGTGTATTGTCTTCAGGGTAGAAAAAAAGGATGACCTTCATTCCCGGAAAATCTGTCAATTCAATTGTTTTACCATACTGATCAGTGGCTTTAAATGCAGGAGCTTTGTCACCTTCGATGAGCATTGTTATTTTTTGAAGTTAAATGTAAATGAAGTGCTGTTATTTACTTTATCAGTTACTACTGTCCGCAGACTGTGATTTCCTTTTTGCAAAGCCCCGTCCAGGTTACAAATCAGCTGATTGGCTTTGGCGTTATATTCCAGCAGGATCCAGGTGCCATCCAGGTAGCCATTGTATGAATTGATGCCGCTCAGATTATCAGCAGCAAGAAAGTGAATGGCAGTTCTGGTTAATAAATGGTTTTGCAGAAGGCCGATCACTGAAACCACTGGAGGAAGGGTATCAAGCATGAGAAAATAATCTCCGAAGTCGCGAATTTTTGCCACTGCAAAATTGCGGTCCCAATAGGTAGTGAGAGCAGAAATCCTATTCTTTGGATTACGATAGGCAATTACAGCTTTTTTCTTCAGCGAATCTGAAATATAACGCGGAATAAGCCTGAGCTCACCTGCATTGTGCATGGGAGTCAAAGAGTTATGGAGATGATGAACCGGGCTTAAATAATTCTCAGCTCCGCTGGCAGTTGAAGTGTAAATAAAATTAAGATTTTCATACAAGGCATGCACTGGTAGCTCCAGTCTCATACTATCAGTGTGGAATGAATTCGGCTGGTTGAATAAAAACTTTGCCGCAAAGCCGCGAGGTGATTCGGTAACCGGTTCTTTTCCTGAATATTTAATTTGAAAATTGAGTTCGGAAAAATTTCCATTCTCATCTCCGGCGCGGATGCGGATGGAATGCTTCGTGGTATCCCTGAGCGTAATTCTGCCGCCGTCTTTAACAACTTCATAAACCGTATTATGGTCGCCATTCATCCGGAATAATTTTCTCACGGTGGTTTTTGATTGCTGCAACATCCGGTAATCTACATGGGCATTTACATAGCGGCCATTTTCAAAACTCAGCCGATCAAGCTTCATGGAAAAGCAGAGTTGATCATCCATGTAGGCCTGGAGCACATATACCCCGAGATCACTCTTTTGATTATCCATGAAATCCACAGCACTCACGCCTAACCCAATCATATGATCCCTTACTACTATCGTTTCAGCGGTTACCTGATTCTTTTTTTTCCGGTCTGTGCTCAATGCAAATGCCTGAGGATAAATTTCAGCGGATGAGCTGAGTGAATACACATAAAGCCCGGTAATTGCGGGTGGAATTGAATCAGCCAGGTGCAGGAATCTGGCAGGGTTAAGCGGAAAAGTTTCGCCCTGAGCATCACGAATTTCAAAATGAAGATGAGGTCCGCTGCTCCCGCCACTGTTCCCTGAAAAGGCAATCACCTCACCTTGCTTGAAAGAAAAGGCTCCCGGTTCGGGAAATATCTCCACTTCAAACTTTTTTTCAGCATACTGTTTAGTCCGTACATACTCATCAATTGCCTGTGTGAAATGATCGAGATGGCCATAAACGGTCATATATCCGCCGGGATGTGTTACGTATAATACCCTGCCATATCCATATGGTGAAACTTTTATGCGTGACACATAGCCCTCAGCTGCTGCATAAACTTTGTATCCGGTTCTTTCATTGGTGCGAATGTCAATACCCGTATGAAAATGATCCTTACGTATATCGCCAAAGCTGGCTGAAAGCCGGATAGGAATATCAAGAGGATTACGGAACTGGG
Source organism: Chitinophagales bacterium (assembly GCA_039920305.1). Classification (GTDB taxonomy): domain Bacteria; phylum Bacteroidota; class Bacteroidia; order Chitinophagales; family UBA10324; genus DASRAJ01. The sequence goes on from JBDSEA010000083.1 coordinate 29,217, forward strand.
GCTCGTGCGGGGAAATAAAACTTACCGGTAATGCGAGCAAAATGAATAGAACTGATTTCCTTACTGCATCATTCTTCACCCTGCAAAAAAAATTCTTTGTCAGAAAAAATAAATTTAAGACTGCGAATTTCTTTCAAAGCATTTACATTCTTAGCCACGTTCACTATATCAATCAACATTCGCTGAATAATTTCAACCATGTCATCATTCGGCAATACAATTTTACGCGGACGGGAATCTGTTTTGAACCGGAACTCTTCGTATCAATTCTAAAATATCAGAACAGGGATAAAAATCACTCAGTTTTCAGCAACCACTGTATTTCTTTTTCCCATTGAAATCAATAACAGACCTGCAAAAGTGAGTGCACCATTGATGAGCAGCAATTCAAAACCGAATTGATAGCCGGCGAACCACTGCTGGGAATGCGTGGAGAGAATATAGCAAATTACCGGTGAGATAATACATATTGCCGGACTGAAACGATCATTTATCTTTCTTCTGGTAAACATGCCGAAGCTGTAAAGGCCGAGCAACGGCCCATAAGTGAAAGCGGCAATGTTGAGTACGGTGCTGATCACTGAAGTGGTATTGTTAGACCGGAAATAAGTGATGCATAAAAGAAATATTACAGCAAATGAAAAATGAACAAGATATCGTGTCTGTGTTTTCTTTTTTTCATCCAGATTTTTTCTTTCCGGGAGGTTGAGTATGTCAATACAGAATGCACTTGTCAGCGCCGTAAGTGCGCCATCAGCGCTCGGATAAAGTGCGGAAATCAAGCCGATCAGAAAAACCAATCCTGCAATATCCCCCAGATAATTCAATGCAATGAGCGGAAATAATTGATCGGTTTGTGCAGGTACAGCAAGGTTAATTTTATCCGCGTAAACGAACATTACTGCTCCAAGTGTGAGGAAAAGCAAATTCACCAATACCAGAATAAAACTAAAGGTGAACATGTTTTTTTTCGCTTCACCGAGTGAGCGGCAGCTCAGATTCTTCTGCATCATTTCCTGATCCAGTCCTGTCATGGCAACTGTAATGAAAACACCACTGAGAAATTGCTTGAGAAAAAATTTTTTATCCCTCCAATCCCAGAAAAAGGTTTTAGTAAGTGACTTTTCATGAATAGAAGAAAACATCTGTGATGGCGAATAATCAAGCTGATGCATAATGAATATGATCGAGAGTACAAGTGCAAGCAGCATACATGTAGTTTGAATCATATCAGTCCAGACGATCGTTTTCACGCCTCCTTTAAAAGTGTAAATCAAAATCAATCCGATGATCACAGCACCGGTAACACCGAATGGAACACCCATAGCATCAAGCACAAATACCTGGAGCATATTCACTACCAGAAACACACGCGCAGATGCACCCAGGGTTCTTGATAAGATAAAAAATGAGGATCCGGTTTTATAGGTCACATTGCCAAAGCGGGATCTCAGGTAGCTGTATATTGAGGTGAGATTGAGCCGGTAATACAGGGGTAAAAGGATTGATGCGATAATGAAATAGCCAAAAAGATAACCGAGTACAATCTGCATGTATGCAAATTGCTTAGCGCCAACCTCGCCGGGCACACTCATAAAAGTTACACCACTCAGCGAGGTGCCGATCATTCCATAAGCCACGATGTACCACCTTGATTTCTTATTGCCGCTGTAGAAAGAATTTGCATTTGCCCCGCGGGCAGTATACATTGAGATAATAAGCAGTAAAACAAAATACAGGAAAACAATGCTTAAGATAATCGCAGGTGACATATGGTAATTTTCAAAGGTGCAAAGTATGAATGCAGTATGAATTTTTAATTCTTACTCCAGCCTCTTAATTTCATTCCCTCTATATTCCTGAAATGAATTCTAAGAATCAGAAGAAAATCAAAAAAGCTGTCAGGCAATCCATTCCTCTCCCCGAAACTGATCTGCACCAAAAGCTCATCCGCATACTTGCTCTTATTGTTGCGACAGTTGCTCTTATTCAATACATACAAACATTCACCCATGGATTTGCTCTGGATGACTACTCAGCAATACTGGAAAACAAAGTAACACAAGGTGGTATTCAAGCCATACCGACGATTTTTAATACAACTTACCGTTTCGGTTATCCCATTCAGGGTGATGAGCTTTATCGCCCGATTCCGAAATCAGTGTTTGCAATCTTATGGCAGCTTGCTCCCAACAATCCTTTGCCGGGGCATCTGCTGAACATTATTCTGTATGCCATTACCGGTATTCTGTTGTTCATCACCCTGGCAAAATTTCTTCCGCAGAATATTCATGTGGCTTTCTTCTCAGCGATATTTTTTACGGCTCATCCTGTTCACACTGAGGTAGTGGCGAACATCAAGAGCATGGATGAAATGCTCTCGTTCCTGTTTTTTTTGATTTCACTTTTGTGCCTGCATCAGTATTTCGGCTCGCAAAAGAAAAGGTGGGTATTTTTTTCAGTCGTCAGCTATTTTGCATCTCTTCTTTCGAAGGAATCTGCAATCACCTACCTCGCAGTTTTTCCACTCATTATTTTCTATTTCACTAAAATACCGGCGGCGAAAAATTTCAGGATAAGCATGCTGATGCTAATTCCGGCACTCATCTTTCTCATTATCAGGTACAGGATTGTTGGTGAAACGGTCTTACCCGGTATGGCGGATAATGCCTTGTTTGCCAGCAATGATGAACTGGTTAGAAAAGCAAGCGCAGTCTGTTTTCTTGGCATATATCTCCGGCTGCTTATTATTCCTTCAGCACTTTCTTTTGATTATTCCTATAATCAAATACCACTGTGTTCGCTAATGGACATACAGTTTTGGATTGCTGCGGGAGCTTACCTGGCATTATTGATTTTTTCCATAGTGTACTTAAAGAAAAAAAATCTTATCGCTTTTGGAATCCTGTTCTTCCTGATCACCATTTCCATTTCATCCAACCTCATTATTTATATAGGAACACACATGGCGGAGCGGCTTTTGTATGTGCCTTCACTCGGCTTTTGCTTTTCTTTAGCGGCGGCTCTCGGCTATTTTATTAAGGACAAAAAGAGCATCCCGTCTGATTCGCTGAAATTATTTTTTCAAAACAGGGTTGTACTGACAGGCCTGGCATCTGCTGTTACTTTTTTTTACACCCTGAAAACCTGGTCACAAAACCCGGTTTGGAGAAATAATGAAACACTGTATGAGAGCGGAATTGTGCAATCGCCAAAAAGCCACCGAACCCATTTTTATCTCGGTAATTTTTTACTGAAAAAGAAATACTATTCCGGGTTTCCTGCAAATCAGCAGAAGCAAATCATTCAGCGTGGTCTGGGAGAACTGAGAAAATCCATTGCCATTTACCCGGAATTTGCCGATGCATGGCTGCATATAGGCAATTATTATTCTGAGATTCATCAGGAAGATTCTGCTGAATATTATTTCATTAAAACACTGGAGATTGAACCCTTTCTTGCAGTAGCACATAATAATCTTGGGACAGTTTATTTTGGTCAGAAGAAATATGGCGAAGCCATTTCAGAATTTATCAGTGCCATTCAAAATGATCCGAATTACCATGATGGCTATAGGAATCTGGGGAGTGTATACGGAACAATAGGAAAATATCAGGAATCCATTAAGTATTTCAACAGGGCATTACAGATTGCTCCCGAGGATGCTGAAACAAATTATTACCTCGGCATCACCTACAGAAATCTTGGTGATATGCTTAATGCCCGGGTTTTCCTTGACAGGGCTGCAGCGCTTGATCCGCAGTTCAGAAATCAATAAAACCTGAGCGGGCGAATAGAAAAACCATCAAATCAGAAGATTAAGTTCAATGGCTTACGGCTGGCAACTGATCTAATGTGCTTATTGGCTGATGAAAATCAATTTTTTTGTAACTGTTTCATTTCCCCTCCGAAGAGAATAATAATATGCACTGTTTCGCAATCCGAGCTGCTTTGCGGCAAGCACAATTTTATGATGGCCCTGCTCTAAAAATTCATCCAGGATCAGGTCAGTAATTTTTTTACCCGTCATATCAAACAAGGTAAGGGTATAAAAATCCGATACCGGGATTGCCATACCAATAGAAGTAGTTTCTGAAAATGGATTTGGGGTATTTTGAAAGAGAAGGAAGTGGCTTGGAAGAAGTGTTTGCATTGCTTCTGTAAGTGTTGTCACCTCGATTTGAGCAGTCCATACCGAAGTTTGTAAATTATCTTCCCTTGTCCAGATAGGTGCAATTTTGCCACCGTAAGCACTGATGTTATTGTAGTCTCCAAGAAATGTAATCGCATTGGGAATAAATGGGCTTTCACTGATTTTTACATTGGTAAAAGTTTCTCCCCCATCGGCGGAATAAGCAAGAAACACATCTGTATTTTTATCTGAATAGTTTCTGCGGTCATAAAACACAATCCATATCATTCCATCGGCCTGGTCTATATCCATCCATGACATGAACTGATGGGTTTCGGTGTTGTCATCATTCACTTTTACCGCAGTGCTCCATGTATTTCCCCCATCTATTGATTTTGCAATAAATACATCTGTATTATCTGCACCATTGCGCTGATCACTCCAGTTTATGTAAATGGTTCCGTTATATATACTGTTGCTCAGATCACATTTTGTAACAGGCATCCCGTTGGAACGATAGAGTCCCGGAATATTATAATCCCATCCGCCGGAATGTGCTGTAGCTGCAATATCGGTGACCAGCCAGCTATCACCCTGATCCGCAGAGCGGTCGAACCAAATTGTATCATTGAATGACCATGCAACATAAATTTTACCATCAGAACCTACAGTGGGTACTGCACCTTCAGGTGTGTAATCACTATCCAGGCAATTTCCTGCTTGCCTGTTTATACGTACCGGTTCTGTCCATGTGATACCCTGGTCAGTAGATTTTGAGAAGAGAATGATTGCGCTGTCACCGGGACTGTTGCTTGCATACGTATCAAACTGGGTCCACGTCATGTAAATATTTTTCGTTAGCGGATCATAAACTGCCCATGCCTTATCCTGATCCCGAATGCCATTCAATCCTGTATAGCTGCCATTGCTCCACGTCAGGCCATTATCAGTTGATTTCTGACAAATGATGCGGTCAATCCAGCTTCCTCCGGGCGGGTTCGATAAATGAATGAAGTAGAAATTTTCTGAAGTATCAGAAATGATACACGGATCGCCCCATACTCCCCAGTCGCAGGTTACGTTATTTTTCTGCCAGCTCAATCCGCCATCAGCAGATTGATAAGTAAAGTTGAGGTTAGCACCAGCAACAATGTTCTGCACATTTTTAGGATTTACCCAAATGCTGGGCTCATTCGGATTTCCATTGTCATCAATAAGAATGTTGGGGAACTGTGCCAGGACAAATTGAATTTTAAAGCAAAAAATAAAAAACAGGAATGGTTTCATGAAATGTAATTCATGATAAAAATACAATGAAACTTTTGTGCATCCTGGCTTCAAATACTATTACATTGATTCATTGTATTGCTTAATAAGCTGGGGGAGATCAATATACCTGTACCCTTTTTCTTTATTCCTGATCCTGTTCAGCAATGAATCATTTCCTTTAAAAATCTCATTCGAATTTTTCAGAAGTGCAGTTTCACCTCCTATAGTAAATTGCTTGCCGGAATCATTTACAATGATAAACTCGCTTTGCAAATACTGCTCATCATTACCTGTGGCAGGCCGCTGCCCGCTTCCTGCAGGTACATATAAATTTTCAGGAAGCCTGAAGAATTGATAGAGTTTCAAATCACCTTCAGAAAGTGTAAGCAGAAAGTGCTGTGATTTCGGATCGGGATCTCCATATTCGATGGAAGTATAATTTCTGTCCCGCACTTTAAAGCCCCGCACCTGATCCGGCATTAAAAAAATCTTTATCTTCTCACCACGGGAATCATTCGAATATTCACTGCCCGCCTGGTTATCGAGCTTATTAATAAGCAGGATGTAACCTCTGATTGTATCGCCTTTTGCATTTATGAAATATCCCGGATAGCGCTGGTTCAGCTTTTCGTGCTGTGCCAATATCAATGAGGGAATAAGGAGAAGAATAACTGCAGTCAAAATTTTCATGAAACCATTCTTAACTTGCATTTAAGATGAAGTTAAAGATTGAATGGTTGTATTTCTGCTGATTCAATAAAAAGGGCTGCCTGTAAAAGTCATTCAATCATACTGATTTAGAAATTTAAAGACAGCCCCTGCAATTAATTCAAATCAATTGATCAACAGTTTTTCAGAAGAATAATTTCCATTATTCTCAAGATCAAGAAAATAAATACCCTTGCTGAAATTTCTTAAATCAATCTGGCGCAGCCAGGTTTCTGATTTGTCTTTGTAAACTTTTTCGAATACTGTTCTTCCTATTGCATCAGTTACCCGAATATGAATGGGTTGATCGTTTTGAGCATTGAAAGAAAAATAAAAAACTCCGCTTGAAGGATTAGGATATAAATTAAATTCAGAGAGTTCTATGCCTTTTACATTAGTGGCAACAAATGCTCCGCTGTATTTCCACATTCCATCAGTAACATAATCGGTATTAACGCCTCCGCTCCATCCTGTAAGATTATCAAAAAATGATACGGCAAAATGAAAAACGTCAGAATCTATTGTAACCCATGTATCACCTGCATCGAGACTGTATGCTGAGCCATATACGAGATTAGTATTATCGAATCCGGAAGCAACAAGCGTATAGGCGGTATAGGGAACATAGGCTAAGCCACCATTCTGGCTTGGATTAAAAAAAGTTCCCGCGGGAGTAATATTTGTCCAGGTTGTGCCTCCGTCAATGGTACGTTGAATTGACTTGAATGCGAAACTGGTATTATTGCTTAATTCTACCCAGCCTACCATTTCATCAGCAAAATCCAATGATACAATTGCATCAGTGGTACCTGTAGAATAAACAGTCCAGGTTGCTCCAAAATCCGTTGTTTTATAGAGCCGTCCCTTATTAGTGCCGAACCAGAAACTATTTCCACGGGCGGCAAATGATCTTGTCAAGCCGAATTCCCCATTAGTGGGATTCGGGATATTTGCCCCATCGACCAGGATCCAGTTTACACCCCCGTCAGTGGTTGTATAAATTTCATATTCTCCGTTAATCGGATCGCCAGCCGCCACACCGGTACTGGCATCCCAGAAATACAAAACATCAGGAAAAGAAGCGGATGCAGAAAAAATCTGACCGCTTTCCTGAGAAGTCCATGTTTGGCCGCCGTCAGTGGTACCAAATATTCCTACCTTAGCACCAAGACCTGCATCATAAAACATAGCCCATGCATTTTGATCATCTACTGCTGCAAAACAGGACCACTCATAATTTGCAGGAGCAGTAGTTACCGTTGAGGGCACCCATGTGAGACCCCCATCAGTAGTACGGGTATATTGCTGTAAGGTATTTCCATTTCCTGAGCCATCAAATGAGGTAGCCCATGCTGAGGTGGCATCTGTAATAACTATCTGGTTGATTCCCTGGAAGGGATCTGAAAATCCGCTTGCCTGTGACTCCCATTGTGCATTGCTGCTGAGAGCGAACAGGCTAAAAATAAAAATTGGTAGAAGTTTTCTCATGTGTTTGGTTTTAGGATTTCAAATGTATATTGATTGGTTAATTGAATAAAATATTTCCATCTCTTGTTATTACCAGTTTCCTCACGGATTTCATTCTACTTTTAAGTCCTGAAACGCGGCAATTACAAAATCTTCACCTAAAAATATTTACGAGTGAATTTTCCATCAAAGCTTATAGAGCAGGCAGTATCAGAATTTGAAAAACTTCCTGGCATTGGTAAGAAAACGGCACTGCGGTTGGTGTTGTACCTTATGAAGCAGGATATTGCTGCGGTAGAACAATTTATGATGGCAGTGGGAAGAATGCGTAAGGAAATAAAATTCTGCCACACATGTCACAACATCTCTGATAATGAGATCTGTGGAATTTGCTCGAGCCAAAAACGCAATTCATCACTGGTTTGCGTCGTGGAAAACATCCGGGATGTGATTGCAATTGAAAGCACCAACCAGTATTTTGGCTTGTATCATGTGCTTGGTGGTGTAATAAGCCCTCTCGATGGTATAGGGCCCGATGAACTGAAAATAACATCCCTCATTGAGCGCGCTGCAAATACCGCAACAAAGGAGGTGATCATGGCGCTCAACCCCACTATCGAGGGCGATACCACCATTTTTTATATCTCCAGGAAGCTGCAGCATCTGCCTGTGAAAATTACAAGCATTGCCCGCGGTGTTTCCTTTGGCGGCGAGCTGGAGTACGTGGATGATGTGACCCTTGCCCGTTCCATTGTTACGCGAATGCCTTATGAGAATTATCTTGTAAAGGATCAGGAAGTCTGAATGGCTGAATGGCTATATTGCTGAATTGTTTGATTGTTGTAATCATTTGACCATTTAACCGTTTAGTAATTTATAGTGCAGCTTTCCATCATCATTGTCAATTACAATGTCCGCTTCTTTCTGGAGCAGGCGCTGCTTTCAGTAAGAAAAGCGATTCAGAATATTTCAGCAGAGATTTTTGTGGTGGATAATAATTCTGTAGATGGCAGTCTTGAGCTGATCAGGGAGAAATTTCCGGATGTTATTCTTATTGAAAACAAAGAAAATGCAGGATTCGCAAAAGCAAACAATCAGGCGATTGAAAAAGCCCGGGGTGATTTTATATTGCTCCTGAATCCTGATACAATCGTTGAGGAAGATACCTTTGAAAAATGCCTGCGCTTCATGCAGCAGCATCCTGAGGCCGGTGGATTAGGTGTGAAAATGCTGGATGGCAAAGGGAATTTTCTTCCTGAGTCCAAGCGGGGATTTCCAACACCCTTTGTCGCTTTCTGCAAGGCATTCGGACTCTCCAAAATCTTTCCGCATTCAAAATTTTTTAACCGCTATCATCTTGGCTATCTCAGTGAAAATAAAACCCAGGAGATTGATGTGCTTGCCGGTGCTTTCATGTTCCTTAGGAAATCCGTATTGCTGAAATCGGGGTTGCTCGATGAGCAGTTTTTTATGTACGGGGAAGATATTGACCTCTCATACCGGATCGTGCAGGCCGGCTACAAAAATTTTTATTTTCCTGAAACAAGAATCATCCACTACAAGGGGGAAAGCACCAGGAAAGGCTCGCTGAATTATGTGCGCATGTTCTACCAGGCTATGATCATATTCGCCGGTAAGCATTTCTCATCAGGAAGCAGAAGCGTGTATGTTCTCATGCTTCGGCTTGCAATTTATTTGCGCGCATTGCTTTCAGTTCTTTCACGCTTGGTAAAGCGATGGAGCATTCCCCTGCTCGATGCAATAGCCATTTATTCAGGCATGATCGTTATCAAGAATTATTGGGAGAATCATATCAAGCTCAGTGAAGGATTAAAATATCCGGAGGAATATATTTTCATTGTTATTCCCTCCTATGTCCTGGTCTGGATGCTTTCAGTTTTCCTGAGCGGCGGGTATGAAAAGAATTCCCGCCCTGCGCGAACTGTCAGAGGATTATTTATTGGCACCATTGCAATAGCAGCAATTTATGCCTTCCTTCCTGAAAGCCTTCGTTTTTCGCGGGCCATGATTCTGCTGGGTGCCGCATGGGCAGTTTTTATTACCATCATGATCCGGCTGGTTGCACACTGGCTTCAGCATCGAAATCTGCATCTTGGTGAAACTCCGGAAAAGAAGATGATCCTGGTGGGAAATGAACAGGAAACGATACGGGTTGCCAACATGCTCAACCAGGCAAAAGTTAAAAATGATCTTATTGGATTTGTTTCTGTAAATGGTACAGCACACCACACCTCTCAGCTTCTCGGTGATCTGTATCAGTTAAAAGAGATAGCAGCAATTTATAAGGTGGATGAGATTATTTTTTGTGCAAAAGATATTTCTTCACAAAAAATTATAGAATGGATGACGCTTATCGGCCCTGATCCGGAGTACAAGATTGTTCCCGAAGATTCAATGAGCATCATCGGCAGCAGCTCAAAAGATTCACAGGGTGAGTTATACACGATTAATGTACGGCTGGCAATCACTACACCGTTCAACAAAAGAAATAAGCGCCTCTTCGATCTGATTGCCGGGGTTTTTTTAATCATCACCTTACCGCTCAATATTTTCTTCATTAAAAATCCCCCTCATCTTATTCAAAATATTTTTTGGGTGCTGGCAGGAACAAAAACATGGGTTGGCTATGCAGGAAATGAATTGCAGCAGCATCAGCTTCCCGCACTAAAACAAGGTGTGATCACTCCGCTGGACGAATTGATAAAACTTAAAAACTCGGAGAATAATACTTCTTTGAACGATATCACCATTTCACGCATCAATTTGATGTATGCAAAAGATTATTCCACTACTAAAGACGCTGAATTATTTATTAAATGCTTCAGGTGGCTGGGATCATAATTCACTCTGCGGACCATTTATGAGACTTCTTCATATATCTTATGAACAGATAGCAGATCAATATCAATATTATCGCAGCAATGAATAACGGTAACCGCAAATAAAAGTCTTCCCTGCTTTCCTGCCAGTAAGTTTTCATAATCAGTAAAACAAAACCGGTAAGCCACAAGCAGGTTGAATTGTATTCCTTGATCAGCACGCGCCTGATGCTGAATCTCATCGTTGAGAAAGTGTCGGAAATTCCTTTAAAATCGGGAAGCCACCGGTTCACTTTAAGCCGGTAAGCTGAATATGCCGGACCAAAATTTTGAAGTAAAAAATTCTCCTCAGCGAGCACTATGGACTGGTAAAACAAAATAAACAGGGGTAATAAGATCAAAACGAATAACAGGGAATTAGCTGCCACACCAAGGCCAAGGAGGATTAAAATATTCCCGATGTACAATGGGTTTCTGCAGTGTGAAAAAATTCCATTGGTGATCAGAGCTGAAGAGTAGATCGTTCGTTCCCTGCCGCCATGCTGAATGTTTACAAACCCCATCACCAGCGCCCGGATGCCTTCACCGGTAAAAGCAATGAGCGCCCCTGTAAAGACTGTAATAAAAGAGCTGTGAAAAATCTTCGTAGATGGGATAAAAAGCAGCAGGTAAAAGACAGGAAACAGAAAATTGCGGTAGTGAAAGATCCAGTTGCCGAATTTTACCATTGATTCTTTATAGGGATAAATTTAGAATTGCGCTCCAAATCAGGATTTCTATTGTGTGACTTATTACTCCGGGCTTAGAACACCGGGATATTAGTAAAAGCTCTGTACCAGCCATCCGGCTAAGAATACGCCCTCACATCTTTTCCTTCCATAAAATTCATGAAAGCGCGATTGACAACCTTATTGCCTCCTGGTGTTGGATAGTTACCGGAGAAATACCAGTCACCAAGATTTCCCGGACAGGCGCGGTGAAGATCTTCAATGGTTTGAAAGATAATTTGCACTTCAGCACCTATGCTTTCATCTTTTACAAGCAGGGCAATTTCTTCCGCTGTTTCTTCCTCTGTAAATAATTCATATAGCGACTTCACCTCGTTCACCATTTCTGTTGCCGGAAGAATCAGCTGCTGCTTGCATTTTTCATACACATCATCCAGCGCATTCTCTTTCCCGGTTTTATTTAGAAGTGATAAGAGTGCACGAAAAGCAACGAAATCCTTCATCTTGCTCATATCTATTCCATAGCAATCGGGATAGCGTATCTGAGGAGCTGAAGAAACAATGATGATCTTTTTGGGACCAAGACGATCGAGCATTTTAATAATGCTTCTCTTGAGCGTGGTTCCGCGCACGATGGAATCATCAATTACTACAATCGTATCATCACCTCTGCGGATGCTTCCGTAAGTAATGTCATACACGTGCTCTACAAGAGCATTACGCTGTGCATCCTGGGTAATAAAAGTGCGCATCTTTGCATCCTTGATTGCAATCTTTTCAACACGCGGGCGCAGGTCAATAATTTCCTTAAGCTGCTGATTATTGAGATTGTTTTTACGAATGCGCTCAAATTTATATTGATTCAGGTGGGTTTCAATGCCCTTCATCATACCATAAAAAGCAACTTCAGCGGTGTTGGGAATGAAGGAAAAAACAGTATGCTGAAAATCGTGATCAATTGTTTTAAGTACTGAAGGAACAAGAAAGCAACCCAGATTTTTCCGCTCCTCATATATATCCTTATCGCTTCCTCTTGAAAAATAGATCCGCTCGAAGCTGCAGGATTTTTTTTCCCGGGGCGCCGCACATTGATGCTCTGCAACATGACCATTCCTGTCAGCTATTACCGCATACCCCGGCTTGAGCTCTTTGATCTGGCCCAGCGAGACATTGAATGCTGTTTGGATTGCGGGACGCTCGCTTGCCACTACCATCACTTCATCATCCAGATAATAAAATGCAGGCCTTATACCTGATGGATCACGCATCGCAAATGAATATCCTGCTCCTGACAACCCGGCTAATACATAACCACCATCAAATTCCTTTGCCGCCTGCCGTAACACTTTTTTAAAATCAATCCCGTCACGCAGGCGGTTGCGAAAATCCGGCTGCGCTATTCCTTCCTTACGCAATTGAGCTACAACCTTTATAATTTCCTTTTCCAGGTACATCGTTACCCTGTCCAGCACTACCGCAGTATCAGGACGTGAGTATTTCTCTTCCTCACTCCAGCCCAGCTCTTCAATATTGGTGAGATTAAAATTACCGGCCATAATGAGGCTTCTTGTAGAGGAATGATGCTGATTAACAAAGGGATGGCAACTGTCAATTTCATTTCTTCCATAAGTTCCGTATCGCAGGTGACCGAGCAGCATTTCCGCAACAAAACTTACATTATTCTTAAGCCACTCCACATTCTCAGCGAGTGATGGATTTGCCCGGGTTAGCTTATTAATTTTGAGATAAATCTTCTGGAAAATTTCAGCAATTGCGGAAGGGGAATTCGAGCGGTAACGGCTCATAAAACGGTGACCCTGGGTAGCGTTCAGCTTAATAGAACCAATGCCGGCGCCATCTTGCCCGCGGTTATGCTGCTTCTCCATGAGCACATAAAGCTTATTCAAGCCATATAATGCAGTACCATACTTTTCCTTGTAAAATGAAAGTGGCTTAAGCAACCTGATCAGGGCTATTCCGCATTCATGCTTAATGGGATCACTCATTAGTGGAGAAGATGAAGGGCAAAATTAAAACAAATGAAAGAAGAGGATGCTTACTAATTCCTACATTTGCACAATTGCCAGTGTCAGTAATAGCTGGAATCTCCGCTAAAATTTAAAACAAACCATTCCGCACACAATTTTTACCCAATGATCATAAAATGTTTGGCATGAAAAGGGCAGAAGAATTAATATCGCCTACTCAAAATTTTCTGAATATGGAAACACTTTCATTACAACTTAACCCAAAGCGCTGGATCATGAGCGGTTTCATGTTAACGCTTCCTACCCTGCTATTCTGGAGTGCAGTAGGTTACTCTGTGCTTACGCATAATCATACCTATGTGGATGAGATGCTTTCTTATGGAGGCACTTTCAGTCATATCCTGCTGGTTGCTATTCTGCCATTTGCAAGTTTTGGTGTGGCCATGCTTTGCCGGATGGGACTTCGGCGCCAGGCAATTGCCCGTAACATCTGGCATCGTGATACACCCGAAATGAAGGTAAACCAGAGCCTGATCAACTGGAATGTTATGCTGATTTCAGTGATGATCATCAGTCTTATTAACAACTGATTACTCACTCTGAGCCAGAGTAAAGGTTAAAAGGCTCCTCAGGAAGCTGTAAAGGTTTTTCGTATTCCATTAAAGGGATTGAAATCACGAAGGTGAAACCCTAATCCCACAGCTCGCTGCACAGCATGGTCACCAAAGCGCTTTCGCATTTTATCCATCGCCTGGTATAGCTGGATCAACTGCTCTGAATCCTCAAATACATTAATCTGGTAACCTCCGCTAACAAGATGGCTTAAGCGTACCCCTGTTAATCTTATCAGCATGCGGCGGTTATAAAGCTTATCAAATAATTCCTTTACCCGCGGAATGAGCTGATGGTCACAGTTGGTATAAGGAATCCGATGCTGCATGGTATGAGTATCAAAATTTGAGTAGCGGATCTTGATTGTGATGCATGAGGTGAGCTTATTTTCATTGCGAAGCTGAAGTGATAGTTTTTCAGTCATGGTGATCAGAAGCGATTTCAGCATAACCAGGTCTATTGTATCCTGATCGAATGTTTCTTCTGATGAAATAGATTTCCTTTCGTTGTAAGCCACTACAGGCGAATCATCAATGCCGTTGGCTTTTTGCCATATAGAGATCCCGTTTTCGCCGAGCACGTCATGCATAAGCTCCGCCGGCATTTGCTGCAGTGTGAAAATTTTTTCGATACCCATCTGCCGCAAAAGCTGGTATGTCTTTTTACCCACCATTGGAATTTTACTTACTGACATAGGAGCAAGAAATTCTTTCTCTGTTCCCTGGTCTACTTTCCTGTTGCTGTTTGGCTTCACATAATCTGTGGCAACTTTCGAAACGGTTTTATTCACTGATAATCCAAAGGAGCTTGGCAAGCCCGTTTCTTTCTTCACCTTTTCCCATAACTCTGTTGCCCATTTGTAACAACCGAAAAAGCGATCCATTCCAGTAACATCAATATAAAATTCATCAATGGAACTCTTTTCAAATACCGGCGACCGCTCACTGATGATCTCCGTTACTTCCTCAGATTTTTTGATGTACATTTCGTAATCACCCTGCACGATCATTGCTTCAGGACATAATCTCCTTGCAAGCTTCATGGGCATGGCAGAGTGAATACCGAACGTTCGTGCTTCGTAGCTACAGGCGGCAACAACCCCGCGATCGCTGGTTCCACCGATCAATACCGGCTTGCCATTAAGCGCTGCATTCATGAGGCGGCTCACTGCCACAAAAAAACAATCCAAATCAAGATGAACAATGGTGCGGTGAGAATTCAGGATCATGCAGATAATTAAATTGACCGTATTACAATCAGTTTGGAAGATTGTAATTTAGTCAATAGTTTTGAAGCGTTAAAAAAAAGAATTTATGACGTTTAATCATAACATTAAGCTCCTTCGCTCCCGCAAGGAAAAAACACAGGATGTATTGGCGCGCGAGCTAAACATGAGCCGGTCAACGCTCAATAGCTATGAGAATGGAAGTGTAAAGAATCCAACCCTCGGGGCACTTCTCGGATTTTCAAAATATTTCAAGGTTTCGATTGATACACTAGTAAAAATTGATATGAGCAAACTTTCACAGTTTCAGCTCTCAGAACTACTGAGAGGAAACGATGTTTATATCACTGGCAGCAAACTTCGCGTGCTTGCCACAACGGTTGACAGTACCAATAAGGAAAACATTGAAGTGGTACCGCTGAAAGCCAAAGCAGGATATAAGAATGGGTACGCTGATCCTGACTTTATTAATAAGCTACCTACATTTCAGCTCCCGATCTTATTTGATGACCGAAAGTATCGTATGTTCCAGATTGACGGTGATTCAATGCTTCCGATAAGCGATAAAAGCTTTGTGATTGGTGAATACCTGGAAAACTGGTTCGATATAAAGAACGGCAATGCTTACATCCTGCTCACACAGCAGGAAGGAATTGTTTTTAAAATTGTGTACAATGAGCTGAAAAGAAAAAAGAAACTTGTGCTGCATTCACTCAACCCTGAATACAAGCCCTATGAGCTTGAAGTGCATGAGGTAAAAGAAGTTTGGAAGTTCGTGAATTACATAAGCAGTGAAATGCCGGAGCCACTCAGGCAAAGCGATGAACTGCTCCAATCAGTGGTGAAGATGGAAGAGGAACTGATGGTAATGAAGAACAGGTTGAGAGAAGATGTGGCAATCTGATTCTCTGTTTTAAAATGATAAGTCACTCAGGAGTAATGAATAGCGTGGTCGTTAATCGAATGACCAGCACCTGACCACGCTTTCATGTATCATACAATTTCTGCAGAACATGATTTGTTATGCAAATTGGTCTATTGTTTCTGTTTCCGGCATTTGCATGCTGATAAATAAGGATAATTTACTTTTAATGAACTACTGCATGTCTATTTTATTGAATTCCTGTTATCCTCTTTCTTGAACCCTTCAAAAGTGTAATTTTAGCCTTGGGATGAAAATGTTTTGTGGCAAGGAAAAAAAATATAAAGTTTGAACAGGATTTTGAAGGAGTAATTTTTGGTATCATCTCCCAGTTAAAGGATTACAGGCTTTGCTGGCACATCAACAAACAACTTGATTTGGACCTCAGGCGAATGAATGATCTTGAAATTATAAACCGGAGAAAAAATAAAACAGCTATTTATAGCTTATATAAGTATGAAAACGAAATGGATAAATGGGTGGTGAATCTTGTTTCAAACAAATACCAGAGCGAGAATTTGATTCCGGAAATGAAGCAGGCAGATTTTTTTTTAGTGATCCGGGGTGAAGTGAATAACGACCACCGGCAGATGATTTCATCTTCCCTTAAAAACATTTCTGATACCCAGCTTGTAATATTGATCGATTATGCCTCCCTCAAATCAGGAGAGTATTTAATATTTGAATAAATTTAATTTAAAATCAACAATAAGATATGTGGATAGAAAAAGACAATAAGCTTTCACACACCTTCACCTTCAAGAATTTTGTGGAAGCATTCAGTTTCATGACCCGGGTAGCCATGATTGCAGAAAAGATGGATCACCATCCTTCATGGAATAACAATTATAATAAGGTTGAAATCAATCTTTCAACCCATGATGCAGGTGATAAGGTAACTGCAAAGGACCATAAACTTGCAGCTGCAATTGATAAAGTCCATGCATTGTGAAAATCTTTTATTTACTTTTGAGTGGCTTAGCAGTAAGATCCGTTCTGATTGCTCAGCTTCAAATTCCTTTATGGTAAAGGGCATTCCACTGCTTGTATTCGTTTTACTGCATTGTAAGTTCTTACTTGCTCAATTGCCTGAGCAGGATTGTGAGCAGGCAATACCGGTCTGTCAGTCAACATATTTTCAGCAAAACTCTTATGTCGGCAGTGGTACGCAGCAGGAACTTACGTATCCGGGAAATACCAGTTGTTTGATGACCGGAGAACAAAATTCAGTATGGTACATTTTTACTGTTACCGGTGCCGGTGACCTGGAGATGCAGATTGCACCTAACTCCCCGGGTGATGATTATGACTGGGCTATTTACAACCTAACAGGAAGTGATTGCAGCGGGATTACAACAGGGGCGGCTCCGGAAGTACGATGCAACTATTCGGTAATCCCGGGTTCTACAGGTATGGCATTTCCGTATCTTCTTATCTCAGTTCCGCAAGGGGGCCCCAATCAATGCGCGCCGCTGCCTGTTTTGGTTGGCGAAACCTATGTTCTTATCATCAATAATTTCGCAAATACCTTTCTTGGTTACACTCTTAATTTTACAGGCAATGCGGTTATTTACGACACCCTGCCACCCACCCCAGTCGCCCTTGAACCTTTTGCCTGTGAAGCCCCGGATACCCTGCATCTTACCCTTTCAGAACCCATCCTGTGTACATCGCTGGCGGCAAACGGGACGGATTTTTATGTTACAGGTCCGTCGCCGGTAAATGTTTTGAGCGCCTTTGCGCCTGCATGCGGTTCCGGAAATTTTTTTACCGATGTGTACATTCAGCTTACAAGCCCTATAACATTTAATGGAAATTATGTGCTTCATTTTAAAAATGATAATATCAATTATGATGTGCTGCTGGATAATTGCGGAAATGAATTAAGCTTCCTTGATACTGTGCCATTTATTGTAAACCTTGCAAGTGCTCAATTTTCATATCAGCTTTATAACACCTGTAACGGCGATTCAGTGGTGTTTACTGATGCCTCGCAAGGTGACATAGTAAATTCCTGGGTATGGGATTTTGGAGATGGCACCGGAAGCAATCTTCAAAATCCGGATCATGTTTATTTGAATTCAGGAACATTTACCATCAGCCTCGCAATCACTGACACCTCCGGTTGTTTCGACAAAGATTCACTTGTATTAACCACCTATATTCAGCCCCCGGTGGCTACATTAGCCGTTTCCGCAGGCCCCTATTGCGCAGGAATGCCTGTAAATTTTACAAGTGCCTCCACCGGTCAGGCTATAACTTATTCCTGGAATTTCGGAGGTTCTGGTACAAGCAATCTGGTTAATCCGTCGTTTATCTTCCCTGATGGCGGAACATATGTCGTGATTCTCACCGTAACAGATACTACCGGCTGTTTTGATACCGCGCAAATCACACTCATAATTCTGCCTGAATTGATTGCAGATTTTTCGGTAAACCCTGCCTCAGTATGTGTCGGTGATACGGTTACACTTTCTGATGGTTCTCTGGGAAATCCTACTTCATTTTTATGGTCAGGACCAGGAGTTGATGGCGATACGGCTACAACCGTAAAAACTTATTTTGATGCAAGCGGTATTTACACTTTCACTCTGTCCATCACTGGTTCTGTTTGCCCTTCTGATACAGTGGCGAAGGTGGTAAATGTCCATGATTATCCAATTGTTTTTCTTGGAAAGGATACCGCCATTTGCATTGATGAATCCATTACCCTGGATGCCGGTAATCCTGCATTATATCATTTATGGAGCACTCAGGAAACTACCAGATTCATAACAATCAATGAAGTTCCACAATTAGTATGGGTGCTTGTGGATGACAGCGGCTGTATAACCCTGGATACTATATTTGTTGATTCCTCATGCCCTTTCTATGTGCCGAATGCTTTTACACCGAATGGGGATGGGGTGAATGATATCTTTAACATCATTACAGACGGGAACCAGTCTTTCATCTTCTCCATCTATAACCGCTGGGGCCAGTTGCTTTTTCAAACCACTGATCCTGGGCAGGGATGGGATGGAACCTACCAGGGAAAGCCAGAGGAGATGGGCGTTTATATTTATGAATTGCAAACCGTTTTCACCAATGGTGTAAAGCGTGTGAGAAAAGGAAATATTACGCTGATTTTATAGTTTTTATTGTGAATTATAGCTGAGGCTTACCGTGAACCGGTAAATAGTGCACAACCTGAATTTTTGTGGTGCAAAACAATTTTTTTACACCCGTTATTTTATTTTCATTTTCGCCACACGATTGTAAGTTTCCTGAATGCTCAAAAAATTTTTTCACCGTGATTTAACAGAAGCCGGATGCGATGAGGCAGGACGCGGATGTCTTGCAGGTCCGGTGTTCGCTGCCGCGGTGGTGCTGCCCAAAAAGTTTTTTCATCCGATGCTAAATGATTCCAAGCAAATGACGGAAGAGCAGCGTGATGAATTACGACCAATCATTGAGAGGGAAGCTATAGCATGGGCAGTGGCACAAGTAAGCCACAGAATGATTGACAGGATCAATATTCTGAGAGCTTCCATCCTTGCGATGCACAAAGCCCTTGATCAGCTTCATAAGTCCCCTCAGTTTATTCTGGTTGATGGAAACCGGTTTAAAAAATACAGGCGCATTCCTCATGAATGTATTGTGGATGGTGATGCTAAATTCTCATCCATTGCGGCGGCAAGTGTACTTGCAAAAACCCATCGTGATGAATTCATGAATCAGTTACATGAAAGCTTTCCGCATTATCACTGGAATCAAAATAAAGGATATGCAACAGAACTGCACAGGGCTCAGATTATAGTCCATGGCGTTTGCGTGCATCACCGCAAATCATTCAGGCTATTACCGGAGGCAGCTCCGCCGGTTTTATTTCAGGAGCAGGCTACCTCCATTTCCGGTAACACTTACAGATCTTAATTATTGCTAATAATATATTGAATTTATTTTTATAAAACTTCCGGACCCTGCTTTTATTTTAATTTAAAATTATGCCGCCAAATTGTA
>JBDSEA010000084.1:0-19834 GCA_039920305.1 Chitinophagales bacterium
CAGGTGCGAGTTGAAAGGAACCAACGACTCCACCGGCACTGCCTAAGTTAAGATTTGATGCAAGAATAATTGCGGGATCACCGGAGCTTAAATCCCATTGATGAACTTCGTTATCCGGATTTGCACCACTGTAAAGTATCTGGCTGTTGGATGAAAATTCCAGGCCGTATGTTTGACTGTAGGTGGTCGCAAGACCAATGTGGTTTGAAAATTCACCAGTGATATTATCGAAATCAAATAACTCGACTGTTTGGTTCATTGGTGCGCTGTAGCTTGCCATGGCCGCCCGCTTCCCGTCAGGTGAAAATTGAAGCTGACCGATGTTGCCGCCGAGTATATTTCCAACAGTAGAAGATACCGGTGTAAGTGTTACTCCGGCACTCGTAACCAAAAAGGCCTGGAAAACCGCATTATTGTTTTGATGAATAGCTACCCAGATGTCTTCACCATTCCCCGATCGTACCCCTGCAAGTTTTTCACCGCAACTTGAAGTGAGTAAAATATTCTTGGTTGCCGTTATATCACCCAATCCGCTTTGCAGGGTCATATCCACTTCACTGTAATGAGCAGAGCTTCCATCGCATACAAATATGTAATAGATCGAGCTGCTGGCGGGCTTTGGAACAATCAATGCTGATTGAGTGCTTGAATAATTTCCAAGCATTCCATTTGAATTGGGCATGATCGCATGATTTTTATTCCACGCACTTAGTCCATCAGTATAAAATAGGAGATCTCCATTTGCATCGGCAATGGAAGCACTGCCTTCCCATTGACTCATGGCGCTGTTATTAGTTACCACCGGAGCCCCGGTGTTGAATTCCAGTGATGCATTGTAACCGAAATACCATTGCCACGTTTGCTTCTGTGCATGAAGTGAAGAAAAGGTAAGCAGAATTACAGAGAAGAGTAAAGCTTTTTTCATGTGAAATATTTATAGCGTTAAAAAAATTTTTGCTGTTACATTAAGTTTCCCGGTTTTTATTTTGATGAAGTAAATCCCCCGAACAGCCGCATCTAAATTAATTTCCTTTCTCCAATCAACAGAAGAAATTATTTCTGAGGAAGAATATACCAGATTTCCAAGGGTGTTAAAGATTTCAATTACAGCTTCATTTTCACTAATGACATGAGGGATTTCTATCATGAAAATTCCTTGTGAAGGATTGGGATATACCATAACAACCGGATTATCTTTTTCCGTGGTTTCAATTATGGAAGTTGGAATACCGCATTCAATACCTGCAGGACAAAGCGAGTCAGGTTTGAATTTCCATAGATCACTGTAAAACTGATTGGCTGCTGTGGTTCGAGAGCCTCCGAAGAGCCAGAAATTACCATCTTCATCCTGCCAGGCTCCGGCACCCATGCGTGAAGGAGGCAGATTGACTACATCAGGGATTCCTTGTTTTCCGTAATTCCCGTCATTATTAGTAAAAAGCGTTCCTCCGGCGAAACTCCAGATTTTTTTTACAGTTGAATAGACCCATAAATCATTGAGCGAGTTTATTGTTCTTTGACCGCCAAACAGCCAAAGGTTATCACAGTCATCAATCCATGCAAGGCGATTTTCCCATCTTCCTTTCGGATAAAAGTTGTGTGAGGTATCGCATAGCGCACCGGAAACACCAAGGGTACTGTCAATGCTTCCGCTTTGCCACGCCCATTGATTAATCGCAGGATCGTATTGCCAAAGATCTGCCCAGTCATCCCCAATTAAATCATTATGACCCCCGAACATCCAGAACTTACCCAGGGCATCCTGCCATGCGCAATGTGCAAATCTTCCGCCTGGAGTATTAGTAAATGCAAATACATATTGAGTTCCCGGATTTGGAAGCACGTTAGCAATTGTATCACCGCTCATCCATTCCCATGAATTGGTGGAAATATCGAAGCGCCACATATCGTTACCATCATTTTTCAGGTGATTGTCGCGCGTACCACCATAGAACCACAGTCCCGTTGAATCAGTCCAGTTCGCAGTGACTTCCATCCGTGAACCAGGAGTTTTGGTTGAATCAGGAACTCCAAATAATCCATAATGGGAAGTATCTTCCGGATTACCTTTCATCCATGTCCATTTGTTTGATAGAATATTGTATCGCCACAGATCAGCAAGCATGTTGGGAGCATTCGGATTAAGACCATACCCCTTACCGCCAAACATCCATAAATCACCATCGGCATCAACCCAGGATGCACCGCCCCAGCCTCTGCATCCGGGGAAATTATTAATGGAAGGAATGCCCATAACACCATAACTCGCGGGAAGGTTGGGAGTTTTAGTACCAAATACCCATGTCCATTTATTCGTATTCACATTGTACCGCCACATATCCCCAAGGAATTCTGATGTTCCATAACCACCATAAATCCAGAAGTTTCCATCGGGGTCTGTCCAACTGGTGGGGCTGTATCGTGCAGGTGGATAGTTTGCTGAATCAGTAACACCAATTTCGCCGTAATGGCCTGCTGAGTTGAAAGTGGAATCACCTCTCATCCAGGTCCATTCACCCTGTTGCGCCTTGCAGGTAGGCAGGAAGATTAAAAAAGAAAAAATGATTCCCGTGAATAGGGATAAAATAAAGTAGAAAACGGTACTGCGGTATACTTTCATCGCGCGTTATTTTGAAATGATGAATGTAAAATTCCCGCTGAAATGTGCAGAATTTATTTGAAGAAAATATACACCTGTTGCAAATTCATAGAGGTTAAGTTGTTTTGATGCTTGTTCACCATTAAATTTCTCCCATGAGAAATATACAATTTGACCAAGTGTATTCAATATACTCATGGAATAAATATCCCCGGAAAACAGATTGTGTCGGTGTTCTTCCTGAGTTTCATTTGTAGTTATTAATGAAGAAGAATAACCTGATGGAGGTAAATCCGTATACCATTCAATGTTCATCATAAATAATTGATATTAACCATTATGAGCACAACGTATCATTCAAAGTTCTGCATCTTCAAGACACTTTCAAAATTTATTTCAATTTGGTTAAGTTGGTTTTTGGTAACACATCAGGAATGCGATATCTGGTACAATAAACATTCTTTGCATAATTCCGGCAACCCAATATCATCCGAACAAATTTTTGTTAGAATGTTTGCAAAAAAATATGAAGCAGGTATTGTTTGTTATTGCCCTCCTGACTACTTATTCAACGGGGTTTTGCGAGCTTTGTGACACTCCGGTTATTTTTCAGATACTTCATTAAATGATTTAAAAGCTGATTCTTTTATTCAAACAATTCCGGCAGAAATACCCGGACTTCAAAAAGAAAAGGATGCACGGACATCTCTTGGCATGTTTACAACTCCGGATGGCGGAGCAGGGTTAAGATTCGCCTAATCATTGTCTGAAAGATGATTCTTGTTTAGGGGGATAAATAAATAAACCACCTAATCAATTGAAGCGGTTTTTTTGTTTAATTGAATTATTGATTATTTAGGATCAACATAATCACCATTGGAATCGAATCTGATCCATTTACCATCCACCCACACCTGGTATGACTTTTCACCCGTAGGAGAATTTAATTGATAAACCCGGTCATAGGTTTTATCAGTATAATTTTTCTTCAAATAAGCTGAAGATTTGCCGGGCAGTGTACTGTTTTCAACCTGAATACCGGTACCCTTTATTTTCCCGTTGCTATCAAACATCACCTGCTCTTCCATATTATTTTTACCGGGATAACGTGCCATATATCCTGAACTGCTTTTATACCAAACGGCATCCTGCCTTTCAGGATATTTTTCATTGAATGTGCTGTTGATATTCGCATGAATATCTCCTTTTTGTAATTCACTTTGTTTCGTATTCCAGTAATCCATTTCATTGCCGCTCTGCTTCAGGTTAGTAATTTGATTCGCATTCTTTCCTGCTGCAGGAGTTGTTGTGTTGGTGTTTCCAGTTGTACCGCTGGGGTTTTGATTGGTTCCATTGGTATTTTAATTATTCTCATTGGTTTGACCAAATACAGAGTGTAGGCCTATAGCAAGCACTATGCTGAAAATTGTTTTTTTCATTATCGTATGTCTTTGTTTATAGCATTCATCGAATTAAATGCCGCATCATTATGCATGATTAAAATGCCCGTATTTTAAAAGGAAGAGAAACGTACTTTAACCCGGATTTTTTAGTCGAAAGAGGACAAAATTTCAACTGCTTTGCAGTAGAAAATCTTACGAAAGGATCATAACTAAATTGAGTTCTACGGAAAAATCTGGGTTTAAGAGTGAGGTAAATTTTTTCTCTAATCGTAGAAAACATTTTCAATTTCAAATATTTCAGATATAAGCCGTATTCCTTAAAAAAAGAAACCGGCGCATTGACTTGCGCCGGCTTCTAAGAAAACACACACACACTATTCTTTGTGTTACCTGCAAACTACTTCACATGAGTGATCTTCATCACGCTATGGGTGATACCATTATTCTGAATGGTAGCTACATAAACACCTGCAGCCAATGATGACTCTGGTTTCCATGTAGATACGTACGATCCTGATTTTTGATTCTTATCAAGTACTGTAGCAATTAAATTCCCTGAAAGATCATATACACGGATGGTCACACGCGCATCAGATGAAATATGGTATTTGAAGTTAGTAAGCGTTGTGAAAGGATTTGGATAATTCTGACCTGCAACCACCTCGGGTTGACCGATCTGCAATCCACCTGCTCTCATTCCACCCGCCATTACTACAGGACCACTGCATTTTCCATATCCAACCCATGGCACCTGCACATAGGGGAATTCAGAGCGAAATGTTGTATCATTCTTCTCAATGCCGGTAGTATAAGAGAGAACATCTACAAGCTGGGGTGTAATAGGATCTTCACCAATTGTATAGTCATCATAGAACAACCCAATGGCAGCAAGAACAATTCCGCCTACCGCTTGTAACTCAATGCGGGTTACATCATCCTCCAGGCGTCTTCCATTTGGAAAGCCATCCATATTGGGGATAAACTGGATATCGGTATTAGCATACTGCGGATCTGTTAAGCCAAGCACTGCAGCCTGTAATAGACCTTCAGAACTAAAGTTAGGATCATCACGCGGTGTAACAGGAACCGCCATATTCAACCGGAGCATATCACCAAAAGTGGGTAAAAAGTTATTGATGAAAGGCTTGCCGGGTGATAGAGGATTGCCTACATCCTTGCCAGTGGCTAACTGATAAGGCGGCAGGTTAGGAACACCTGTGTGGAAGATCGGAAGAAGATCTACTGAGCGGGGCTCACCCGGACGAAGCAGGTAATTTCCATAAAGTGCAGGATCCAGGGCAGTACCAAAGGTTGCAGGATTGTTATAAAGCACATACAATCCGTCATTGTAATTTGTAAAATTCACGTTACCCAGTATTGTTGGTGAAGAAGTCTGAATTTTCAAGCTATCAAACAAGGCCGGTACGAAAGGTCCAAACTGTGCAGAATCCATATACAAAGCCAGTTCAGGATTGGTGAAGTATTCATCAAATTCACCGCTTGCATCAGCATCATAGGGTGATTGTGAATTCCAATGATCTTTATCTCCAATCGGAATAACAGCCTCATTTGTCAAAGGCATGCCAAGGCGGGAAATCTGAACATAATTGCCGTCAGTTCTTACCTTTACGGTACTGTCTTTTAAAACGAGAGTACGCACTTTGGGGCGGCTTGCAGACGCCCAAACACCAATAACGTAATTACCATCCAGAATGTTTTGTGCACTTCCAACTCCTTTATGATCTTTCTGAAGTGCCGAGATTGGAATCTTCATTGCAATAACATGAACATTGCGGCAGGCGAGTGCATCCTGAGGAGCATTTACACCTGTTCCTCCTGCTCGTGTCATTCCCAGATCGAAAATACCCCCCAGATCAACAAAGAAAGGATCATCAGCAGGACCACAATAGATCACTTCATTGTCTCCGTTTCCGTTTTCCTTCTTCACAGCATTCATGAAAAGGGTTTCGTAAGTAGTTCCTAAACCCAGAACCGGATCTTCAATAGAGCGGGGTCCGATATTAGGCGGAGGCACTTCCCTGTAATTAGCAATCGTGACCCATGGGCCACCTGCAATACTTTTCTGACATTTATAGGTCTGCTTGTTGTTTTCCAGGCCCAGGCGAATGTCAAAAAAGGTGGTAGGATCCTCATTAATGGTTTTGAAAGTAAAGCGATAGGTAATATCATCACCAATGGTTGCAGCATTGTTCTTCACGTGAATATCATAGGCAACATCTTTACCGAACACATAATAGTTCGGTCCGCCATGAGGTAATTCCGCAGGAACATATCCGGCAATTATGTTAATGTAATTGGTATCACTGGGATCCCGGAAGGCATACACATCAGTGTTGTCTGCAGAGGGATCATTGGAGATTAACGGTGCTTCGCGGTGACTTGATGCCTGTATGTCAGAATGTTTCATTCCCAGGTACATCAATCCTCCCACCACTACCAGCACTGCCATCACCTTGAGCGAATTGTTTATGATTGATCTCATAATGTTCAAAGTTTTTTTGTGTTAAAAAATTAATTAGAGGTGAAGTTGTAATGGTAATAATAGCCTGACCATGGTGCTTGCACGAATGGGAAGGTATTTTTAAAAGTAGTATCGTTATGCTCTACACCGGTAGTGTAACCGAGCACATCAAGCAGATCAGTAGTAACCGGATCTTCACCTATGGTGTAATCATCATAGAATAATCCGATAGCTGCAAGTACGACGCCGCCTACAGCCTGTAATTCAATCCGGGTTACATCATCCTCAAGTCGTCTTCCGTTTGGAAAGCCATCCATATTCGGAATGAACTGCAGATCGGTGTTGGCATACATAGGATCAGTTAAACCAAGAACTGCTGCCTGAATGAGGCCTTCTGAACTAAAGTTTGGGTCATCCCGCTGTGTTACAGGCACCGCCATGTTTAAGCGAAGCATATCACTAAAGGTGGGAAGGAAGTTATTGATAAAGGGCTTTCCTGCAGTAAACGGATTGCCGGGTGTTTTACCGGTCGCTAACTGATAAGGGGAAAGGTTTGGTACTCCTGTATTGAAAATCGGAAGAATATCTACCGACCTTGGTTGATTGGGACGAAGCAGGTAATCACCATAAAGAGCAGGATCAAGTGCACTACCAAACGTTGCAGGATTGTTGTAAAGGATATATAATCCATCCTTATAATTTCTGAAGTCAACATCTCCAAGTACAGTGGGTGATGCTGTCTGAATTCTTAGCGGCTCCAATGCAGGTACAAATGCTCCGAACTGGGAGTCATCCATATACAAAGCAAGCTCAGGATTCGTGAAATATTCTTCAAATGCTGCATCACCGGTGGGATCAGACCAGTTCCAGAAATCTTTATCACCGATCGGAATTACCGCTTCGTTGGTGAGAGGCATTCCAAGGCGTGAAATCTGAACATATTTTCCCGTATTATCCACACCACCTTCGTGTTTCAGGGTTTTAACCTTTGTTCTGCTTGCGGAAGCGTATACTCCGATTACGAAATCGGCATCGAGAATATTTGCAGACTTGGTAATATCCTTTCCATCCTTTTGCAGGGTTGAAATGGGAATACTTAAAGCGATCACGTGGCAATTGTAACCAGCTACGCCATCACGGGGAGCATTGATTCCGGTACCACCTGCACGCGTCATTCCGAGATCGAAAATACCGCCAAGGTCAACAAAGAAAGGATCGTCAGCGGGGCCGCAATAAATGGTTTCATCACCACCGTCATTGGAGGTTTTGATTGATTCATTGATCATGTGATCATAGGACGGCTCACCTAATCCGAGCACCGGATCATTGATCGATCGGGGTCCTATGTTGTTTGCAGGAACATCACCATGTGCAATAGTAGTAAACGCACCACCACCTACACTCTTGGTGCATCTCCACTGTGTCCTGAGGTTCTGCTTGCCAAGCCGAATATTGAAGAACGTTGTAGGATCTTCATTCTTTTTCGCAAACTTAAAGCGGTAAGTGATGTCATCACCGACGGTGGTTGCATCATTCTTGATGTGAATTTGATATTGCACATCATCACCAAAGGTGTAATAATTAGGACCACCCATCGGCAATTCTGCTGGAATGTAATCAGCAATAATGATGATGCGGTTGGTATCTTCCGGAGACCGGAAACAGTACAAGTCAGTATTATCCGCCTGTGGATCCTGACTGATGAGAGGCGCCTCGCGATGGCTCGACGCACTCAGGCGATCACGATTGCTGCTGACATAGAGTAATGACCCTACAACCGCAACAACCATAACAACCTTTAAAGCAGTGTTCAGCTTTTGTTTCATAATGATTGATTTGTTAGGTGAAAAAAAAATTAGTTGAGGGAATTACGTAACGTAAACCAAGGTTGGTTTTTATTATATCCAGAATAAAAACAGAAAAAAGTTACCCCGTAATGTAAAACGGAGTATTGAATTATTACAATGGATGATTTAAGGGAAAGCTATTCTACAACTTTTAAGCGGCCAGTACTAATATATAAAGAAAACAAGAAATTAAGAAGGATTCAAGCCGGTTTCAATCGTCAGAAAGCCGTGCCAATTTTGCTTAAGGAAGATAAAAAATTTTTACCTGAATCAGAAATTTTCTTTTTTATTTGAAGATGGATGCACAATTGGCAATCATTCGAAGCATGCACGCTTTTATGTATTAGCCGCAGCCTGTACTTTTGAATGAGAGGCTGAGGATTCTTTATTTATGGGAATCAAATCTATCAGGTCGGTGAGCCGTTGCTTCAAATCCTTCCGGTCAACGATGAAATCCAGAAATCCATGCTCAAGAAGAAATTCTGATCGCTGAAAGCCCTTGGGCAAATCTTTTTTGATGGTTTCTTTTATTACACGGGGTCCGGCAAAGCCAATCAGCGCATCGGGCTCAGCCATATTAATATCACCAAGCATGGCATAGGAGGCAGTAACTCCACCGGTAGTCGGATCCGTCATGAGTGAGAAGTAAGGGATTTTTGCTTCCGATAGCTGGCCAAGCCTGGCAGATGTTTTGGCGAGTTGCATCAGTGAGAATGCACTTTCCATCATCCGGGCCCCGCCGCTCTTAGAAATTATAAGGAATGGAATTTTCTTTTGAATACAAAGCTCTATAGCAAGCGATACCCGCTCACCCACTACGCTTCCCATTGATCCTCCGATGAAATTAAAGTTCATGCATGCGCATACTAATTTTTTTCCGTTCACTGCTCCTCTTCCCACGGTAATAGCCTCTGAAACGTTAACTTTTTTCACCGCATCATCCAGACGGGTCTGGTATGACTTAAGATCTTTAAAGCGCAGGAAATCTTTAGGCATCAAATTTTCGAAAAGTAATTTTACTTCTCCATCATCAAATATCATTTCGAAGTATTCTATTGAATTAATACGCGCGTGATAATTGCAGTTAGGGCAGACGTATTTGTTCGATTTAAAATCATCGGAAAGGACTGTTCTCTTACATGCTGGGCACTTCCACCAGATGCCTTCGGGTACCTCGAGCTTATTTTCTGAAGAGGTGGTTATTCCTTCTTTTGTTCTTTTAAACCATGCCATTTATCAAATATGAAATGTTAGTGGGAAGTACGAAAGTGAATATGAGACAAGATTAAATGATTAAAAACAAGATCACAAATAAGAAAACCGGTAATTACGCCCACTGAAGTGACTGCTTTGGAAGCTTGTTGAATAAATTTTTGCTTCCATGATCTATATGCAGTACACTAAATTAGTGATAAACTTAAAAGTCCTTTTCTTCATGTCATACACATGCATAACCAACTTGATTAAGTTTCAGAATCAGGACATCTGATGTTTTACTTCCCGGATTACTTTCGTACTTCCTTCTTCTTTCTTAATATTTAATCATTATGCCAGTCCAATACCCTTCTCAAGGTACACATCCTGAATTGCATTGAGCAACTCTACACCCTCCTTCATTGGCTTCTGAAATGCTTTTCTGCCTGAGATAAGGCCAGTACCCCCCCCACGCTTGTTGACCACCGCAGTAAACACCGCTTCAGCCATGTCGCTCGCTCCCTTTGATTCGCCTCCTGAGTTAATGAGACCGGCCCGGCCCATAAAGCAATTGGCAACCTGGTAACGGCAGAGATCTATCGGGTGATCGGTAGTTAGCTCGCGGTACACTTTCGGATGCGTTTTTCCGAATTTCAAGGCTTCATATCCGCCATTATTTACAGGCAGCTTCTGCTTGATTATGTCAGCCTGAATAGTAACACCAAGATGATTCGCCTGTCCGGTAATATCTGCAGCAGCGTGATAATCCACTCCATCTTTTTTGAAGCCTGAATTACGCAGGTAGCACCAGAGTATGGTTGCCATTCCCAGCTCATGTGCCATCTCAAAAGCGGTACTAACCTCCTGGATCTGTCTTGTAGATTCCTCACTTCCAAAATAAATAGTTGCCCCCACAGCGGCCGCACCCAGGTTCCAGCATTCCTTAATGGTACCGAACATTATTTGATCAAACTTATTAGGGTAAGTAAGAAATTCGTTATGATTGATTTTTACAATGAAGGGAATCTTATGAGCATACTTGCGTGAAACTATTCCGAGTACCCCATAAGTTGAAGCAACAGCATTGCAACCTCCATCCATTGCAAGCTGAATGATATTTTCAGGATCAAAGTACACAGGATTTGGTGCAAAAGAGGCACCGGCACTATGCTCAATGCCCTGGTCAACAGGGAGTATTGAAAGATATCCTGTACCTGCAAGCCTGCCGTGATTGTACAGTGTTCCCATGTTTCGCAGCACCTGATTGTTACGATCAGAATTCGCCCATATTCGATCAATAAAATCGGGACCGGGAGCATGAAGAAGCTTTTTATCAATGGTAGTACAATCGTGATTTAAAAGAAATTCTGCCTTGTCCTGCAGGATTGATTCAATTCTCGTTAGTGCAGTGGTTCCATTAGCTGCCTTTGTAGCCGTAGCCATGTTCAGATTTATTTTGTTTTATGATGTAATTGAACGGTGGTAAAGATAAATTGAATTCAATTTGAAAACGATCATTCCCTGATCTGTAATCTTCATAGTTCCTTTATCAGTAAATGGAGGTGCTCAAAATATGATATTGATTTCACCATCCGGCTTCCATACCATGAAAACATTTCACCATCCACTAAAAGTATTTTTGTTTGAGAAAGCAATTTTTCAAATTCTTCAGCATGCTTTGTTGAAAAGGGAAAGGGTTCGGAGGACAATAACAGGAACTGCGGAGATCTTAATTTGAGATCTTGAATGCCAATTTCAGGATAGCGCCGCAAATCATTAAAAACATTTTTAAAACCTGCGATCCCAAGCATGTGATGGATGAATGTGTTATTTCCTGTAGTCATCATAGGCTCATTCCAGATCAAATAAGCTGCAGTAAAAACATCATCTGTCTTTGAAAGCTGAAAATTCCTAATTGCGACCCTAATATCTTTTATGATTCGATCAGCCTGTTTTTGCTTGCCTGTTATTTTACCTACACTGTCAATCATTGCGTAAGCCTCACCGGTTGTTTGAATGTCACTGATCCATACTGTAAATTCTTTCATCAGCTCCTTGATCTGTTCCTCATCATTTTCCTCCTTATTTCCGATAATGAGATCAGGCCGGAGTGATTTTATTTTTTCGATGTTGAGATTTTTTGTCCCGCCTATCCTGATTTTGCTTTTCACTTTTTCTTCGGGGTAAATACAGAACTTCGTGACGGCCATGATTTCCTCATTCAATCCTAAATCGAATAGCAATTCGGTCTGGGAAGGAACAAGGGATATTATTTTCCGCGGATGAACAGGGATTTGTATTTCCCTTCCGAGCTGATCTATACATGCATGGACTGGCATCAGCAATTAATTATAGTACCCCATTACCGAGTCAGTACACTTTTATTTTGAATATGCGATTTATTATTTTGCCATTGCGCGAATTATATCACTCTTCGTCACGATGTGCATCTGATTCAATGCATCGGTGGTGATCACTGCGGGAGTTTCCCTGCTCATCATTCCTGAAAGCTTGTCAATAGCCATTTCGTTCTGCACTACAGGAAATGCTTTTTCCATTACTTCCTTTATTGCTTTGGTTTTAATTGAATGATCATTCATAAGCTTCTGCAACAAGCCTGTTTCGCTCAGTGAGCCTATCATAAGGTCATTTTCCATAACAGGCAACTGATCAATGTTATTCGATTGCATGAGCATCACTGCATCGGCAACCGTTTGATCACTTTGAATCGTTATCAGCGGCTTGGAAGAGCGGGATTCAAGTATATCATGGATAGTTTTTAACTGGAGCCATCCATGATCGCGCATCCACTCATCATTATAAAGCTTGGCCACATAGCGGCTTCCGTGATCAGGAAAGATCACCACAACTACGTCAGACTCTTTAAGTTTTTCCTTCATCTGCAGCAGGCCCTGAACGGCGCTTCCGCAGGAATAGCCAACGAAGATCCCCTCCTTCCTGGTAATCTCACGCGCCATGATCGCTGCATCTTTATCCTTTACCTTTTCAAAGTGATCAATCAGAGTGAAGTCATAGTTTTCAGGAATGATGTCTTCGCCGATACCTTCAGTGATATACGGATAAATTTCCTCCTGGCGTATCTTGCCTGTTTCATGAAAAACTTTTAGAGTGCTTCCATAAGTGTCAATTGCCCACACTTTAATGTCCGGATTTTTCTCTTTCAGAAATTGAGCACATCCGGTAACCGTGCCCCCCGTACCTGCACCACAAACAAAGTGAGTTATTTTTCCTTCCGTCTGATTCCATATTTCAGGACCCGTAAATTGATAATGTGCCAGGCGATTATTAAGATTGTCATATTGATTTGGATACCAGGAATTGGGTGTTTCCCCGCTCAGTCTTTTTGAAACTGAATAGTAGGATCGCGGATCTTCAGGATCCACATTGGTGGGACATACAATTACCTGTGCACCCACTGCTTTCAAAATGTCTGCTTTTTCTTTCGATTGCTTATCAGTAGTGGTAAAAATGCAATGATACCCTTTTGCAATGGCTGCGAGTGCGAGACCCATGCCTGTGTTGCCACTCGTTCCTTCAATGATGGTGCCTCCCGGCTTTAACAACCCTTTTTTTTCAGCTTCCTCAATCATTGGTAATGCAATCCGGTCCTTTATCGAGTTTCCTGGATTATACGACTCAACCTTTGCAAGCACAAGCGCCTTCACATCTTTTACTACACGGCTAAGTTTAACAAGCGGTGTGTTACCAATTGTATCGATGATGTGATTGTAATACATGCACCAAATATAAAGTGGCAATGATGAATGAATATGAGAATTAACAATGGGCGGTAATAATAGCCAATCAAAAAAAACCAGATTATAAAATAATAAAGCCCCGATTCACACCGGAGCTTTATGGAAAGATATTTACAATGTGCATCAACCTGATGGCTTGTATTATCTATTACTTAACCATCACTGATGATTCAAATGTTTGAACCCCTGCCTTTACCCTGATAAGATACATTCCTCCGGAAGCTTCAGGAAGTGATATATTTTCTGTGTTCACTCCTGAGTGATAATTTTTTATTGAACTGTAAATCACCTGCCCTAATACATTTTGAATGGTGATTTCAGCAGCGTTATTGTCCTGTGCACTGTTGAACTCCAATGCGAATGTCCCGTTAGAAGGATTGGGATACACTATTAATGAATTTGTAATTGTACTTCCAGCAGCCGTTTTAAAATAGGGCTGCTCCCAGGATATGGAACCTGAATATGCGCTTGAATCGGCGCCGCACAATGAAGCGACTTGAGCATCATAGGAAGTTGCAGGAAATAAACCAGTTAAAACTTTTGTACTTGAAGAGGAGGTGGTATACCAGCCCCAGTTAGGCTCGCCATAGTATTTGTAACGGATTCTATACCCGGTTGCGCAGGTCATATCGTTCCAGTCGAGCGTTGCAGTAGTAACAGTGAGGGCAGTTAATGTAAAGCCTGTGGGTACCGGACAGGCAGTAGTTGAACCGGTTTGTTTTTTCCAGTCACTCAGCTCACCATTAGGGCAAACCGATCTAACCTGAAAATCATAGCTTGTGTTACTCTCTAAGCCGGTAAATGTGTAGCTCAAAACATTTCCAACATTCACAGCAGTAGTATAGGCCGAATTTGGATCGCTGCTTTTTTTATACCGCGTTTTGTAAGACGAGGCCGTACCTGTAGATTTCCAGTTCAATGTAGCCGAGCAAGCAGTGGCACCTGTAACACTGGTACCGGAAGGCTTTGGATTGATCTTCAGATTTTTTGTATTGGCAGAACCTACAGTTACCGGCTTAGAAGAAACTACCCTTATGTGATACCTGGTGCCTGATGGAGTTCCTAAGGGGATAGTAGCAGAAATAACACCTGAGTTAATGCCGGAAACTGAACCTATGTTGACCGGTGACGCAAAACTTCCGTTAGCATCTGATAGCTGAGCAGTAAAAAAATTGCCGGGGTAAGCAGCACCATCCACCTGGAAGGGAACATTCACCGCATCGCCCCCGCAAAACGGACTTCCGGATATTGAGCCTGTGGTAATTGAAGTAAGCGCCCATGCATGAGCCGCAATAAGTGAAATTAGCGATAAGAGAAAAATTTTTTTCATTTTCAAAAATTTTTATTGGTTAGTAAGAAAGAGATCAAAGCTATGAAACAATTCAGAAACCAAATTCAGAAAGATGAAACGTTTAAGATTAATGAAACTGTTATCCCTGCCCGCTTAAAAAATTTCTCAAAAATTTAGAAGCTATTTGAGAATTCAATCCGAAATTAATTTATCATTCGACTAGCTCAAGTTGACCTTTGAGCGAGTCAGGTTGGCCTTGTCGAAACATTAAATTTTCAGGTTTCTATTAATTTCCAAACAACTTCATACTCAGAAGCAGTAATTCATCGTCCTGATTTACCAGGCTAAACCTTAAATCTCTTACTTTCGCACCCTCCAAAAAACCATCATCAAAATGAAAAACATTTTACAGTGTATTATCATCTTTATCTTATTCACGGCGGCTACTTCCGCTTTTGCCCAATTCAGTTATATTAATCCAATGCCTGGTAGTAAAATGAAAAATAAGGAAACAAGCATCATTCTAAAAAATGGTGGATTGATTGAATCAGCATCCCTTATGAATAACGTTGTTTCCATTCAAGGCTCAAAAAGCGGAATCCATACAAACAGGATTGTATTGAGTGATGATAAAAAAACCATTTGTGTTTATCCGCAGCCACTGTTTATGGATGATGAGACAGTTTATGTGAAGGTAAAGGATGGATTCAGAAGAACAGATGGCACCATCATCCGCGGCACATCATTTCAATTTGAAACACATCCTGCAAATCCGCGAATCGTTAAAGCAGAAAATGAGGATTTGCGGCTTAATTGCAACAACCTTGTTCCATTTACCATCAGCATCAATAATAATCCATGGGAGGGTGATATTTTTTATTATAATTTCTGGTCGAGCAGTCCCCTCTGCTGGGCAAGAACCATTATAAATAATGCCGGAGATTCGATCTATTCTGAATTTAATAATTCAGAAGGACTGGATTTTAAGATCAACCACAATGGCTATCTCACTTATTATGATGTGGATAGTCAGGTTTGGAACATGGCGGATTCAAGCTATAATGTGGTTAAGACTTTTGAAATGGGAAACGGATATGCTGCTGATGAGCATGAGTTACTGGTATTTCCTGATGGATTTTCTTTTATGATGGCACTGGATACTGCGTTTTATGAGGACCTGACTGTTATCGGAGGCCATGATTCCGTAAATGTTATCGGTAATGTTTTGCAGCAATTAGACCCGAGCGGGAATGTAATATTTGAATGGAGCAGCTTTGACCATTATCAATATGAAGATGCTATGTTCTGGGTTCTTAGCACAGGAATGTCGCTTGGCACTAATGGATGGTGGGACTGGTACCATGCAAACTCCATTGAGCTTGAAACAGATTCTTCCATTATTATTTCATCACGGCATTACAGTGAGATTGCAAAAATCAGTCTCAATACAGGAGAATTTATTTGGCAGTGGGGCGGAAAAAATAACCAGTTTCATTTCGTAAATGACGATTCAGACCGGTTCATCCATTCGTTAACGCAGGATACATTTTATTTCAGCGGTCAGCATGATGTGCGCAGGCTTCCCAATGGCAACATCACATTTTTTAATAACGATAATAACCTGGGCCCTGCTGAGTTATTGAGAAGCGATGCTAAAGAATATGAACTCGATGAGGTAAACAAAATTGCTACACTTAAATGGCATTACTATCATCCTCTCGTTAGCGGATATGTTCTTCAATCACTTGCCATGGGTAGTGTGCAGCGCTTGCCAAATGGCAATACTTTTATTAACTGGGGCCTCATTGGATTACCGCAGCACTATGACATAATGCCCAAGATGACCGAGGTAGATTCCTTGGGAAATATTGCATGGGAATTTAACTGGCCTTTTGACGGAACAAATTTTTATGCAACTTACCGTGCACATAAATTCATATGGGAACGTTGCAACCTGCTCGTTGATTCTGCATTGCTTGAAGACAGCGTAGGAGTTAATGCTGCTTTGCTCAGCTGGAATAGCAATTCAAAATTCTCCGGTTATATTCTTGAATACAAAAAATGTAATGATTCAGCCTGGATTTCTATTCCTCTCAATACGAACTTCTATGACCTCCAGGGATTGGAATCAAGTACCTGTTATAACTGGCGATTGCAGAGCATCTGTTCGATTTACGATGATACTTCTGATTACACTGCAACACAAGTCTTTCTTACAGATGTAGCTGATCAAACCGCGTTTTTGGTAAATACTGTTTCTTCATTCGAGCTTTATCCCAATCCGGCAGCAGGAGAAGCTGAAATAAGATTTATTACGTATGCAAACCATCAAGTTCAATTAACGATTTACAATTTGATCGGAGGCATTATGAAGTATGAAATAATATCGGCTCAGCACGGAATCAACCGCTTTAAAATAGATCTAGGCAAATTAGCTGCGGGAGCCTATCATGTTGAACTGAAGGCCGGGAGTCAGACACTGAGGCAAAGCCTGGTAGTGAATTGACTTTAATAAATATCGGAGCCTCCCCTGTAAATTTTCTAATGAAAACTTACAGGGGATTTTTTTCAAAAAATGGTTCTGCTAAAATTTACCTGACTAAAAAAATATCCCGTCTGCCAGAGAACTTTTGTTTATTACAATAGATATCACTTGGGTAAAACGTTAGGAATAAGCTTTCTGATATGATGGCGAAAGTGCATCAGCATGAAAAGTAAAACAGACAGCATTATTAACCCTGCGCCAAAGAAAAATGCTGCATTCAATTCCTCCTGTTCATGATAAAAGATAAAAGCAAGTATGATTCCATATACAGGTTCCATATTCAATGAGAGATTAGCAGTAAATGCCGAAACTTTTTCCAGTGCCTTCATGGAGAGATTAAAAGGGATTACAGTACAAAATAACGTAAAGAAAAAAAGGAGGATCAGGTCATTAGTATCAGGAAAAAGCTTATGGGAGGGAAATAAGAAAAGGTAAAGAGGCATCAGCAGGGTGAGAAATACAAAACCGCTTGTGATCTCATACGTTGTTATTGTTTCAGAATTATGCTTTCCGGTGAGTCCCTTATTTACGATGGTAAAAACAGAAGCAAGTATCGCGGAAATCATTCCCAGAATAATTCCTGTTCGCTGCAATTCATTAAACTGAAAAATCAGAAACATTCCAAAAAGTGCCAGCAGAGCAAGCATCATTTCGTACAGCTTAAATTTCTGCCTGCGTATTACTGGTTCAAATACGGAGGAAAAAACTGCAATCATCGGCAGGCAGCTCATGCCAATGGATATGTTCGAATATTTAATGGAGGCGTAAAAGAAAACCCAATGCAGGGCGACAAGTAACCCGGCTATGCTAAGCGGAATTAAATCCCGGCCTGGTAATATTCTGACCTTGCCGGTAAAAGCACCAATTAAAATCCAGCAAAAAGAAGTTAACAGCATTCTGTACCAAACTAATATTCCTTCAGTGAGCTCAATGCTTCTTGCAAAAATTCCTGTAAAACCCCAGAGGAAAACCGAAATATGAAGCAGTATAAAAGCACGGCGCATAAAGCGCGTGAAATTACTTTGACAATATTAATTTTTCTATTGGACAACGAGGAGCGAATGCAGCAGGACATCGGATGAAACAACTGCCACATCATATATTCCGGGCGTCATGAGTTCCTCCGGCAGAAGGATGTCATTATTCCCTTCATTGAGTTTAATGGCTTGCTGAAAAATAATCTTACCGGATATACTGGTAACTAAACATGTAACATTTGTTTTTAATGCTGATTGTATCTGTAAGTGTACTTCATTGTAGGCGGGATTAGGATGAATGAACAAGCCTGTCGTGGTATTGCATGTAACTGACTGGACACCGGAATAGGTAAAAGTGCCATCAAAGTCTACCTGCTTGAGGCGATAGTAGTTTGTGCCGGGCAATGGATGCGGATCAGTAAAAGAATAATCAGTTTCGGCAGAGGAGTTTCCTGATGCTTCAATTGTTGCAACCATTTGATAGCTGACTGCGTCAGGGGATCTCTCTGCAATAAAATAATCATTGTTGAATTCTGCAGAAGTGGTCCAATTCAGCGTGGTCTTATTGTTTTCACACAGCGCTGCAAAAGATTTTAACTCAATCGGAAGAATTACACAATCCACGGTTAAATCCATGGTATCGGTAGCAGTAAGACAACCGAAATTACCTGTAAGAATGTAAGTAGTAGAACCGGCGGGATCAGCAACAGGATTTAAGCAATTGGTGCAGGAAAGGCCTGTAGCCGGTGACCATGAATATGTGGTAAAATTAGAATTGCCATTCAGTGTTACAGGACTTCCCGGGCAAAAAGTAGAATCGGCACCGGCTTCCAGACGCAATTCACAAAAAAATTGGGCATTGGTGGATAAGCCGGTTGCTCCTGTAATTCCATAATACACCATGCTGTCTCCATTGAAAATTCCTGTTACCATATCCATTACCAGTGTTTGAATGAGATTGCAATCGAAATATACCTGCAAAGTAGTTGTTGCCGGTTGCCAGGTAACCTTTATCAGATGGTAAAGATTATCTTCTATGTTTACACCAGATCCCAGCAGTGTAACTGCCGAAGCTAATTCCCACGCTGTTAAGCCATCCCCATTAATAGCACAATGGTCATCAGAAATATCATAAGCAGGCCATGTGTTTTCATAGGTGTCGAATTCGATATCCAGGGATGGGGTAATAGGAGTGTAAAGTGATCCATAGCCCAGTTGATACCCGTCATCACCAATGGCATTTAACCCTGCTGAAGAAGTTTGAAGTACTACTGCCATTCCATCTGCTCCATTATCAGTAGGCCCGAAGTTTAATTGAAAATATAACTCAAATGGCTTATTGAGATTAAGCATTTTGTTACTCCATGCTGCACCTATCTGATGGGTTTTATTTTTAGTAAGCTGGTAGCAATCATTGCCGGCAGAAATTGCATTAACCAGGTTCCAGCCAGACTGCGCAAATGAAGATTCAGTTACAAGGAAAAGCATGCTCATTAGAAAACCAAAACGGGCATTGAGGGTAAGCAGCATCTTGAAGTTCAAAGTTTACAGACTAAAATTACCACATCCTGAGAAAATAAAATATTTATGATTCCCACTCATAGTTGTTTATTAGCAACATAGGCTGTTTTAACAATACATTCGTCAGTAATTGTTATGAAAAATATCTTAATTACCCTTGTCTTAGCAGTAACGATTACTGCACTCCTTCATTTGC
>JBDSEA010000085.1:0-6493 GCA_039920305.1 Chitinophagales bacterium
TGGACCCATACTGCAGACGGAAATGTGGCCATAGTTTACCTGGATTACATCAAGGGTGAGGGCTCCTTTGCTTCAATGGCAACAACAGCAGAGAAGGGAAACCCTACGGTAAAAAAAATAGCACTCGAGCCACGCGGTGCTGACGACTCCGATGCGCAGGGACTCGACTTCAAGAGCCGCTCCAGGGGATTGGTTAAGTCACGGGAAGGTTATCTCGCCTTTTACGGATTAAGCCAAAAGGATAAAAAGATTCAGATGAAAGTTGTGAGTCTTGCTTCTGCCGGTCAATAGCTTTGGTTGTGAATTGATGATGCAAGTGAAACGATCCCGCGCTAGCCGGTATCCGTTGCAATATAAACCTTCGAACGCTCCATTCTTCTTCGGGTAGCACCTGAGCGCTCTTCAATTCTTCTTTTACTTTTGCCCACCTCATGAAGCTGAATGAAGAAATCTCTCACAGAAGAACGTTTGCCATCATCAGCCATCCTGATGCCGGCAAAACCACGCTGACTGAAAAGCTGCTGCTGTATGGCGGGGCCATCCAGGTAGCGGGCGCAGTAAAGAGCAATAAAATCCGCAAAAGTGCTACGAGCGATTTCATGTAGATTGAAAGGCAGCGGGGTATTTCCGTTACCACCGCTGTAATGACCTTTGAATACAATAATACCCTTATCAACCTGCTGGATACACCGGGACACAAAGATTTTGCTGAAGACACCTACCGTACCCTGACAGCGGTTGACAGTGTGATCCTCGTGATTGATTCCGTAAAGGGCGTGGAGGTGCAAACAGAAAAGCTGATGCAGGTGTGCCGCATGCGCAATACGCCGGTGATTATCTTCATTAACAAAATGGATCTTGAGGGACGCGATGCCTTCGATCTGCTTGATGAATGCGAGAAGAAGCTCAGCATAAAAGTGCAGCCGCTTTCATTTCCAATCAACAAGGGAAGCGAGTTCAAGGGCGTGTATAACCTGTATGATAAAACACTTCAGCTTTTTTCACCTGAGAAGCAGACCATTGAAAAGGACAGAATCGAGATCTCAGATCTTGTTGATCCCCTTGTGGATGAACTGATTGGACGTGATGCACCACAGCTTCGCGAAGATGCGGCACTGCTGCATGGTGTTTACCCGGAATTTGATGTGGAGGAATACCTGGAAGGCCAGCTGGCGCCGGTGTTTTTTGGCAGCGCAAGAAATAATTTTGGTGTTAAGGAATTGCTTGACACTTTTATCCGCTTCGCTCCTGCCCCAAGGGGGAGGGAAACAGACAAGCGATTTGTTTTTCCCGCTGAGGAGAAATTTACGGGATTTGTTTTTAAAGTTTTTGCGAATATTGATCCGAAGCACCGTAACCGGATCGCATTTGTAAGAACAGTATCAGGAAAGTTTGAGCGCAACAAGTACATCTACCATTGCCGCCTGCAAAAGGAAATAAAATTCAGTGCGCCCTTTTCCTTTCTCGGATCATCAAAAAATGTGATTGATGAGGCATTTCCGGGGGATGTTATTGGCTTATATGACACCGGCATTTTTAAGATCGGTGATTCGCTCACCGAAGGTGAAGAGCTTCAGTTTCGAGGCATACCGAATTTCTCGCCCGAGATTTTCAAGGAACTGATCAATAAGGATCCGATGAAGAGCAAGCAGCTTGAAAAGGGAATTGAGCAGCTAACGGATGAGGGAGTTGCTCAATTATTCTTCCAGGAACCCGGGAACAAAAAGGTAGTGGGTGTGGTAGGCGAATTGCAGTTCGATGTCATTCAACACCGGCTGCTGAATGAGTATGGCGCATCGTGCGAGTTTATCCAGAGGGAAATTTACAAGGCTCTGTGGATCACCAGTGATGACAAGACTAAGCTCGGAGAGTTCATCCGTTTCAAATCACAATATATTTTTTTTGATAAAGACGATCACCTCGTGTACCTGGCGCCTAGCGAATGGCTGTTAAAAGTAACGAGAGAAGCGAACCCTGATATTACGTTTCACAGTACAAGTGAGTTTAAGACGGAGAAGGTGGAAGTCTGATCAGTTCTTCAGCCTGGCTGCTTATTATTTTTTCCCCCACCCTTTTTCAAGCACGCGCAAATAATTTTTCATGGATATCTTCCCGATGTCCTCCTCTGAAATTTTCTGTATTCTCATTTCCTCGGTCAGGCGGGGCATGTATTCTTCACCCGCTAAATCTTTTGGCACTTCGGTAAATCCATCCAGGTCAGTACCGATGGAAATATTATTGTAATCGCCTGTTATTGCTCTGATCGCCTGCATGGTTTCCACAACCAGCGGGATCGCTGCCTTATTTTGCTCAATGCCGTTCAGCCAGTAATCCAAGAAGATAATACCGAGCACGCCATCACACTTTTTGATTCTCAGCACATCATTTTTATCAGGGCAGTAGGCAAGCTCTTCAGCAGGAATCTTAGGAGAATATTTCTGCACCACCTCACGCAGCCCGGTGTGAGAAAAAACAAGAGGACGGCTGTTGCTTCCCCTTTTCTCATTTATCGAGTAAACCATTTCCTTTGCACCAGGAACACAATGCACCAGATCAATAATTATTCCCAGGTCAAGCATCTTTTCAATCACCCTTTCGGCCAGGTTATTCTCTTCGTTATAACCATTTGCATAAGTATTGTTCCCTTCATATTCTATCAGCTTCACAACCTTCGGAGGAATACCACTTAAGCAAGATACCAGGATGTTTTCAAAAAAATGGGCGATGGTAAACTGGCATACACCCGCTTCAAATAATTCTGTAATTTCCTTTTCGCAGGTTGCATAATTCACACGATGGCCGAGGCAATGCGCTCCTTCCACACTATGAAGAAAAACGGTTTCACCCTCAGCCTGCGCAATCTTTAATTCTGAAAAGCTTTTTGCCACTCTCACCCGCAGGCTATTGGAAGTATCATCATTTGCCTGCTGAACCTCATCCTCAAATTGCCGGATCATCTTCATGATTTGCAGGAAAGGCGCCGTAGCGGTTGACTTGTCTTCAAATTTGCTGTCAATGAAGCTGCTGCATCCTTTTTCAGCAAAGTCAATAAGAACGCGGAAGAAAAGCCGTTTCTTAATATCGGTGATCAATCCACGCTCCGGTAAATAATGAACAGCTACGGCAGCCTGCACACCTCCTTTCTGCATGTCGGGAACATTGACAAACAATTTTCTGGTAATATTCAAATTGTGTGAATTGGATCTTTCCGCAATGCGCTGATCGAAAAGGAAGATTTTAAGTGCAGGATGACAATGGATATCAATGGTGCTCATTAAATGCAAACCTGTATTGAGTTTAATTATTACTTTGGAGGGAAAGTAAATTTCAGGCTGCAGGTTCCGTCAACGGCCAATTTATTTTTTCGGGCAGGCTCCCATGATTTGATTGATTTCAGAATTTTTTCAGCAGCCTCCTCACATCCGTAACCGATATTATTTTTAAAAGTATAATCTCTGATATGACCGTACGGATCTATCCTTACATCTATCCCGAGAACTCCAATAATCTTATTCTTCCTTGCTTTCCCAGGATACTTTAGATGCTGTAATAAATATAATTGAAACTTCTCATTTCCTCCTTTGAACCCTGCGCCATGGTTTGCCATGGCTTCATCACCTAATACAAAGGATACCGGCATTTTAAAATACGCACTCACTGCGTAATTGTTTTGCTTCGCGGGTTTCCATGCAGGCATCATCTTTACTACCCGCACCACTTCCTGAGCGCAACCACCACCAATATCACGAAGCACCTTTACATCCGAAATTTTCCCCTTATCACTCACAACAAACTGAACCACTACCTTTCCTTCAATACCATTTTCTCTTGCCCCTGACGGATATCGGAGGTGGGTATTGATGAATTTCATCATTTCATGGTGTCCACCAGGAAATTCAGGCATTATTTCGACCTGGTTATAAATCCGGTCAGTCGTGGAA
Source organism: Chitinophagales bacterium (assembly GCA_039920305.1). Taxonomy (GTDB): domain Bacteria; phylum Bacteroidota; class Bacteroidia; order Chitinophagales; family UBA10324; genus DASRAJ01. The sequence continues at coordinate 3,942 of JBDSEA010000085.1, forward strand.
TCTTCGGGAGTTGTTAATTGTGCATGGCAATCCGGGGGAAGTAAGCCAGCTACAATTAAGAAAATGATGATAGATCTCACATCGATATTTATGATGAAATTACAATCAAAATCTATATCCTGGCAATTGTATAATATCAATCACAACACCCCCGCATCAGTTAAGTCATTACCAATTTTTGTACGGTTTAGATAATAGCCCAGAAGGAATTACTGTGCAATCTGTGGCTGTTCACTCTTCTGCTGGATGGTGAGTATAAAATCACTGTTGAGGGTAAAATTGAAATAGCCGGAATTAAGGATGGACTTGATCACAGGATCCTGACGAAGAATTTCACTCAATTGTGCAGCAACAGGTGACGAAGAAATATCATTAATCACCCTCCCGTTTCTGATATTCAGATCGAACTGGTAGCCTGACTTCTTCTTTTTGCCCGAGCTATGAAACTCAAATTTATACATTCCTACATGAGCAGATTCGTTATTACGAACCACTTGCTTCAATTTCATCGAAATAACAGGAAGGTATTTTTTCCAAAGGGTTTGATAAACCTCGGCGTCTTTCATGGAGGGTGTAAATATAATAATTTTTATGTCAGACTGCTGCCTTCTGTTTCAGGGAATAAAATATAATTCCGTAAAACATCTGCAACTTCCCGGTCATTGCTCAACCTGGGAACCTTGTTTTGTCCGCCAAGCTTGCCGATGCTCTTCATGTAGGTTCTGAATGCATCTTTCTGAAGCAAGGTAATCTTTAATGGCTGAAGAATTTTGCCGCTGACGAGGTCATTATAGTAAATATTCTTCTCCCGCATCAGCTGATCCACGCTCAACCGGAATGAATTGATGTTATGTGGCAAAGTAGCAAATTCCACCAGCCATTCATGATATGGTAATTCATCACCACCGGGGTTTACCTGGGGTGCAACTGTAAATTCAATCACGCTGACGCCCGCCTGCCGTGCTGCTATCATCATGGCATGCTCAACTTCTTCTGCAATAACGTGCTCACCAAAAGCTGAAATAAAATGCTTTGTTCTTCCGGTTACAACAATACGGTAAGGGTTTATTGAAACAAATTTAACCGTATCTCCCAGCGCATAACTCCATAGACCTGCATTGGAAGAAATAACAATTGCATAATTAATACCTGCTTCAACATCTTTCAATTTCAATCTTGCAGGTTCGGAGGAAAAGATTTCGGAGGCGTGAACAAATTCAAAAAAAATTCCTGAATCAACATTGAGCAGCATTCCTTCTTTATTTTTCAAATCCTGAAAAGCAATAAATCCCTCTGATGATGGATAGGTCTCAATGGAATCAATTTCTATTCCTATGGTGCTGAACATCTTCGCCCGGTAGGGATCAAAACACACCCCGCCATACACAAGCAATTGAAGGTTTGGAAAAATCTCTTTAACGGTTTTACTTCCTTTTTTTTGCAGAAGGCTTTCAAAGTACATCTGTACCCATGGCGGAATACCGCTGATGAGTGTCAGGTCCTGATCCATGGTTTCTTCCACAATCTTTTCAACCTTCATTTCCCAGTCATCAATACAATTGGTTTCGAAGGAAGGAAGCTGGTTGCCTCTCAAATAACGCGGAACGTGATGGTTCACAATACCGCTCAGTCTTCCCGTAAGGATGCCATTGATATTCTCAAGCTCCGGACTTCCTGATAAAAAGATCATTTTGCCATTCACAAATCTGGTATTCCCGGTTTCTGCAATGTACATTAACAGGGCATTTCGTGCCGTGTCAATATGATTGGAAATGGAATCTCTTGTGAGAGGAATATATTTAATTCCGGAAGTAGTACCCGAGGACTTTGCCAGGTATGCAGGCTTTCCTTTCCATAAAACATTTTCTTCTCCCAGCTTTATACGTTCGATGTAGGTTTTATATCCCTCATAATCCCGAAGAGGCACTTGCCTGGTAAATTGCTCGTGCGATGTGATTTTTTCAAAGCCATGCTCCTTACCAAATACCGTATTCTTTCCTTCACTGATAAGCTTATGAAACCAGAACTCCTGTGTTCGCTCAGCCTCCCTGCTCCATTTAATGATCCTTCTTTGAATCACATTTGCAAATGGCTTTGCAAGAATTGACTTCACACTCATAGAACAAATGTAAAGACAAAGCCCGCCAGTATTTTGCTGACGGGCATCTGATTGTGTGAGTTGACTGGTGCGGGCCTGTAACACTCAGTTTGTAATAGGTACTTTCTTTTGTGCCGTGATCTCCAGATTCCGGCTTTTGTTTAATCTCTGTGAAAAAAATGTATCAAGCCACCTCTTGATATCTGTAACTTGCCAATAAGAAGATTTGTTTGAGTTCCTCTCCAGATCTTTGGGGAAATGTTTATTCATTTGATTAAGGGGCTCTGTACATTATCAAACAAAAAAAGGGTTTCAGCTTACGCTGAAACCCTTGCCTGTATTAGGTGGGAACTACTGGGTTCGAACCAGTGACCCTCTGCTTGTAAGGCAGAGTTGAATCATTACTTTTCTTTCACTGTTTGTCTATTCTTTCCTATGAAAAGCCTGCCTGTAG
>JBDSEA010000086.1:0-18464 GCA_039920305.1 Chitinophagales bacterium
ATTCCCACTCATAGTTGTTTATTAGCAACATAGGCTGTTTTAACAATACATTCGTCAGTAATTGTTATGAAAAATATCTTAATTACCCTTGTCTTAGCAGTAACGATTACTGCACTCCTTCATTTGCTGGGTTTATTTGAAATCCTTGCAATTGATCCTGTACTGCTCATGGCAATGCGGTGGATATGCATCGCCGGCCTGTTCTATTATGGGCATCAGAAAAAATCGTTAACGGGATGGATATTGATAATGCTTGTAGCGGGGTTCGGGTTTGGCTTTGATGCGCCTGGCATCTCAGTAAATCTTAAAATTCTTAGTGAGATTTTTCTGCGTCTTATTAAAACCATTATTGCCCCCCTGCTATTCGGAACCCTGGTTTCCGGCATTGCAGGTCATGCCAGCCTGAAGCAGGTAGGGAGGATGGGAATTAAAGCATTCATATATTTTGAAGTAATGACAACCTTTGCTCTGTTTATTGGCCTTGCAGCAATAAATATTTCAAAAGCAGGTGTTGGAATTGATCTTCCTGCATCCTCTTCTGCACCGGAGGCAACTGCACCTCAGTCTGCACATGATATCATTCTTCACATTTTCCCTGAGAACATTGCCAGAGCAATAGCGGAAGGTCAGGTGTTGCAGGTAGTGATCTTTAGTATATTATTTGGTATTGGATTATCCCTCGTGAATGAAAAACGGAAAAGGGTCGTGCTTGAATTTTGCGAGGGACTTGGTGAGGTAATGTTCAAATTCACAAACATTGTGATGTACTTCGCGCCATTTGCTGTATTCGGTGCAGTAAGCTCTACTGTTGCAACCTATGGTATAGGAGTATTTTCCAACCTGATACAATTACTGCTCACACTGTACATCGCACTGATCGCCTTTGTTATTTTAATCCTGTTGCCTGTCATGTTGATCATGAAAATTCCTGTCAGGAAATTTTTCAATGCAATCATGGAGCCGTTCACAATTGCATTTGCTACAGCCAGTTCAGAGTCGGCATTGCCAGTTGCCATGGAAAATATGGAATCTTTTGGAGTGCCCCGTAAAATTGTAGCATTTGTTCTGCCTACAGGCTATAGCTTCAACCTGGATGGATCCACATTATACCTGTCCCTTGCAGCGATTTTTGTTGCGCAGGCAGCAGGTATTCATCTTACCCTTGGTCAGCAGCTTATCATGATGCTTACTTTAATGCTTACCAGTAAGGGCGTAGCAGGTGTACCCCGTGCCTCTTTGGTAATCTTGTCGGCTACTGTAGCATCATTTGGCTTGCCGGCTGGTCCAATACTGCTCATCCTTGGCATTGATGCACTTATGGACATGGCACGCACCTCTGTAAATGTTTTTGGAAATTGTCTCGCCTCGGTTGTTATAGCAAAATGGGAAGGGGAGTGGGGAAATGAATAATTAAAAGTTAATTGTATTTAAGGTAATAAAGTATAAAAAATGTGCCCAGGACTGGACTCGAACCAGCACACCTCGCGGCGCCACCACCTCAAAGTGGTGCGTCTACCAATTTCGCCACCTGGGCAATTTATTTTCCATTTTAAAGCTACTACCGCTGCTCAGAAATTTGAAAGCGGCCGCAAATGTAAAAATCTTTTTACTACCTGATGAGTGTAACATTGCCCTGCCGTTCTACAGTGGTGCCTGTTGCAGTGCCCCTTCCTTTAAGATAATAAACATATACCCCAACAGGCTGTTTATTGCCTTTATAGGTTCCATCCCAGGCGTAAGAATAATCCAGCGGTGTTCCGGTTACATTGCTTACCTGCAGACCTGTTACTTCAAAAATCATAACTCCCCAGCGATCAAAAATCCTGAACTCATCAAGCGTAGCAAGGCCTAATATCACTGGACGGAACACATCATTTTTGCCATCTTCATTGGGTGAGAAGGCGGATGGGAATATGAGAAGAGGCTCTGGATCTACGATGATTAAAACGCTATCTTCATATATACATCCCAACGGTGAGGTTATGATAACATGATAATAGGTGGTAATCTCCGGACAGGCTGTCGGCATAGAATCATTTGGATTGTCCAGGCCATCAGCAGGGATCCATTGGTATGTTCCACCGCCTGTAATTGACAATTCTGTGCAGGTGCCAAGAAAAATAGTAGTATCAGCAGAAATATTAATCACAGGCATGGGAAGAACGGTCACTATAAGCGAATCGCTTACTATTTTATTACATTTTGCAGAATCCGTTCCGGTAACTATATAGGTTGTTGTGCTCGTTGGAAAGGCTATCGGGTCAGATACAGCGGCATCGCTGAGAGAGCTTGAGGGTGTCCATGAGTAACTCGTCACCCCGCTCGCTGAAATTTGAATGCTGTCACCCTCACAAATGGTTTGATCGGGCCCTGCCTGAATAACCGGAAACGGCTTCACGCTGATGGTTACGGCATCCGTTCCGAAGCAGGAGCCAACAGAAGAGGTAAGAACATAGGTTGTAGTAACAGCTGGAGATGCCACCGGATTTGAAATTGTTGAACTGCTCAGCCCTGTTGCGGGTGACCATTGGAAATTGACTCCTCCGATACCGGTCAATTGAATGGATTCTCCCGGGCAAATAGTAGTATCATTCCCGGCGAAAACAATTACGGTGTCGAATACATGAATGGTAACTGAGTCCATTACAAAGCAACCGAAGTCATTGGATAAGGTAAGCGTGTATGTAGTAGTAACATCTGGTCCGGCAGTGGGATTTGAAATGGTATCATTTGATAAATTATAATCCGGTGACCAGCTAAAATGACCGGTACCCGTTGCAGTTAGCTGTACAAAATCAAGATAGCATATAGTGGTATCAGATGGCTGCACATTTGTTGATGGTGAGGGATAAATTGTTATCTCTTCAGTAATAGTATCCGCGCATCCGGTACTTGTGCCAACAATTAATTCAACTGTAAAGGTGCCTGTGCCCCCATAGGTGTGTGAGGGATTCTGCAGCGAGGACAGTCCCCCATCGCCAAATTTCCAGCTCCATGAATTTACTGTTCCAAAGGTGGCTGTAGAAAGATCACCAAACTGAATGGTTTGACCCTGGCAGCCATCAGGAGCTGAAATGGCTCCTGTAAAAGTCGGGTAGATATAAACCTGTGCAGTGGTAGTATCACCACATGCTGTTCCCGGGTTCACAATAAGAGTAACAGTATAAATACCGGTGTCAGGAAAGGTATAGGTAGGCCCAAATAAATTGGATGTATCAGTGGTAATACTCGTGATTCCAAAGTCCCAGTGATAATTAAATCCCCCGAAGCTGTTGTTAACGAAATTCACGGTAAAGCCGGTGCAATTGTTAATGACATTGGGAATGGATGCTACAACCGCAGGGGTGCATTCGACAACATTAAATTGAAAATCTCTTTTGTGTTCAGCAAGCAAATTTCCATTCCGGTATTCTTCCACACAAATACCCACAACAAAATTGCCGATGGTATTTGGGGTTACGGTTAGCAAGCCTGTTGCCGCATCAATTGCCATTGGTGGAATTCCACCCATAGGATCGGTTGCAGTATAGGGTGCGACATATTGAACGAAGGTATAAGGAGGAGGAAGTGCAGGAAGCGGGTATGCATTATAGCTGCTTCCGCCAATAAAGGGAGCACATAATTGATACACTAGTGAATCACCATCTGCGTCAAAAGCAGAATGGTCAAATGAAAAGGGAAGATCAACGCAAATAACCGTAGGAGGAAAATTAACATATACCGGGCTGCTGTTACATACTGCAAGGGAGGTGTCAGGAATTGTTGCAACATAGCTTGCTCCAACCTGATCAGGGGTAAGGATATTTGTAACAATAATATTCCGGCAGCATCGCTGATAAACTAAAGTATACCCGCCGGGAAAAGGAGGGAGGGTAACGGTGGTAATAAAAACAGCTTCTTCCACACAAATACCAGGGGGAACAATCAGGCACGGATTGCCGGGATTATTATTCAAGGTATCAGTGCCCGGAAGAGTAATGGGTACCGGGTTACCGCCGGGAATACCGCTGACGAGAACACCATTTGCATTATAAATTGTAATGCTGGTAGGATTATCAAATGGTGCTAAACCATTAAAACAATCCCGGTAAACTTTCAGCGTAATCTCGTATTGATCATCTCCAAGACATTCGTAACTCATTTCACCACCTACAATATGAGATGCTTTGGCATTATTCGATTGTATGATCAACCATGAGAAACAGAGAAGAAGGGGTAGGGCTTTTTTCATGAGCAGCGGAGTTTTAGTATCATTTGGTCAGCGTAATAATGTTACATTTCCCTTTAGGAAATATGATTTTCCTGTGGTTGATGATTTGCCTTTCAGGTAGTAAACATACGTACCAATCTCGGAATTTTTGCCATTGAATTTACCATTCCAACCAACCGAAATATCATTGGTAGTATATACCAGTTGTCCCCACCGGTTGAATACATCAAAAAGCTCCGTTTCAAACAATCCAAAAACCAGAGGTCGAAAATAATCATTCGTCCCATCATTATTAGGAGTAAAACCATTCGGGAAAATAACCAGGGGATCTTCAACTACGGTGATGGTGACCGTATCAAAAAGCTTACAACCCTCAACTGTTGTTGCGCTAACATAATAGGTTATGGTTTGCAACGGCATGGAGTAAGGATTATAAATGCTTGTATTGCTTAGGTAATCAGATGGTGTCCATTGATAATTCACAGCACCAAGGGAATATAATTGCGCACCGGTTCCTAAATATATAAGTGTATCCGGCGTAGTGATGAGTGGGGGAGGGTCAAGCACAAATACGGTCACTGAATCAAATAGTGTGACCGGACAGCTTCCGGTATCTTCTGCCGCAACATGATAAACCGTGGTCCACAAGGGAAAAGCCATGGGATTTGATATTGAAGGGTCACTAAGGGTGTTTGCATTATCCCAAATATAGCCGGTGCCACAGCAATCAAATATCGTGGTGCTGTCGCCAATACAAATGGTTTGATCTGGCCCTGCAGCAATCAGGGGCAAAGGCTTCACATCTACCTGAACAAATGCTGAATCAGTACACGAGCCAAAATTGATTGAGACTATATAGGTGGTAGACGTGGAAGGTGAAGCAACAGGATTTGAAATAAAGGGATCTGACAAGCCGGAGAATGGTAACCAGACATAATTGGTTCCGCCGGATGCATTTAACTGAGCCGTACCCTGTGGGCAAATCACAGTGTCATTGCCTGCAGTCACATCAACACTGTTAATAACGGTTATCAGAATGCTATCCGCATCAGCGCATCCCCATTCATTCGTTACCTGCAGAATATACTGTGTGGTAGTATCAGGACTGGCAAATGGATGGTACGAAGTATCACTGCTTAATCCATAAGCTGGTGTCCACAGCAAATTCCCTGATCCGCTCCCGAAAAGCTGGACTGTATCGAGGTAGCAAATAGTGGTATCACTTGCCGCAAGCGCTACCGGCTGCGGATTAATTGTGATCACGGTTGAAACAGTATCAATGCATCCCATGGTATTTCCCACAATCAGGGTTATGAAAAATGTGCCTGCACTATCAAAAGTAAAACCCGGGTTTTGTTGCCCTGAATATCCCTGACCGGCAAAAGACCATGACCATGAATCAATGTTTCCATAGGTGGTCACAGTAGAATCAAGAAATTGAACAGGTAAGCCTGCACATCCATCAGGAGCAATGATGTTTCCGGTGAAAGTAGGATATACAAAAACCTGTGTGGTGGCGGTATCACCACAGCCGCTTCCGGGGTTGGCATATAAAGTAACTGTATAAACACCGGTGTCAGAAAAGGTGTAGGATGGGTTGAATAAATTGGATGTATCACTGGTGATACCCGGTACGCCAAAGTCCCACAGATAAGAAGTTGCACCGCTGCTATAATTTGGAAAATCAAAAAGAAATCCATCACAGCCATTGAATACTGAGGGTACTGATGCTATTGCCGGAAGTGTACATTGGGTAACATTGAATTGAAAGTCACGTAAGTGAACACCGAGCAGGTCACCATTCCGGTATTCGCTTACACAAACCCCAACCACATATTGGCCAATCGTGGCTGGTGTTACCTGAAGCAATCCTGTAGCAGGATCAATGCTCATGGGGGGAATTGTTCCCAGCGGATCAGTAGCGCTGTAAGGAGTTACATAGGAGACATTAGTATAAGGTGGGTTGGATGGCTGCAAGGGCTGAGGATTATAAGATGTAGCACCGAGATAGGGTGCGCAAAGCGAATATACGAGTGAATCTCCATCAGGATCAGTGGCAGAATGATCGAATATAAGTGGAAAATCTACACAGATTACCGTAGGTGGATAATTATTATAATAGGGACTGCTGTTGCAGTTAGCAAGACTTGTATCAGGTATGGATTGCTCGATGGTAATACCACTGTTAGAAGGGTCAAAGATGTTGAGTATGGTTGAGTTTCTGCAACATCGCTGATAGGCGATGGTATATCCTCCTGCGGAGTATGGTAAATTAACTGTGAAGGTATAAGTGCCTTCTTCTACGCATATATTGGGTGGAATAATCAGGCAGGGGTTATTTGCAGTAATCGGTATAAGGCTGTCAGCAGTAAGATAAACTGCAGGGTTTGAAACCAGAGTTCCCGATGAATTGAAAATCCCAATATAGGCAGGATTGTCAAGTGGTGGAATGCCATTAAAGCAATCTCTGTAAACTTTTAAGGTGATCTGATAGCTCGTGCCTCCAAGACACTCATAATAAATCTCCCCGCCCACTATGTGTGAGGCTCTCGTCATGACTGTGAATGCCACGGTAATAATTAAAAAGAGAATTGAAACCCGTAAAGCTTGGAGCATTGATAAATTCAGGAACGAAAGTTACAATTTGTTATAACTCACTTAATGACTTACAATTATTTTTTGCACAATGGTATTGGTTACGGTATTCACCCGCAATAAATAAATTCCGGTCGGGTAAGATTGAGCATCCCAGTGGGTTGAAATACCTTCCTGGGCAATTTGATCACCCCACTTGTTTCCCAAAAGATCAAGAAGCTCCATTTTTGTTCCGGTTGTTGATGGTTTTGCAGAAACTATGACATCAAACATCAGATTAGCCGGGTTAGGAAAAATACGGATTGCAATATTATGGGCCGGCTTCTCTTCCGGAGTGGCGGTAATCTTACTATTATAAAAAGTTACACCCCCTCTGTAGTTTCCGATAAGAAAATCTGTTTTCCCGTCATTATTGGCATCAGCGCCACTCACTGTAGAATTAGCGCCCATATTAATATTACTGTAAAAGGAATCTGCCAGCGTAAACACTCCATCCAGGTTATTATCAATATTGATATACCTGTAAATCCATCCACGCTTGCTTCCTACAAGCAACTGATATCCGTTCCCGTCATTATCATCGTATAAAAAAGGAGCGCTGAAGCCATCGAAATACCCGGCCTGTCTTACATCTACTCCACCAAAAAAAGTATTGGGGGGTGAAGAAAAATCCGGTGATGCAAGTGTTCCGGTATTTTGAAAATAGTCAAGGTTGCCACCCTGCTCGCCCATCAGGATATCCGGCAAGCCATCGCGGTTGACATCCACAATCTGGGGAGTACTAAAATTACCAAGAACATCGGCATTGGCATAATTGGCCTGAAAGAAAATAAAGCTGGCAGGATCACCTGCCGGGGCAGTGTTTTTAAAATAGAGAAGGGAACCGTCTTCCTGGCCTAACAGCATATCCTTATCCCCATCTCCATCCAGGTCGCCAAAGGCCGGATATACTCCCTTCACACTTAGCGCGCTGATGTTTGCATAATCTTTGGTGACGAGCCTGAAAACCGGGTTAGCGGCATCGCCGATGTTGTTATAATAAGATAGCTCACCAATATAAATGTTCTGGTTGGTGTTATCGAAGTATCCCCGGTTACCAATGATCATGTCGGGCAGGCTGTCACTATCCGCATCAAAGAATACGGGAAAGCAGCCTTCGCCAACATCAATCATGTCACCATTCAAAAAAGTATTGGTTTGAAAACTGAAGGTGGCAGTTGTTGGACTTCCCACATTATTGTAGTGCCAGCTGCAAGTGAGGTTCACTGAGCCGCCGGCAGCATCTGGTGCTACAAGCAAATCTATAAGCCCGTTGTTGTTTACATCAACAAGGAATGGTGCAGGAAAAATAAATACATCTGCAGGAACATCATAGGAGGGAAAGGAAGTATCCTCGGCAATCATGTGTGCGTCAGAGGTGGTGCCCCCATTGGTGAGGTAGGAGAGATTTGAAAAGGAAATGTCGCCCTTTAAGAATTCAACATCACCATCTCCGTCGTTATCCCACGCGGTTTCAACTGACCCGGTATGCCCGGCATCACGTTGATCTTCATCAACTGGTCCGAAGAAAGGGCACGCCTGATTCAGCAGGTCAGTTCGCTGCAGTGAGGGCTCATAAAAATCACCCCAGCAATCATCCATCTTGAAATAGATCAGGCTGTCACAGGCATAAAGCAATTCCATCGACTGATTTTCATAATAAATTACAAACCCGCCTGTAATCTGGAAAGTCAGAATATCAAGATCTCCATCTCCATTTACATCCACGATGGCTGGAATATCCACGGAACTTACATACAAATTCAGCATGAAAGTATCATAAGGAATACGCAGAAGACTATCTGCATTTACAAACTGGATTTTATTATCGGGGGAATAATACCCGCGGTAAACCTGGATACCTACTCCAGGATTTATGATTGGTCCGCCGGTGTATGTGAAAATGTCCGGAATGCCATCGCAGTTGTAATCGCGCAACAATGCCCAGTCCCGCAAAGCCGGAAACCCTTTTTCATATTCTGCCTCATATTCATAATCGACGGTATTGGGTGTGCCATGGTTGATGAACGTGTAAGCTTTATTTCCGGTCCTGTCAAAGATCAGGAGGTCCCTGATACCATCATTATTAAAATCACCATCCGAGAATTGCGGGTTATTTAAACCACCTGCCCATGGGTATTTTAATGAAATCCCATTTACATCTTCTACCACCACATTATAATCAGGAAGAATTTGCGCGGAAGTCTTAAAAAAGAAAAGACCTGAGATTAAGAGCAGGAATAAGTGGTTTCTCACGAAGTTAAAAGTACAAAACAGGAATCCGGATTAAAATTATTTAACCGTATCATAACCGTGCAATGAAGTTTTATGATACTGATTTATAGGTTTTGAAAGTTCAAGTAATAAATGCAACACAAAGGTGAAAAAGAATTGGTTGGCGGTAATCCTTGTTCTACCTCAGAATGGATAACCCACCGCAAGCTGAAAAAATAAACCATCGAAAAGCTTTCCATTAGGCGAGAGCTGAAAATTTTTAATTGCCCACCGCTCGCTTACTTCAAGGCTTGGATCGTATACTGGTGTCGCTACATCCAGTCGCAGAACGAAGAAAGTGAAATCCAGGCGTAACCCAATACCGGTTCCTATCGCAATCTGATCAATAAACTGGTTGAAATAAAAGGTGCCTCCGGGCTTTCGCGGATCATTCCTCAGCAGCCATATATTCCCGGCATCAATAAATGTTGCACCTTTCAGGCGGCCAAAAATGCTGAAGCGGTATTCAATATTTGCTTCCAGCTTCAGATCTCCGGCACTATTAAAAAAATTAGATGTATCCCGGTAAGTACCCGGGCCGAGGGAGCGGACACGCCATGCTCGCATGCTGTTGGTGCCACCCAGAAAAAATTGTTTGACGTAGGGAACAGCGGTTGCATTTCCATAGGGCACGGCAATTCCAGGCGAGAGCCGCAAAACCAGGGTTCTGTTTTGAGTGAATTGCAGATACCGGCGGAGATCAAGTTCCAGCCGTGCGTATTGGGCGAAGTTTACTCTGAAAACACTATAACTGCCACTGCTGTCACTAACAATCCCCAGTGGTGCATGCAAACCGGATATTGCAAGATACAACAGGTTGCCGGCCGTTTCAGCATCACCTCTGAAATAGGTGAAGCTGCTGCTGCGGTCAAGTATCTGGTTTGAATAAATATATGCCCCACCCACGCTTGGAATGAACTGCTTTGAAAATGATTCAGCAAGAAACGGGTCGGTGCTTAACCGCTTTGCAAAAGAATCTGAGTAAGTCGGAAAAACATAGTTGATGGCAAGTATGGGAAAGATATAGCGCTTCAGCGGAAACTCAAGTCCCTTCCATTCCATTGAATAGGTGATTCCATAGTTCTGCAATGAATAATAGTTGGTTTGCTGATAGTAGCTTGCCCTGAATGAAATTCTTGTGGTAGGATCGTTGAAACAAAAGACATTAGCACGAAGAAACGGAAATGCGAACTTCGGCAGGATGTAATCAATCTGCCCGCTGAGGTTGTAAAAAATACTGTCATATCTGAATCCTGGAAATACAGGGATTTGCACTCCGGTAACTAAACTCAGGTTAATGGTGTTTGCTCTGCGAAAAACATTCCTGCTCTGGTAACTGATCTTAACACCGCTGGCGAAATTGTCAGCTTCATTTCCAACATCAAGCTCCGCACCAAGGCTATGTCTTTTTGATGGCTGTAAATAAATATAGCAATCGAGCTGGTTTGCGCCCACATCTACAAATCGCGCATTGGCAAATTTAAAAATACCGAGATCATAAAAGCGATCAAGTGTACAGGTGTAGCTGCTGCTAGAAAATAATGCTCCCTGCACTATATATACAGCTTTGGCGAGCACGTCAGGATCTACGTAATGCTGGGTGGTGAGAAAATGAAATCCCTCGTGTACAATTGTATCATAGTCCACGGTATCCAGCTCGTACCTGGGATTGAAATCGGGGTAGAGATAAATGGTTCTTACCTGGTATTGCTGCTGCTCAACGGAAGAATCAACCGTTTCAACTTTCACATATACATTGACTTTGTTATTTCCAATGGAAGTATCCGCTTCAAAATAGATGAAGTCCTTTCTGAAATAGAAATAACCCGTGGTTAGAAATTCACGATGAATGCGGAGTTGTTCTTTTGATAATTCATCCGAATCAAAGGCATCTCCTTTTTTAAGAATTGTATTGAAGCTGCCTGACTCGACTACCAGGTTGAGTTTTGCCGAATCAACAGGAAAGTAAATACTGTCAATGGTATAAAGAGGGCCTGTTTCCACAATGTACTTTACACGCGCTTTATTGTTGCTGCTAATGTTGTAGCTGTAAGTCACATCCGGAATTAAATATCCCTTGCTGACAAGGTAAGCACTCATTAGCCGGGCGGATGCTGGCAGCGTGGTTGAATCAAAAACGACCGGTGCCTCACCCAGGTTTGTCTGAAGAAAATGTTTTCCTTTTTCACTGTAAAACAAATTCCAAAGCCTCAGTTTTAATCCGATGCCGAGTGTGCGCGTGTTGGGTTGTTGCCTTGCCAGCAAAGCGAGCTTACCCTGGATGGAAAGATTCTGCTCAATATTTTTTCTGATTTTCTTAAGGTTCGTTGATGATTTTACATCAACAGTATTGCTCTTAAGCAAGTACTGGCCGGGAGCTAAATGCTTGGTGTTGCTGCAGGAGCAAATGATTGTAGCAAGGCAAAAAAGTAAAACAATGTATCTTGCACAGAGCCATTTACCCTGCATGATTTCGAAGTCGTTTGAAAAATATGTCAATTCGCTTAGGCAAAAAAGGTACCGCGAAGAACGCAATCGTTTTGTTGCGGAGGGTGAAAAAGTTACTGAAGAATTCCTCAGTGAAAAGTGTGTTGTTGAAAAGCTTCTTTGCACAGCTAAATGGCTTAACAGGAATTCCGGTCACCTAAACAGGCACGCTGAACACATTGTTGAAGTTTCAGAAAGTGAGATGCAGCGCTTGTCGTCGCTCGTTACTCCGTCAACGGTAATGCTGATTGCGGAAATTCCTCAATCGGAAATTGACGACCGAAATATTGAAACAAATGTTCATCTTGTACTTGATGATATCCAGGATCCGGGCAACCTCGGCACCATCATCCGCATTGCTGACTGGTTTGGCATCGAGGCGTTATTCTGCTCAGTAAATTGTGCCGACGCCTACAGTCCCAAGGTGGTGCAGTCATCTATGGGATCGCTTGCAAGAATAAAAGTTAAGCATACAGGCCTGGCAGAGCTTTTTCTTCAATATCCTTCAATGCCGGTAATCGGAATGTTTACCAGGGGAGAAAACCTTTTTACAGTTGAAAGGATAAAGTGTGGATTTATTATCATTGGGAATGAAGCGAGGGGTATTTCCGCTGATCTTGAAAAATTTATTGGGAAAAAAATTTCCATTCCCGGTACAGGAAAGGCGGAATCCCTCAATGCAGCCGTTGCTGCCGGAATTACCTGCGCATGGTTAAAAAGACCCGGTTAGAATTTATTCAACTGTTTAACATTGATTTCTTCGGTTCCGGTAAACAGGATGATTTTCCTGCATCAAAAGGAACAACGTTTGTGGTTTATTTATTTTTTCACTCTAAATTTTAAATAAATGAAAACCAGGACAAAAAAAGAGATTGCAGTTTTACTCAGCAACTGCATGCGAAAACTTAGAATCATAACCGGCATTCCCATCATGATTCTTATTGGGGTAATGTTGAGTGGTTGTACGAAAAATGATGTGGCAACCTCACCATCTGAAGATCAAAGCTTCATAGATCTTAAGATTGCAAACACAAATGATTTCACAGTGGTAAATCTTGTTTCTGATGTAGAGGAATATGACCCTATATTTATTGATCCTAACCTTGTAAATGCATGGGGCCTGGCTTTTAGTGATGAGGGAGAAGTTTGGGTTTCCTCAACTGAAAAGGGTCTTGCTACAATTTACGACGGCAATGGAATCCAGCTGGCGCAGCCGGTAAATATTCCTTTCAATGGTGATCCCACAGGTGGCGAACCAACAGGAGCAGCTTACAATGAAACGAATACTTTTTTCATACCTCAGGCCAACAAAAAGAGTGAGTTCATGTATGTAACTGAAAATGGCACCCTGCTGTTAGCAGCTTCCGGAACCGCATACACAGTTGCGGATCAATCGGCGTCCGGAACAGTATATAAGGGAATGGCCATTGCGAGTGAGGGTGGCGAGGAATATATTTACGCTACCGATTTTCACAATGCAAAAATTGATGTCTATAACGACAGTTACACTCTCGAAACTGACTATCCTTTTATAGATCCCGATATGTCATCCGGTTACGCTCCCTTCAATATTCATTTGATAAACGGTCAGCTTTATGTGACGTATGCGAAGCAACTTGGCCCAGACAATGAAGATGACGAAGCAGGACCAGGTAATGGGTTTGTAGATATTTTCAACACTGACGGATCGTTTGTTAAGCGATTTGCTTCTCATGGAAATTTAAATTCTCCATGGGGTATAGAGGAGATCACCGGGTCCAAACCCGCCATCCTTATCGGAAATTTTGGAGATGGTAAAATCAATGTGTATGATATGGAAGGTAACTTTTTGAAGCACTTGAAAAGTGGCAGCGATCCTATTGTGGTAGAGGGATTATGGTCTATTGCTTTTCCACGAACCAATCTTCCGCCCAATGAGCGCAGGCGTCTTTATTTTACTGCAGGGCCGGATGAGGAAACTCATGGTGTATTTGGATATCTGAAGCCTGCGATGTGAGTTTTGAATATGATGATTCTCTTTTAAGAGGCCGGGAGCTGCATTCCGGCCTTTTTACATGGGGAAACCATCGGTACTTTGAATTATATAATGATGAATAATTAACACGGGAGGATTTAACCTGCAATCCACTCTAAAAGCTTAATAATACATGCATCTCATTCACGTTTTAGTGCCTCTCTTTGATCCCCACGCTTTGCATTTCGGGAAAGGCCTGTGGAAAGATGATCTGGGAAAAGTGGATCAGGATAAAATGATAATTTTTGAGGTAATGGCTGAATCATTAAATCGTAGATGGTGAAAAAACTATCGTCAGAAGCTTGAGCAAAGTCTTCTTTCAGGATGAAATTGTGATCAGAATGGTTGAATTTACAAAGCTTTAAGGTTTCCTTTATTCCTGCTTACAGCAAAAAATATAAATTGCCAGCGAGTCTGGCATTCTTTTTCGATTTCACCACTTCCATAAAACAAAAACCCGGATCATGAGAAAAAAATCAATTTTGTTACTTATTATCATTGCTGCTTTTGGATATACTTCCCTCGCGCAACAGCCCGCTGTTATTACAAGCAACAAAAAGGGATGGCATAAAATAGCTGAAACTGCTGTTGACCTAAGAGGGGATCGCGATGAGGTTCTGGTAATAGGTGCGGACCATTTTAAATCACTTCGGTTAAAGGTAATTGATGAGCCTGTGGAAATAATGGACCTGACCGTTGTATATGAAAACGATCAGCGCCAGGAAATTCCTGTACGCCGCCTGATTAAACCTGGCGGAAAAACCCGTGTTATTGATTTAAGCGGTAAAAACCGTGCAATCAAGAAAATTCTCCTGATGTATAGGACGGTCCCTAATCCCGGAAGAGATCGGGCACATGTTGAAATATTTGGCCGTAAATAATAAAGTGGTTAATAAATGAGTGAAAGCTGTTGCTTAAGGGCATCAGCTTTTTTTTGTTTTAATATCGGTGGTGTATCCGGTATAGTAATAATAATTCTAATCTGCTTAAATAAAAAAAGCGAGGGATTTTTACATAGCGTAAATTTTCCCTCGCCTTGAAAATTATATTGATCTTTTAATCTTTCTTTTATTCACTATCGGATTTTCCATTGCTTCCGCCATCCATATCATCCCCATCGGTTTCTGACTCCGCCTTGATATTTACCGATTCCGCCACACCTGTAAGTGTTTGATCAGCATCCTTTTCTTCGTCAAGAATTTCCTGAAGCATGGTGGTTGCTTCATCGTTTCCCAGTATCGTAGCCCAGGTACGAAGTGTACCATAGGTAGCGATTTCATAATGCTCTACCTTTTGAGCTGCTGCAATAATACCTGCATCACGAACCGGCCCCTCCTCAGTATCACCCATAATTTCTTCAGCCTCCTTGATCAAGCCAGACATAGCCTCACACTTTTTGGCAGATGCTTCCATGCCCATTATATCAAAAACTTCTTCTACCCGGGATACCTGTGATTCAGTAACAGCGAGATGATCTTCGAGGGCTGCAATCAGATTTTCATCGGTTGCATTTTTAATCATTTTGGGAATCGCCTTGGTAAGGGCTTTCTCAGCCCAGTAAATATCCTTCAGTTCCGCTTCAAATAATTCACGGAATGTATCTTCTAACGAAGTCTCTGAAGATTTTCTTGATGAGGTGCTTCGGGTAGATGACTTTGAAGAGGATGAATTTGATCCTGATGACCTGCCTGCCGATTTACGGGGCGAGGATTGACTTTTTGTTGTTTTCATTTTTTGATATTTTTTGTTTTAAAAATATTTATGATGTCCGTTCAATTAAACTGAATAAGCTAATTGCATTCCATTGAAAAAAACTGTTTTTACTAATATCTTATGCCTGTTGTAACTAATATGGGGATGAAATTTCTCTTAAATGCGGAAAGAATTACCTCACAAAAGATAATGTAAATAGGGGAGGATTAAATAAAAGAGGTTGCTTTAACAACCATACCTGTAAACAACCTCTTTTATTAAATTCCTTAACTCCTCCCCTTGGAACCACCTGAAGAATTTCCTTTCCCACCGCGACTACCAGAGCCGGAGCGTGAACATTTACCGCTGCACGGGGATCCCTGTTTGGATGAACTTCCGGATTTGGTTTTACCTCCACCGCTTTTGTTGGAACCAGAGTTTCCCCGAGCAGAAAAGGATTTTCAGGTCACCTCTCATAGCGTCTTGTCAAAATATATTCCCTAATATACTATTGTAAAGGGTTGCGAGCAGTAGCCTTGAAAATTAGAAATGGTTCATTGACAAAATCGGTGTTGCCTGTACCAAGTGAGCTAACCTCCGGGTTCAACTGTTCAATTATCATATAACTAAATATTACTCACGCGGGGTAAGGAATTCCTCGGAATATTAATCAGAGGGAGGATTCACGATGTAATCATGCGATGACCTGGCAGCCACCTAGCGCATGGCTTCAATAATAACAACCAGCTTTCATCACCCCGGCAGAATATCATTTACGGTACCGGATTCTTAACACGATCAAAACGACATTTGTAAGAAAAGAAAATGTGTTTGTAGCAATGATCGGGATATCTTTCTTAAGCCAGCCATAAGCCATCCTCAAGCATATTCCTACAATTAAAACGAAGATCATGATAAGTGAAACCTGTTCCGCTTCCTTCTCTTTAATTATTTTGAATACCTGCGGCAGCATGGAGGCAGCAGTAAAAATGCCGGCAACATTGCCAACGGCTTGTGTAATGGAATCGCTCATTAGTGTCTTGGAATTCCATTTCAAATTTGTTTCCGCATTTACAAACCCACTTTTGATTTCTGCCCGAAAGGAATCAAATGATCACATCGGTAATTGAATATATAAAGTAAGCTTAAAGTCCCTTGCAGGAGAGCATACCCTATGCGGGTTTCTGCGGGGTGTAGCGTCGTGCTGATAAGTCACTTGACAACCTTTTCAGGATTTAAGTTAATTTTCCGCCGATGAAAAACCTGATTGCTTCATTTGTCCTGTTCACCTTCAGCCAGGCTGTGACTGCACAAATTGATTCCATTCAAAACTTTGAGGGCGATACGCTGGAAATAATATCTGATACGCTCGTAGTGCCTGATGATATGAATGATCACCCCATACCAGCTGAAAACAAATCAGATTTTGTGAAGCCGGTACGCCTTCATTCAAAATTCAATGACAATACCAATTGCATTTATAATCTCAAACCGGCAGTTGATATTCCCATTGCTGCACTTGGCGTAATTGGAACAATCACCGGCTTTTCACTGATCGCCAAGAAAACACCAAGTGATAGCGCAACTATCGTCAACCTTGATCCGGAAACGGATATCAAGCTGGGAATTAACAGGAAGGATATTCACAACTATGATCCTGATCTGAAGCATATCAGCGATTATTTTCTGTATGGGGGAGCCGCCTATGGTCTCGTACTTCTTCTTGACCATGACATCCGGCAGGACGCAGGAAAGATCGGACTGCTCTACCTGGAAACGATGGGGATCACCGGATCATCCTATTCATTGACCGCCGCGGCAATAGATAAATTGCGGCCATATGCCTACAATAAAGACAGCATTATTGTGGATGGTATCAAGCAACCCGAAGTGCCCTTATCCATACAGACTAAATCCAGCACTCGTAACTCGTTTTACGGAGGTCACCCCTCTGTGCCTGCTGCATCTACCCTTTTTGTAGCCAGAGTATACTCTGCCTATCATCCGCACTCCCCGTTTCGGTTTGTGTTTTATGGTTTATCCGTTGCTGCGACCGGAACAACTGCGTACCTACGATATAAAGGGGGTTATCATTTTCCCACTGATCTTGTCATTGGGGTGGCTCTCGGGTCAGCTTATGGATTGCTTGTTCCCGGATTACACCGCTGTAAAGATGGAAGCGGGTTCTCGCTAACACTTATGACGGGTGAAACCCAGGGATTTAATCTGGCTTATACTTTTTAAAAATGATCAATGGCGGACAAGTATAAACGCCTTTAATGTTGAAAGGAATTTAAAATTAATCTTACAGCGCACAATGATAAATTTACTCCCATGAAAAACCTGATTCTGCCATTGATCTTTTGCTTGGTAATGCAAAGCTGCTTTACTACCCATCAAAATCCTGATGTACAGACCACTACCACTCCGGTTCAGCAGTTGTATGCCGGAGGCTCCGTATTGAAAGCTGAAGAAATTCCCCAGCCTGTCATTACTTCCTGGAACAGGGATTACAGTAAAGTGTATGGTGAGCAGTGGTACAAACAGGATGACGGCTATGTGGTATACCACCTTCATAAAAAGCTTCTTTCACGGGTTGCTTTTAACGAGCAAGGAAAAGTCGTAATGACCAGCCGCGAAGTAAAACCTGAAAGTGTCCCGTTTAATATCCGCGAATATATGAAAGCAAAATATCCGGGTACTCAGTATGGTAAGACTTATTTAAGCTATCCTGGGAAAGGCGTGAAGCGGTATGAAGTTGAAGTTGGAAATAAATGGGAATATTTTGACGGAGAGGGAAAAAATATTAAGTAAGGTTTTTCAAATTATTTCAGTTTACTAAGGCTATTATTAATTCTGCCTTCTAATTCATTGCTAACAGGTACAAGAGGCAGCCTCAGTCTATTTTCACAGATTCCGCGGATGCTAAGGGCGGCTTTTACTCCACTGGGACTTCCTTCTGCAAAAAATAATTCCATGAAGTCGAAAAGAATATAATGGAGCTCTTGCGCCTTCTCAAAATTTCCCTTCAGCGCCTCATTAACCATCCCGGAAAATTCTTTTGGAAATGCCTGTGCCACCACCGAGATCACCCCAACACAACCTGCACTGAGCAATGGAAGGGTAATTATATCATCTCCGGATATTACCTGG
>JBDSEA010000087.1:0-16790 GCA_039920305.1 Chitinophagales bacterium
TTCCTCAAAGCGTGTATGCGGTCACCAAATATTGCGGTGAGCAATTCGTAATGAATTATTGCGAAAAGTTTTTTGTAATCCGCGTTTCAGGAATTTATGGCAAGGTTCCCTGCCGTGCAAAGAATAACACGAATTTTATTGTGAATATGGTAAACTCGGCGAAATCAAAGCCGGAAGTACGTGTGGTAAATGATGAGGTGCTCACTCCAACGCCAACAAGTGAGATTGCAAAAAATACACTGGCACTTATTGAAACTGAAGCCTACGATCTCTATCACATGACATGCGGGGGAGAAGTGAGCTGGTATGAATTTGCAAAGACCATATTTGAAACATTGAAATTATCTACCCCGCTTTATCCCGCAAGCGTAAAAGATTTTCCATCGGGGGTTAAGAGACCCTTTTATTCTGTCCTTCAAAATCATAACCTGAAGAAAATCGGTTTGGATAAAATGCCGGAGTGGAAAGAAGCGCTTGTTTCTTTTTTAAAAGAAAACTATGGTATTCACACGTAAAACTTTCTGTAATTTCATTCAAATGATATTCAATAACTTTCCGGTAACAGGCTAATGCAATTTGGGCAACAATTTGTAATAGTTTTGGAAATTTAAATCATTCATAAAAAATCTTCGATGAAAACAAGTATAACAGTTTTGAGCGGGGTAGTTATAGGATTCTTAGGCGCAATTTTGATCACCCCCATGAGCGGAACTGAATTGCGCAGCTTATTATTCAGTAATGAATCCGACGATGATGATTTATCCGGACATACCTTTAATATCAATGAGCTTGTGTCCCCCGATTCCTCCTCATTAGACAGCATTAAGGAGAAGATTGAGCATGGCTTCTGAATCATTTTTCAATGATCGTGGATTAATAATTCAGCCTGCATGAGCAATTCACCTGAAGGTCAATTACTTTCGGGCGCGAATTTTTTTCCACGATTATGAGAATAGCAATACTCGGTACACGAGGGATTCCAAGCGGTTATAGCGGGTATGAAACTTTTGCGGAAGAAATAGGCGTGCGACTTGCGGAGCGCGGCCATGAAGTAACTGTTTATGCTCATAAAACCATGTTTCCACCGGAAAAACGAATTCCGGAATACAGGGTCATTCACCTTAAATATATTCCCGCTCTGAAGGGAAAAAATACTTCGCAATTCTCTCATTCTTTTCTTTCCACCATGAAGGTCGCTTTTACCAATACGGATGTGGTGCTTTTTTGTAATGCAGCCAATGGACCCTGGGGATTGCCTTTAAGGATTTTTGGAAAAAAATGCTGTATAAACGTGGATGGGCTGGAGTGGCTAAGACCTAAATGGAGCAACGCAGGAAAAAAATATTTTTACATAGGAGCATGGTGCGCTACCAGATTCTTTAATATCGTCATTACTGATGCTAAAGGGATGCAGGATTATTATAAGAAAGAATTTAACTGTGATACGACTGATATTGCTTATGGCGCCGATCTTAAGTACGCTGAAAATTCAGATGCTGTTCGCGCTCTTGGACTGGAGCCAATGAATTATTATCTGATCGCGTCAAGGCTGGTACCTGATAATAATGCTGATATTATCGTGAAGGGATTTCTTAAGTCGGATTCGAAAAAGTTGCTGGCAATTGCAGGAGGAACGGTCTATAAAAACCCGTTCGAGGAAGAGCTCAGAAGGATTGCTGATCCAGGAAGGGTCAAATTTCTGGGACACATTGATGATTTTACGCTTATTAAGGAGCTTCATGCCAATGCTTATGCTTATACTCATGGCCATGAATTCGGAGGAACCAATCCTGCCTTATTGAAAGGCCTTGCCTATGGAAACTGTATTCTGGCGCTTGATACCGTATTTAACCGTGAAGTTCTGGACGATGGGAGGTATGGTGTACTTTACAAAAAAGACCCGGATGACTTTGCGGCTAAGCTCAGCATGATTGAAGCTGATCCTCAGCTTGCCCAATCATTCAGAGACAAATCCCGCAACCGCATTACCGAGCGATACACATGGGAGCATATTACAGATCAATATGAGGAAGTGTTTTTTACACTGAGGCCCAAACTGCGCAGATAATTTTCAAAGATCGGGTGCATCCATATGCCCTTGAAAACCGTAAATTATGTAACATATTTCTGGAAATGTGTAATTGACCCACCATGGTCACGCATATTTTTGTATTTATAGCATCTTTACCAAAACTAAATAATGGTCATTTTAATATTTTTAATAGCGCATTGGTATTCGTCCCTTTTCTTCCAGTCCATTTTTCATCACCGGTATGCTGCCCACGGCATGTTTACAATGTCAAGGGCATGGGAAAGGATATTTTATTTAGGGTGTTTTATAACTCAGGGTTCATCTTATATCAGCGCAAATACCTATGGAATCATGCACCGGCTGCATCACGCCCATACTGATACCGAAGAAGATCCTCATTCGCCAGGTAATACCCCGAATCTTCTTACCATGATGTGGCAAACCCGTAATAATTATTTCAACATTTACACCGGTGATACGCCTGTGGCTGATAAATACAGAAAAGATCTTCCGGAATGGAAATCATTTGAAAAACTCGCCCATAATTTGATTACCCGGTTTTTATGGATTGGAGTCTATACTGCATTTTATATTTTATTTGCTACTTCCTGGTGGATGTTTTTGTTTCTTCCTCTCACCATTGTAATGGGATCATTGCAGGGCGCTTCTGTGAACTGGTGGGCACACCGATTCGGGTATGTAAACTTTAAAGTTCATAATACCTCAAAGAACATACTGCCGTTCGATTTCATTTTCTGGGGTGAAGCATATCATAACAATCATCATCAGCATCCCGGCAGGCCTAACAATGCATCACGCTGGTTTGAAGTGGATGCAGGTTTTATTGCAATGAAACTGATGGATAAGTTAAGAATGATCCGGTTAAAGCCTGTTCTCCAACCAGCCTGACGTTTCATATCACTTCTGCCACTACAAACGTACTTCCTCCAATATAGATCACATCGTTCCGTGCTGCCTTGCATTTTGCTGATTCCAGGGCAATCTTAACGGACGGAAAAGCCTCTCCATCCAATTGATATTCCTTTGCCATTGTTAGAAGGGTGTTGGCATCGAGTCTCCGTTCAATATCCGGTGAACAGAAATAATACCTGGCATGTTTAGGTAAAATAGGTAAGATTTTCGAAAGATCCTTTTCTCTTACAAAGCCCAGGACCATGTGAAGCAGGGCAAACGGATAATCACTTAGCTGGTCAATTGAAAATTTTAATCCGGCTTCATTATGTGCAACATCGGCGATCACAACAGGGTTTTCTGAAAGTATGTCCCATCGTCCCCGCAGGCCGGTAAGTTTTTTAACCGACGAAAGCGCTTTGATCATTTTTCGATAAGGAATCTGCAAGCCGATTTCATTCAACACAGCCACAGACTGAAATACCGTAGCCATATTTTTTTTCTGGTAATATCCACAGAGATCTGAAACGAGCTTAAATTCTTTATTTCTTATTAGTTCATTGATCACCATGGTCAATTTGTAGTTTTTACCCATGGTTATTGCCGGACTGGTAGCGCTTGTGACCTTAAAAAATTGATCAGCAAAATAAATGTCCGCATTTTTTTCCAGGGCATAATTTTCAAAAATTGATTTCGTCAATTCATCCGTTTCACCAATGACTACCGGAATTTTTTTCTTTATAATTCCGGCTTTTTCGGCGGCGATTTTTATTAAAGTCTCACCCAGAATATCGGTGTGGTCCGCACTGATGTTGGTAATAATGGATAGTAAAGGAGTAATTACATTGGTAGAATCAAGTCTGCCACCCATTCCGGTTTCAATAACAGCGATATCAACTTTATGACGGGCAAAATGGTTAAACGCCAGTCCGACAGTCCATTCAAAAAAAGAGCAACCGATCCTTGTTACTTCATGATGATGGTTCTCAACAAATTCAATGATACCGGCTTCTTGAATCATCTTACCGTTTATCCTGATGCGCTCCCGGAAATCTTTCAAATGCGGTGAGGTATACAGCCCGGTTTTGTAGCCTGCAGACTGGAGAATTGCGGCCAGCATGTGGCTTACACTACCCTTGCCGTTAGTGCCGGCAACATGAATGCTTTTAAATTCCTTTTCAGGATGACCTAATAAACCGCAGAGCTGCAGTGTATTATTCAGATCCGCCTTATAAGCAGCCTTCCCGATGCGTGAATACATCGGAAGCTGTGAATAAAGAAAGTCAAGCGTTTCCTGGTAACTCATTTGTTTGGGAAGTGCCGGGCAAAACTATATTTTCGCCATCAGGTGGACTACCTGATTTTGCCGGCCTGAAATATTCACCGTGAACCTGCGTTTCACCCATTTAAATTAAAATTTTAATTGTGAAGAATATTTTCAAATTCAGTTTACCATTTTTCTTTCTTCTTTTTTCATTTTTCGTTACCCGCGCACAAGTAGGGGGTACTTCTGTTTTCACCCTGCTCAATCAATCACCTTCAGCGCGTGTTACTGCGATGGGAGGAAATTTTATCTCGGTGTTGGATGGGGATGCATCGCTTGCATATCAGAATCCAGCCCTTCTTAACCCGGCAATGAGCAATCAGCTCTCACTCAATTACACTGATTACCTTGCAGGAATCAAGGGTGGATATGCAGGTTATGCCCATACTGTAAAGAAAATTGGTACCACCTTTAATGGCGGAATTCAGTTTCTGAATTATGGTGACTTTGTAGCTACCGACGAGCTTGGCAATACCAGTGGCACTTTCAACGGCTCAGAGTATGTACTCACTCTTGGCGCAGGAAGAGAATATTCAGAGCGTTTTTATTACGGGCTTAATGCAACTTTCTTAACCTCCCGCCTCGGAGAATATACTGCTGCCGGGGCAGCAGTATCGCTTGCCGGGGCATATAACGACTCAGCGCACGGTTTTACTGCCACGGTTCAAATAAAGAATGTTGGTACTCAATTCAAATCATATACAAGCAGTAACAACGAGCCTTTGCCATTTGACCTGCAGGCCGGGATCTCTAAAAGAGTTGAGCATACTCCTTTCTTATTTTCACTTGTACTTCATGATCTCTA
The DNA here is from genome assembly GCA_039920305.1 of Chitinophagales bacterium. Taxonomy (GTDB): domain Bacteria; phylum Bacteroidota; class Bacteroidia; order Chitinophagales; family UBA10324; genus DASRAJ01. The sequence goes on from JBDSEA010000087.1 coordinate 5,074, forward strand.
TCGCTGGGATATCCGTTACAGTGATCCAAATGAAGTGATTACTACCAGCATTCTGCTCGACTCAACCCAGCAGGTAAAAAATAAAGATTATACGGCAGATAAAATTTTTCTTCACACCATTATCGGCACCGAGATTTATTTTGGAAAAAATTTTCATATAAGTATCGCCTACAATCATCAGCGCAGGGCTGAGCTCGCATTTGAAAACAGAAAAGGTCTTTCAGGGTTTAGTTTTGGCGCGGGTATAAAAATCAACCGCTTTAGTTTCGATTACGGAAGAGCAGTATACAACCTGGCGGATGGAGTTAACCATCTTTCACTTGGCGTAAATCTGGATCAGCTTTTTGGAAAGAGGATGTAATTCCTCCGTCTGATGGTTTCACCTTTATCTTTACATGATGGCGCTGCCAATCATTATTGCTATTGACGGACTTGCCTCAAGTGGAAAAAGTACTATTGCCAGGCAAATTGCAGCCGCTCTGCATTACAGGTACATTGACTCAGGTGCTTTTTACCGCGCAGTAACACTTTATCTGTTAAATCATCATGTTGACTGGACCAATGATGCGGAATTGAGAAAGTCTCTGAAGGAGATTGACATATCCTTTAGCGACGCAGGCGGAAAGCCCGAAATTTTTTTGAATGGAAAAGGTGTAGAGAAGGAAATCCGGGAAATAAGAATCTCAGAATCCGTAAGTGATGTTAGTAAACTGCAAACAGTGAGGAACTTTATTTCGGGGCGGCTCCGTGAATATGGTATTAATAAAAGTATTGTGATGGATGGCAGGGATATCGGAACTGTAGTTTTTCCGGATGCGGAACTAAAAATATATCTCACTGCAGATCAGGATATCCGCAGTGAAAGAAGATTTAGTGAAATGAAAAAAGAAGGTTCAGAGGTAACCATGGATCGTGTTTACCAGAATCTGGCGGGAAGAGACCTGACTGACACTACCCGTGAAACAGCACCTTTAAGAAAAGCGCCTGATGCAGTGGTACTGGATAACACCCACCTTTCTTTGCATGATCAATTCGAAGTAGTTTTGCAACTGGCCAGAGAGAAAATTGACTGGCCATAAGTAGAAAGCTTAAGATCCGGAGAACTTCCGAACCTTTTAATCTTATAATACCAAACATGCAAGTAACCATTGATCAGAACAGCGGTTTTTGTTTTGGAGTTGTTTACGCTATTCAAATGGCGGAAGATGAGCTTGATGCATCACACACCCTCTATTGCCTTGGAGATATTGTTCACAATGATGTTGAAGTCAAGCGCCTCGGAGCTAAAGGGTTAAAGATCATTAATCATGAGGATCTTAAAAAGCTGCACGACTGTAAGGTACTCATCAGGGCACACGGGGAACCGCCGCAGACCTACATTACTGCAATGGAAAATAACATAGAGCTGCTGGATGCCTCTTGTCCGGTGGTACTGAAACTGCAGAATCGCGTCAAAGTGGGTTATGATAAATTACTCCCGAAAAATGCACAGTTAGTGATTTATGGAATTCCCGGGCATGCAGAGGTAAATGGGCTGATGGGACAAACCAATCAGCAGGCAATCATCATCACTTCCGAATCTGATATTGAAAAGCTTGATTTCACCCGTCCGGTTGTTCTTTTTTCACAGACAACCAAGAGTGCTGATAAGTTTTATCACCTTGCTGAAATTATTCGTGAGCGGGCGGCAGCAATGAATAATTCTGAGGTAAGTGTAAACGATACTATTTGCCGTCAGGTTTCAAACAGAGAACCACAACTGAAGAAATTTTCTGCTCAGCATGACTTGATACTTTTTGTGAGCGGAAAGAAAAGCTCCAATGGAAAAGTACTTTACCAGGTGTGCAAGGAATCAAATCCAAATACCTATTTTGTTTCTGACGAAACTGAAATAGAAGAAGCCTGGTTTGAAAATGCCGGTTCTGTTGGTATCTGCGGAGCCACCTCAACGCCATTATGGCTTATGGAAAAGATAAAAAATATCATCGTAGAAAAGTATTCCGACCCGGTAATTTCTTTTCATTAATAAGCTCAATGTTCTACCAAAAAAAATAGCCGCCATGTCTTTGAATTCATACCGGCTGAATAAAATAATTATGATTAAGGTTACTTCATCGGGCAATGGTAATTTTCCTCACCGCTTGCTGTGATCCGGATTGAATGGTGAAGAAATATAAGCCAGTTGAAAGATCAGAAACATTGATTTGTGCTGTGAAAGCGCCCTTGCGGACATTGTCCAGTCTATTTGATTTTACGGTTACTCCCCGGACATCAAGGATTGTCCAGTTAAGCTGGTGCTCCGGAAGGTTCGTAATAATTCCAAATTGATCATTCGCAGGATTAGGAAATAATTGCAGCGGAAGATCATAATAGGAAGCCGGAATACCTGTTGGAAATCCATAGTAGGAACTGTCCAGAATAATATTTTCATCACCCGGCAAATAGTCAAGATATGAAAACCTGCATGCCATCATCTCATCAAATGTGGTTTCGCCTGCGGTTACCAATTCAGGCGGGTTACTCGGGTTGTCAGGATTATTGGTTGTATTATCAAAGGTTGCCTCACCCCAAATCTGGCTATTCACTGGTACTTTGATAAGTTTCGTAAAAAGGTAACCCATCTGCCAGTTAAAATCCCATTTAGGAATAGAAATGAGATTGGTTGTATCACCCGGTGCATTTACCAGAAAGACTTTCCATGAGGTACAAATCAAATGGCTGTGTGGCTGAAGCTGAACAATAGAAAGATCTGTGATAAAAGAGTCTGTTTTTTCATGGAAGGTTTTCACCTCATTCGCAGGGATCGTTAAAGGTCCGTCTATTAGAGAGGGGGGGTGCCAGAACAGCCAGCGTTCCGCATATACAGGTCGAACCAGTGAATCCGGAAGGTCACAAAATTTTACCTTCACCATCATGCTGTCAGTTAAGCCGGCAGAACCGGGGGCATAATGCACTGTAAGGGCGAAATCTGAGCCGGGTGCGACCTGAAAACCCATATTGGCAGGCAGGGTAAGCATGGTGCTTCCGGGTGTCCAGCCCGCGAAGTAAACAGTATATGGACTAAATCCGCCCTGGCCACCGCCTGGAAAACCTACCTCAGGATAAAGAGAATCCGTTTCAAAAGAAATATTAGAGCTATCCCAGTAAATAAAAACATGGTGAACAATAGCAGGATTACTCGGGAGAAATTCAATCTGATTAATGTATTTCGTTGTAGTCCATCCTGAATGAATCACAAAGGTGCGGTACACATCCACTTCCTGCTCTATCACTTCAAAGCCTGCAAATTGCAAGGTATCGCTTGCATTCACCATTTCCGAATTCCCATCAGTAAATACAGGTGGATCAGGGGCAAGCGTGGTGTCGCCTAACGGCGAACCATTATCTACCCAATCATTGATGGAGGCTATTTCATCATCGGAAAGTACCCGCTCATGATAAAGGTGATTGTAGTTTGGATCCGGTGGCCAGGGTGGCATCTTTCTGATATTCACATCGGTTTGAATAGAGAATGACCAGTCTACAGCATCCTGGTAGCTCATCAGTGGAAAGGGGGCGATGGCTCCTGTATGATGACAAACAGAGCAATTATTATAAATAATCGTTGCTACGGAAGTGCTCCAGTCTGCCGATTGAGCAAAAAGCCTGAGGGAAAGCATGGATAGAAAAAAAAGTAAAATGGAAATTTTTTTCATGTAGCCACAATGTGAAGTGCTGATAATATGCAACGAAGATATGATTCAATAGCGCATTAAGCAAATCAATTTATTCATTTTTTTGAAAACAGATTCTGCACGATGCTTCACGATAAGTAAAGAGCATTTTAAATTTCTTGCTTCAAATCTCTGATTTCTATAATTTGGGATGTTAACTCAAATACACCCCTTCTTCAATCCCCATCCCGATCTCCACCGTAATATGCTCCTGCAGATTTGTAGAAAGTGAAAGACCTACATAATCTGCACTAACAGGATAAAGCTTGTGAAGACGGTCAACAAGTACCGCAACCTGAATTTTCTTAGGTGAAAAATCAAGAAAGGGCTTCATGGCATAAAGCAAGGTCTGACCTGTGTTGGCAACATCATCACATACAATCACCACCTTATTATTCACTGAAGAAGAATCAATTCCCATCAGAATTTCGGAGGATGCGGGCCGGCGCTTCTGAAGCTGGACATCGGTAAGCACTACAGAAAGATTACTCATGCCCCGCAATTGTGATTCCAGCCGCTGAGCGAATACAAATCCTTTCTGCCGGATACCGGCCAATATGATTTCAACCTCTTCTGAATTATTTTCCAGGATCTGATAGCAGATGCGACCGATCTTTTTTTTGATATCATCAGATGTAAGAAGTGTGATGCGTGTGATGACTGCCATAATAATATAAATTCTGTAAGAAGCTGTTTGGAATTGAATCCGAAATTAATTTATTGGTGCCCTTCGACAATTTCAAGGAGACATTTGCGCGAGAATTTTGAATTTGCCGAAACATTAATTTTTCAAGTTTCTATTCCTTTCCGAACAGCTTCCAATGTGGATTTAGTAATTCAAAATGATGCTTGTGAGATGACTTCCCAAATCATAGCTACCGCAAAGTTTCTTCTTTTTTACTGAATACCCTTTACCTGTTAGCGCACAACGAGTTTAATGATTTCATTTCTATCGCCGGTTAAAAGGCTGCAAAAATAAATACCTGAAGGAAGCATGTGGTTATAGACTGAATGATTTTGCCGGGCAGAGATTTTTATTTTATCAATCATTTTTCCCCGGACGTCCGTTACCACAATGGATGGATTTACCGTTTGGAGTTGAACCGGTTGAAAGAAGAAAGTGGTGAACTCTGCTGCAGGATTAGGATAGCAGGTGAATATATTTTCGGTGAGCGGTTCGTTTATACCTACGTTATATGTGCATGATCCATCGTTCATGTTTGCAGAAGCATTATAGTTCAGGGCGCTCACATCGGTACACCCAAAAACAACAGGCACGCAGCTTTCATCATCAACCGTTGCAAGCGGATTGAAGTTGATTGAAAATGGATTGGTGCAACCATACACAACTGAGGTCAGCATTGCATCAAATGCATTCACTTTTCCATACCCCCAGGTATTGTCCGGTAAATCTGTGCCTGTGAAATCATCTGCTATGGCACTCAGTTGTATAGCATCTTTGATTTCTTTCCAGCTTGCGTTTGGGTTTTTCTGCAGCAACAATGCAACTATTCCCGCTACTACAGGTGATGCCATGGAAGTGCCGCCGTTTTTATAGTGCATTCCACCTGGTGCAACTTTGTAGGGCTGCGAAACAATGAAATCATCCATCAGGTAAAGCAAGCCACATGAAAGAGTTACATCCCCGGGGGCAGTTATTTCCGGCTTAATTCTTCCGTCACGGGTCGGCCCGAGGCTGGATGAGAACGCAATGCTACCTGGGACTGCAAGAAAAGTTTGAGGAATATTATTGTAATCAATATACTCATCGCGGTTCACATAATTTCCTACTGTTATTATTTTATCAGAACAGCTAAAGCTGCTTACGGTGGTTTCTGAAACATCGGGCTTCATATACCGCTCAATGTCCGGGAACGTATATACATCAGGAAGATAAGGCTCAGTAATCATTTCAGAGGTGCCGGTAACTCCAAATGCGCTCCACAGATCAAATCTTCCTGAACCATTTGTTATGAACCGCCACCAGTCAGTAAGGGGGCTGAGTTGCGTGATAGACACATCGCATGCATAAGTGCTGTCGAACCTGAAAGCCGAAAGGGTAACAATACCAATCTGATCACCATTATAAAGCAATGTATCGGTAAGAGTTGCTGCATTGTTTACATAGTTGAAATCATTAACCAGATTGAAATATTTTGTTCTTCCGTGCCATTGCCATGAATAAGGATCATCGGCTCCAAATGCAAACTGGAAATCAGGGGCATCATCCTTATCAATCCACCACTCATAAAATATTTTTCCAATCGCATTGGTAAAAGAAAACCATGTAAAGGAGGAATCAGGTTGTGTTTCATAGCCGAGATGAAATGGAATGGATCCGGCATTGCCAGCTGCACATACAAAGCTTCTGCCGTTCTGCTGTGTAATCAGGTCATCAATTAGCTCTGCAGCAAGATCATACCCATCGTGTGAACCATAGTAGGTACCAATGCTCGCATTGATAACACAGGGCTTACCAAATGCTGCTGCCTTGTTGAAAGAGTATTCAGTAGCATCCACTACATTGTTCAGAAAATTTTCATCCAATGCTACGTTTACACTGATGATATCTGATTTAGGGGCCACACCCTCAAAGTTATTTACAGCCATTCCATTTCCAGCGGCAATGCCTGCTACATGAGATCCATGACCATAGTTGATCCAAGTCTCATAATAGCTGCAGGTCCCGCTGTTGATTGCTGATGAATCCCACTCCTGGCCATAGTTGTAGGGTTGAGGAGTGGTGCCCCCGCTGATAGCTGTCTGATCCCAGATGGAAAGTATGCGGGTGCTTCCATCTGCATTTTGAAAGTCGGGATGATTGAAGTCAATGCCATCGTCGAGAAAAGCAATAACCACATCTTTTCCGTCATATGCTTGTGTGAGCGGTGCATAACCCAGATGCACCGGATTCACATTAGCATTGATAAGCGTCTGGTCATCGAGAAGCTTTCCTGTGCCATACAATCCCTCTACACCGTCAATTCCCTGTAAGGTTGCAAATGTTGTAACCTGTTCAAGGCGAAGTGAAATGGAAGCAATATCGCCGACCGCATATTTGTAAATGCCCCCAAGTAATTTCGAGTGCTGTTGTATGAGGGTAACATCACCTTTCACCAGGAGTGAAATCATCCGTGCAGATTGAGGGTCATTTAAAATTTCTCGCTGCAGCGACGGATTTAATTTTGCAGGCTGTGCAAAGGCTGGCTGCGTTGTTAAAAGCAGGAGAAGTAAAAATTTTAACTTGCTTCGCATGATTTCTGTTGCAATGGAATGTTTTAAAAGTAGTAAGAATCAATGATTGAACAAATCCTATTTGTATTGGTGCTGGCAACGGCGGTTTTTTTCTTTACTAAAAATGTAAGGAAGATCATTCGAAATATCAGGCTTGGAAGAGATGAGCAGATTGGAGAAATAGGTTCTGACAGCAAGCCGGATACCATGAGGCGCATCGGTGTTTTATTCAGGGTTGCGCTCGGTCAGTCAAAAATGCTTACAAAGCCGGTCGCAGGATTTTTTCACATCATCATCTATGCGGGATTCATCATCATCAATACTGAAATTCTGGATATTCTTATTGATGGAATTTCCGGAACGCATAGAATATTCGCTCAAATACTTCCGGCAGGTATATACAGCTTCATCATCATTGTTTATGAAATTCTTGCAGCCGGGACCATCGTGGCTGCAGTTGTTTTTTTATTCAGAAGATATGTTCTGAAGCTTCCGAGGTTTACAAGCCGCGATCTGGATGGGTGGCCACGAAAAGATGCTACATGGATTTTGTTTTTTGAAATTGCACTGATGTTTTTTTTCCTTTCCTGGAATGCAAATGACCTGTTGCTGCAGCACCGCCTGGGCGGACATTATATCAGAGCAGGAGCTTTTCCGATCAGCTCTGTTTTTTTTGCACCGCTCTATTCCTGGCTTCCGGATTCATCGTTAATCATCTCAGAGCGGATTGCCTGGTGGCTCCACATTACCGGGGTGCTGATCTTCCTCAATTACCTCGTGATCTCCAAGCACTTTCACATCATCATTTCATTCCCCAATGTTTACTTCTCCAATTTAAATCCGCAGGGAAAGTTTACCAACCTTGAAAATGTAACACGCGAAGTAAAGCTGATGCTCGATCCGAATGGATCAGCACTATCTGAAAATGCCGAATCTAAATTCGGTGCAAAGGATGTTTTTGATTTGTCATGGAAGCAACTGATGGATGCTTATTCCTGCACTGAATGCGGACGATGCTCGGCCGCTTGTCCTGCCACATTAACGGGGAAAAAGCTTTCCCCCCGCCTGATTATGATGAAAACACGTGATCGCATGGAGGATGCCGGAAAAAATATTGACCTGTATGGAAAAGATTATCGTGATGACAAAACATTATTGTACGACCATATAACTGAAGAAGAATTATGGGCGTGCACAACGTGTAATGCGTGCGTGCAGGAATGCCCTGTAAACATTTCTCCCCTATCCATCATTGTTGATCTGCGGAGAGCAATGGTCATGGAAGATTCTAAAGTTCCGCCAGAGCTGGCACAGATGAGTACCAACATCGAGAACAATGGTGCTCCCTGGCAATTTCCGCAGCATGATCGTCTTAACTGGGCAGAAGGCATGGAGATTCCTGCCATGGCTGACTACGCTTCAAAAGGAGAAAGTCCGGATATTTTATTCTGGGTGGGTTGCAGCGGGTCTTTCGATGACCGAAACAAAAACATCACCCGCTCATTTGCGAAAATTCTGAAGCAGGCAAATGTTTCATTCGCCGTTCTGGGAACTGAAGAAAGCTGCAATGGCGATCCTGCAAAGCGGGCAGGTAATGAATTTCTTTTCCAGATGCAGGCATTTACTAATATCAGCACACTGAATAGTTATGGCGTTAAGAAAATTGTGACAGCATGCCCGCATTGCTTCAACACCCTTAAAAATGAATACCCGGAGCTTGGGGGCAATTACGAGGTGATACATCATACACAGCTATTGCAGCAGCTTCTGCTCGAACAAAAAATTAAAGTAAAAGAGGAGCATCCTTTAAAGGGAACAACGGTCACCTACCATGATTCCTGTTACATCGGCAGAGGCAATGGTGTGTATGAGGCCCCGCGGGCAATTCTTGAAGCATTAAAAGTCGAGTTGAAAGAAATGAAGCGATGCCGCTCCAATGGTTTATGCTGTGGTGCAGGTGGCGCACAAATGTTTAAGGAAGAAGAGCCGGGAAACAAGCGGGTGAATACCGAGCGTGCCGAAGAAATTATTTCCACAGGCGCTGCTACGGTTGCTTCAGCATGTCCTTTCTGCATGACGATGCTGGATGATGGCTTGAAGCAGAGAGCGGGTGAAGTAGCACCCAAACTGAAAGATCTTGCAGAGCTGGTCTCAGAAGCTATATAGACGGGCGGTCCTTTTTTTTTGTGAATATCAATTCCATGTATATTTTTAATTTAAATCTTCTGGTAACAAAGTCTTTACAGTGGTATTTTTGCCGAACTAAAATCTAAACCTTATGCAACTCAGACACTTAATTCTTTTTGGATTTATTATTCTGTCTCTCGCTTCCTGCGTGAGCAGCAAAAAGTTCAAAACCCAGGTAGCAAAATATGATTCGCTCAAAGCGGATTATAATAAGATCGAAGATCAGCTAAGAACCTGCCTTACTGAAAGTGAAGCTAATCTTAAGAAAAAAGCAGAGCTCGAGGAACAGACTGAAGAATTGAAAAAGAACAGCACAACCATGCTGAATCAACTAACCGATTTATCAGTTGTAACCGCTCAGCAGGCTGAAAGCATTAAAAAGTCAATTGATAACCTAGGACTTAAGGATATGTACATTCAAAGTCTGCAGGTACAAATGGCGAAGAAAGACTCACTGAACATGGCACTGGTAATGAATCTAAAGGGAGCTCTTCAGGATGTGAATGATCAGGATGTTCAGATCAAGGTTGAAGGAAGTGCGGTGCTGATTTCCATTTCGGATAAAATGCTTTTCAAGACGGGACAGTATGATATTACCCCCCAGGCTAAAGTTGTTCTTGGTAAAGTCGCACAGGTGCTCAATGCCCAGCCAGCGGTCCAGTTCATGATTGAAGGAAATACTGATAATAAACCAATTAAAACTTCTTTCATAAAAGATAACTGGGATCTTAGCGTCTTGCGTGCTTCCTCTGTAGCGCGTAGTTTGCAGAAAGATTATAATGTTGATCCATCGCGAATTATTGCGGCCGGCAGAAGTGAATACCATCCTCTTGGATCGAATGACTCTGATGCAGGCCGGCAATCAAACAGGCGTACCAGCATCATTATTCTTCCGCAGCTCGATCAGTTCTTCAAGTTGCTTGAGCCGAAGAAATAGCAGGTGAAAAGTGAGCATGAAGTTTCAAACGGCACAGGAATTTAGTAATGACTTCATGCTCATTTTTTTGTTTCCATAATTTTACCTCATGGAAGAAAAAAAGAAGGAGGGCGGGGATAATTTTCTCTGCTTTCCTGAAGTAACATTCGCTGCTTCGAAACGGATTACTTTCTTCAGTTCATTTGAAGAGGCGGAAGATCATCAACACCAATCAATGGCGGATATGACTCCGGAGCAACGGATGCAAAACCTTGTTGTGATGCAGAAAATGTTCATGAGTCCATATCTCTTACCTGATAAAAAATTTCCGTTGCTAAAGCGAATCATCACCATTGAAAAAGGTGTATTCAAATGACTTTTACGGAAGAGTTTGAAGAGCTGCTTCGTGCCTTCAAAAAATTCAATGTTGACTATATGCTGGTTGGAGCTTATGCATTGAATTTTCATGGCTACAATCGCTCTACCAGCGATCTTGATGTTTGGGCAAAGTCATCGGTGGAAAATCAAAATAAAATTAATGATGCATTACGCTATATGGGTTTTGCTGAAAAAGGATTAAAGCAGCTCATGTCGCTGGATTTTAATAAGTCTTTTATTTTTAGTGTGGGTGAGAAACCAAGATGTGTGGAAATTTTTAATTCCATCACAGGAGTGAAATACGAGGATGCTGAAAAACACAAGATATCCTTTGAATTCGCAAATGGATTGGTTGTGGACTTTATTGAGTGGCGCGATTTGGTTATTAATAAATTGCTTACCGGAAGGCTGAAAGATCAGGCGGATGTGGAGGAGCTTCAAAAGATAATTAACCTTAAATGGAAATAGACGTGACAAAATTTTTTTCGTGCAAAGGAATTTGTAAATTGCTTCATTTTATCACATAATGATGAACCCAGACTTTCACCCGCAATCCAGATTGTGGCTCTATCTCAGTAACCGAAGGCTCACTGATGCAGAGGTGAATGAAATTAATATATCTCTGATCAATTTTTGCAATGAATGGACTGCACACGGCTCCCAGCTCCGTTCCCGGGGTGATGTGCTGCACCACCGCTTCATCCGGTTAATGGTTGATCAAACTGCAGCGGGTGCCAGCGGCTGCTCCATTGATAAGTCTGTCCATTTTATTCAGCAGATTGAAATAAAATATGGTGTGGAGCTTTTCAACCGGATGATTTTTGCCCGGCGGGAGAAGGAACAAATTCTCACCGGTAACTTAAATGAAATCCCAAAGTTATTTGATGAAGGAATTATTAATCCTGAAACTATTGTGTTCGATACGCTGGTAAACTCTAAGAAGGATTTTGATGATCGGTTTGAAATCCCGTTATCAAAAAGCTGGATGTTCAGGCGAATAAAAGGAGAGAGGATATTGCTTTAGTAATGCTTCAATTTAACGGGAGCTGCCGGGGAATCCGGGTAGTGCGCATTACGGATTAATTCCGGTTAGTTCCGGTAAAAAAGGGATCAAAATTAATTTGGTGTCGCGCTGGTGCAAATCTTCTCTCTGTATAATTTCATCCATTACAATTTTCGTTTTTTTTTGAATCGTCATTTGGATTTTGTATCCTTAATATACAATAGTCTATGGCAATAAAAACTCCGCAGCAACCGCAAAGCGATGACAATACCGGGCTAACCACGCG
>JBDSEA010000088.1:0-6464 GCA_039920305.1 Chitinophagales bacterium
CCCGGAAAATATGCAGATGATGCAGTTGCAAATCCTGATGCCCTCATTGCCGGTGAGATAAGAGAAAGCTACCTGAGCCACTCGGTTAATTTGTTAGGCAGGAGAGCAAAGCTCCGCCTTCTTCCAAAACTCGCCGCATCCTTCCCGATCAGAGAAAACCAGGTGATGTTTTTCAATTACGGGGTAAGTACGGTGTACCCTCATCCTTCCTATCTCTACACCGGGCTTGACCCGTTTTATGCGGATCGCTCAACTCTGGGATTCATCGGTAATCCCGACCTGAACCCTGAAGTGGATATAGCATATGAGATCGGATTGAAATCACAGTTGGGATCAAATGATGCGCTCAATATTTCAGCTTACTGGAAAGATGAGTATGACTTTATTACTTCCGGTACGATTCTTTTGAAAGATGTAACAGGAAGGGAGGTGAGCCGCACCATTCGCATCAACAGTGACTATGCCCGCATCCGGGGACTGGAAGCAACCTACATCAGGCGCATCGGCAAATGGTTTGAATCAAGCATGTCATTCTCTTACTCTGTTGCTACAGGTCAGAGCTCTTCTGCCTCGCAATCATTGCAGGAAATTCTTGCTACCGGAAACTCTGCTACTACCACTGAAACACCGCTTGCCTGGGATTCCCCTGTTGATTCAAAGGGATATGTGCTGATCACCGTGAATAAGCCTTCAGGTATGTTTCATAAAAAATGGGTCAATAAATTCATTCTTTATACTGAAGCAATATTTCGTACGGGAAGAAGGTACACACCCTATTTATTTACCGGGAATGAAGCATTCAGCGGCAGGCCTGTCTGGGAGATAGATCCAAATCCGGAACATCTATATAGCAACCTCTCAGACATTTCCCTCTGGATAAACCTGAATTTCAAAAAGTGGTTTAATGCTGGAAAGTTGCAGGTGGCTTTTACACTTGAGATCACCAATGTTACAGATGCAAAAAACTCAGCGATTGTAAATCCCGTTACCGGCCGCGCATTCGAATACGGTGATGATGTGCCTGCTGAGTGGCGTGATCCGCGCTATATCGATCCGCGGGATCCGAGATCAAATAATCTGCCTCCTGATAATCCTGCGAGATACTATGAAGGAAGACATTTTTTAGCAGGGATGAGTTTTAAACTTTGATTCATTCGCAAAAATGAAAGCGATAGCTTTGCTTAAATGAATTAGCTATGGGAATCACTCAAAAAAACTGATCGTTAAGAAAAGTTTTGATGCGGAGGCGCAAGCAGAAGTGGAGTTCATGATTGATTCAGGTGCTGTTTACAGTTTGGTTCCAACTCCCGGTCTGAATAAGCTGGGTATCAAATCCTTCAAGACCGTTACGTTTACGTTAGCGGATGGGACCCATGTTGACCGGCAAGTAGGAGAAGCTCACTTTGAATATAATGGTGAGCGTGGTGGTACTCCGGTAATTTTTGGAGAAGAAGGTGATTCGCCACTTCTTGGTGCCACTACTATTGAAAGCCTCGGGTTGGTATTAAATCCTTTTACACGTGAGCTGTACCCGATGAGAATGCTGTTGGTTTGAAAGTAAAAATTACCACTTTAGTTTTTCCGTTCAGCTTATTTTCCTATACACTGTCCCTATATAATCCACGAAGTCGGGCTGCAATCCCTGCTGACGGATCATCGTTTGAATTTGAGCACGATGGTGGATGGAATGATAATTTAATTGTAAGGCTATGTCTTTTGGTTTCGCCTCCCACTGTCCACCATCCAAACCTGTGAACCTGGCGGGTTCAAGAAGTTCCTCCTCCGTTTTGCTTTCCAGAAATGAAATCCAGTTCAGCAAACATTCATTCCATCTGGGTTCCAGTTCATCCAGCGGATAAGCTGGTATCCACCAATCCATTTGCTGCAAATTGGCATCGCTCTTCAATCTCGCCATCCATTTGTTCATCGAGTTGATGAGGTGACTGAAAAACTTTATGCTCTCATTTTTGTCGGGTAATTGTCTGATTTTCTCAAGCACTTTTCTGTTTGCACCATCATTCCATTGAAACGTTTCGATGAGGTATTGATTCATGTCCATTTTATTACTTGTTATGATTTGTAGGATGATGTTCCAACCCTGCAAAGGGAAGAAAATTCAGCTCGTGAATTAGTGACCTTCTTACTTTTTTAAAATCGAAAGATACCCGATCAATGGTCCCACTTCATCCTTGTATTGCTTCGTCATTACGCGTGAAATCTGTGTAATGTGAGCGAGGTCATGAACTACCCCACGCAGAAAGATGTTGCTTCAATTTCACCGTTCCAAATTCGGGATGAATACCTGTCTTCTGCAAATCACTTTCGCTCAAATTTATTCTTCGCAGGAACGAAACATTCTCTGCACGTTGCCTCTTGAATTCATCCAGCAATTGTCGAAGTTATTTGTTTTTACTCTCTGCAAAATGAGCTGACATATCGAATGGAGTAAACAGCTTGTCATCCTGCGAAGAGAGAATAATTTTTACCCGTGGGATCCAATCCGTTTTTTCTCCGTAAATTAAATGTCCTTCCCCATCATAGGACGACCACGTTCCATTGCCTTCTCTTGATGAAGTCCATTCCCCTGAAAGCTCATTGAATAATGATTCAATTACGTTAGGTGTATGCTCCAATATCTCTGTTGCTCTACTGATCTCGAAATTCATTGTGGCAAATGGTTGTATTACGGGTTAAGCTTTCTGTTTTTTGATTGCGCTGCCGGTTTTCTTTTGTACCTGCCGGTCCCGCTTATCAGCGTTCGCAATCCTAACTCTTTCTGATTCAAGATTGGCTCTCACTTGTTGCGTCATCTTATAAATAGTTCCAAGAGCATCGCAAGAAATATAATCATGCTTCCGTGATTCATAATTGAGGACCGGGCATTCAATTGATGTATCCAAAATAATTTCATCATCTGATCTGCTAACGAATTCAGGGAAACTGTCTTTCATAGCCGAAAGAGGGTTGTTACTGATCTGTTGTGCATTCGTCGGATTGGAGATGGTCATGATCGCTTTGGCAAAGATGAGGATAAGGATTTTTGTTTTCATTTCGGTTATTTTTTGGTGAAAATTTTATTTGACGGAACAAAAGTATGAATGGCTTGGACTATCTTTGTAGTCCGTTTTGTACATTTCAAATAGTCCGGTTATGTTGCCATGGAAATCCATTATTCAAGTGAAGAAATCATCGTCGCAGCCCGTGTATCTTCAGATAGCGAACAGCATTATCATGGAGATAAAGGAGGGCGTAATAAAACCGGGAATGAAAATGCCCGGCACAAGGGAGCTTTCACAACTTCTTAAAGTTCATCGCCAGACGCTGGTAAACGCCTATACAGAGCTTGAAGCGCAGGGCTGGATCAATTCTGTTCCCTCTAAAGGAACCTTCATCAGTGAGCACCTTCCTGAAATCCATCCGAGAAGATTGGCGGTGATTGAAAAAATTTCAAGCAACAATGAATCCACAGGTTATTCATTTCTGATTAACTCATTCATCAAGACCCCTGTAAAACCGTTGCGCAACCTTCTGGGCTTTCACGACGGACCTGACGGACGCTTAGCACCTAAGAAACAATTGGCAAGAGCCTACCGCAGTGCGATCACCAGAAAATCCGGAATGCATCATTTGTCCTATACAGAAACGATTGGCAACTATGAGTTGCGTAAAGTTTTATCGGATGAATTGAATTCTTCCCGCGGCATGCAGACTACTCCTGATAATATTTTTATTACGCGTGGAAGCCAGATGGGAATTTTCATGCTATCACAACTTCTGATTTCAAAAGGTGACGCAGTGATAGTTGGTGAAACAAATTACTACTACACTGACAGAGCCTTTTTGTATACAGGTGCAAACCTCATCCGCATTACAGTGGATGATTCGGGAATTGATGTTGAAGAGATATCGCGGATTTGCAGTAAGAAAAAAATACGGGCGGTATTTGTAACATCGCATCATCACTACCCCACTACCGTTACGCTAAGTGCCGCGCGAAGAATGCAATTATTATCGTTAGCAGAGAAGTATGGCTTCATCATTCTCGAAGATGATTACGACTATGATTTTCACTATCAAAGCAGCCCCATTCTTCCTTTGGCAAGTGCTGACAAACATGGGATGGTTGCATACATCGGCACACTGAGTAAAACGGTTGCACCCGCTCTTCGCATTGGGTACGTGGCTGCTCCTATGAATCTTATTGAAGAACTCTGCAAGCTTAGGCAGATCATCGATATCCAGGGGGATCATGTGTTAGAGCAGGCGGTGGCTCAGCTTTTTTCCCTCGGCGAAATAAGGCGGCACATGAAAAAAGCATTGAAGGAATATCGCCGGCGACGTGATTTTGTATGCGGAATGCTGAAAGAAAAATTATCCGGCGCCATGGAGTTTAAAACTCCAGAAGGCGGACTTGCCATATGGGCAAAGTTTGACCAAAAGATCTCGCTTCCCGATTTATCTGAGAGACTTCGTAAAGAAAATATCATTCTATCCAATGGTTTAATTCATAATACCGATGAAACAAAAAAACTCAACGCCACGCGGATGGGGTTCGGGTGGATGGATTTGAGAGAAGCTGAAAAAGCAATTGATATTTTAAGCAAGGGGGTAAAAGCAATGTGAACCGGGGAAATAAATCTCAATCCCCTTCTTAAGTCAATGCTTCACTTCTTTAGGAATGTGGTTTTCCTGCCCAGTGAGATTCCTTTTTTCCTACTTCAGTCTCCATCCAATTTTACATCATTGAATGGGAGGAATTTTTGCAGTAAAACAAGTTCATTTACTCATTGAATTCAAAAGTGAAATGCATGAATAAACTTTGTACCGTGCTCTGTATTCTTTGCACGCTCAGCACGCAAGCAGATACCTGGACTCAAAAAGCAAACTTCTCCGGAACAGCACGGCACGCTGCTACAGGCTTTTTTCTTAATGGGAAAGGTTACATCGGCACCGGCGGTACCTTCTCCATTCGTAAACAAGATTTTTGGCAATGGGATCCCACAACCAATGCGTGGACGCAGAAAGCAGATCTGGCAGTTTCACAGGGGCGATCGGGAAGTGTTGGTTTTGCCATAGGAGATTATGGATACATTTCCACCGGTTATGATAACGGTTATCAAAATGATCTATGGCAATATGATCCCTCAGGCAACAGCTGGACACAGAAGAGTGATGCAGGAACTATTGGAAGGCATTATGCAGTGGCATTTGAATTAAACGGATATGGATACCTCGGAACAGGTAACAAAAACTTTGCGATGCAGGATTTCTGGCAATACGATCCCACCACAAATACATGGACACAGAAAGCAGATTTCGGCGGAAGCGCACGCAGCAGCGCGGCTGGCTTCTCAGTGAATGGGAAGGGATATTTAGGCACCGGATTCGGAACCAGTAATGCCCTCAGCGATTTCTGGGAATATGATCCTTCTGCAAACACCTGGGCGCAAAAAGCAGTATTCGGCGGAGGCGCAAGGAGTGATGCAGTTGGTTTTGCGGCTTGCGGTAAAGGATTCCTGACTACCGGCGTGGGCAGCAGCGTAGACAAAAATGATATATGGGAATATGATCCTATTGTAAACACCTGGACTCAGAAAACAAGTCTGCCAGGCTCAGCAAGAGAGAATGCTGTTGCATTCTCTGACGGCACCAAGGGCTATGTAGGAACAGGGACAAACATCTTCAGTGAGTTTAGTGATTTCTGGGAGTACACGCCCGATTGTACGCTCTTGCCTATTGAACTCACCAGTTTCAGCGCCGTACAAAAAGGCAGCGTTATTCAAATTAACTGGACTACAGAATCAGAGTTCAGCAACGATTATTTCACTTTAGAAAAATCATTGGATGGGAGTCATTTTGAAACGCTTGTTGTGATCAAAGGTGCAGGCAACAGCTCTTCTCAATTGAATTACATAGTGGAAGATGATCATCCTTTCACAGGCGAGAACTACTATCGCCTGCTGCAAACAGATGAAGACGGTAAATTCACTTATTCAAATATTATTCTCTGTACTGCCACAGGTGAAAATATGATGCGTGTTCTCGGCGTGATTCCTAATCCTGTTCTTTCTGATGCTTTGATCAATCTTGATTTGAGCGAGAGTGACAATTTGCATGTTACCCTATTTGATACGGAAGGAACCTTGGTTTATGATCAAAGTTTTTCTCTTAATCAGGGAGTGCAGCAATTAAATATTCATCTTGCTGCTTTGAGTGGCGGCATTTATCTGATGAAGGTGCAGTGTGAATACGGAACGTATTCCCAGAAGCTCATAAAACTAAATTGACACTTCGAAGTAACTCAAAGCTCTTTACACAACCATCTTCGAATGTAAATGCCACAATACTATTCCTGCAGCCACACTGATATTGAACGAGTGCTTGGTCCGAACTGAGGAATTTGTGTTGCTGCATCTGCAAGTGAAAGCAGCTCCTTGCTGATATGGGTTTACGTCTTGAATACC
>JBDSEA010000089.1:0-11062 GCA_039920305.1 Chitinophagales bacterium
GAGTTTTTGCGTATACCACCAAAACTATTATCATATATGATGTTGGTAAGCGATTGATAAGCACTCATGCTTAAAAAAAAACGGTTCGAAATATCCTCCTGCGCTCCAATGCAAATACCGAAGTCAAAGTTTTTTACAATTTTATTTGTAAAAGTGTTGGAGAAAGAAAATGTTGTATCAGTGCCATAAGCAGTTCCATTCTCAAAGAGATGCCGGCGCACAACATATCCTGCCTGTATTCCTCCCTTGACGGTGAAATGATGAATGTTGTAGCCAAACCATATAGGCAAGCTTAAATAGTCGAGCCGGGTCCTTAGTATATCAACACAATGGCTGCTACCGGTGTCAAGTACGCAATTAACGCTATTTTCAGTTATCTTTCCTTGCTGAAGAAGAAAATTCAACTCCGCCAAAAGGTGAATACGATTGTTCAATTTATATTCAGTAAAAACACCGGATTGAAAACAGAATAAGGGATCACTTTGGGTTACTGTGTTTATTATGGTGGGTAATTTTAACGAAATATAACTTAATCCTGCGCGGGCAGAAATGCCTGCGCCAGTGAATTGTGCAGAGGCAGCAATAGAAAAAATAGTAAGTGAAGTAAAAAGCAATAAGGTTTTCATGGTTTGGAAGTAGGTGTCCCCGGCATTCCGTTACTAACATTAATTGTTTGTGATATATTGCTGCAAAAGCCACTGCCGCCTACCGTTAAGGTACAGCTTCCTGCACTGCCAGGCGAAGTGATGGTGGCTGATGTGCCCGAGGTGTAAACAGTTGCAGGAGTACTGGTTCCATTTATTTTCCAACCCGAACAAAGTATTTGCCAGCTATAACTCGGGGTACTCATACTACCCGAGGGATTGACTGTAAACGTCGCATTGGTATTTAACCCACAAATATCAGATGCGCTTAGCGTGGTCCCTACAACTTTAACTGTTCCTGATCCCTGATCAACTATCTGCGAGAGATAATTTTTAATTTCAACAGTATACGTTTGGGTGGCATTGCATGTTGCTTGACTCCCCGCTTGCAGAGTTACGAGAAAAGTGTGATTACCTGAAGCTGCATTAACTTGGGAACCATTAAAAAATAATACACCATCTATAAATACACTAAAACCGGAAATGGTGCAGGTAGAACAAGAGGGCTGGGTGTTGGGCGTAAGAGTAACAGTGTAGTTGCCACCCGCAGTGTTCCATGTTCCCGAACCACTCGTGAAAGTATAGCCCCGAGATAAATTCGTAGTAACATTCTGCCCATCAAAAGTTAAGGAGGCAACAGAGTTTTTTGCGAAAAGCAACGCAAAGATTGATGTAATAAAGATTAATTTTTTCATATGGATTGATTTAGATTGTTAAATGAATAAATAGTGCGAATTGCATGCTTCGGCAAATTGAAATTGTATTGTAGATATAAACCCAAAGCACTCTTGGTTATTTCCAGAAGTGCTTTTGAAAATAGCGACAGTCCTTTGCCTTGGTATGAAGAGTGGAATTGAAAAAATAAAAAGTGATCTGCATGTAAAGCCAAACCACTTCGAGAAAAATTTACTTCGCTCTTGCTGATTGTCAGAAAGGACTCCTTTAGAGAAAAAGTGGTAAGAGAATTTACAACACAACGATTGCCATTGCAGCTTGCAGAAAACTCGGGGGGGGGGGTAACTGAGAAGCGAAATCATGATTTCAATTGAGGCGTAATGCTAAGCAATCGCTTTCATACTTGCAACTATTATTGAATAATATTTCTTGCTCTGTGAAGTAAAAAAATATTTCAAGCCGCATTTGACACCAGACTTGCTTTTAAGTGGTGGCACAACTTGCTTACATTTTCTCCAACTTTCTTTAAGTCATGTTCTTTCTTTCATTCCAAAACATTTATAAAAACTTTGCACCTACCAATGCATTGGATGTTGAAATTAATTTTCACTCTTTCCTTTTCTATCTTTACAGTTATTCTCAAGCATGCCCTTCCTTTCACTCCAAAACATCCATAAAAACTTTGCAGCTACCCATGCACTTGATGGCGTGAGCTTCGATGTGGAGCAGCAAAGTGTTTTCGGGATGCTTGGGCCAAATGGAGCAGGTAAAACAACTGCCATCAGGATCATCACCACCATTTTAAAACCGGACAGCGGCGAGGTCATTTTCAATGGTCACAGGCTTCGGGAAAATCATGTTGAGGAGATGGGTTACATGCCCGAAGAGCGGGGATTGTACAAGAAGATGAAGGTGTGGGAGCAGCTTGTTTATCTGGCACAGCTTAAAGGCTTAACTCAACGTGATGCGAAAAAGAAGGTGTTTGAATGGATGGAAAAATTCGGGATCAGGGACTGGTGGAACAAAAAGATCCAGGAGCTGTCCAAGGGAATGAGCCAGAAGGTGCAGTTCATTGCAACCATTTTGCACGAGCCGAAACTCATTATTCTTGATGAGCCCTTCTCCGGACTGGATCCTGTGAACTCACGTTTGATAGAAGAAGTGATCCAGGAGCTGAGAGAAAAAGGCGCCACCATTATTTTCTCAACACACCGCATGGAGCAGGTAGAAGAAATTTGTGAGAGTATCATTCTCATCAACAAGGGACATGTGGTGCTGAATGGCAGAGTGGCTGACATCAAGCAGCAATTCAAAAAGCATGAATACAGAGTTCACTATGCAGGCACGCTGCCCCGGTTACCGGAGCATTTTCCACTTATCAGGCAAGTGGATCATGTGCTGGTCATGAAGGTTGATGGGCTGTCAACAGGAAATGACCTGTTGCGTGAGTTGATCAATCACGAGGTTCAGGTGATTTCATTTAACGAGATACTGCCAACACTTAATGAAATTTTTATCGGTCAGGTTGAAGAACAAAAATCATGAGCAAAATTCCCATCATCATCCGCCGTGAGTACACTACCAGGGTGCGAAGCCGGGTATTTCTCATTGTAACTTTCCTGATGCCGCTGATACTTGCTGGTTTCACTTTTGTACCCGTGCTCATTTTTAAATACGGGGGTGATGTGGATAAAGTGGCGGTAATTGATCAGTCGAAAATGTTTGAAGGAAAATTAGAGAGCAGCGAAAGGCTCATCTTCGGCTTCTACAATTCAGATTATGATTCGATGAAGAAGCGATATGCTGATAAAGGTTTTACCGGTGTGCTTTTTATTCCCGGTTCCTTTCAGGCGGATCATCCCGGTGGTATAGAATATTTTTCAAATGATCAGTTAGGTCTTGGAACGGAAAGCGTGATCACTGACCAGCTGACTAAAGTGGTAACCCGCCTGCGGTTGGAGAAAGTGAGTGTAACGCCGGAGATTATTGAACAGCTCAGTGAACCGGTCAGGCTTAACACGGTTATCGGTGAGAAAAAAGGTAACACCGGAGCTGCTGCTGCTGTGGGTTACATCAGCGGATTTCTGCTATACTTTTTACTCATCATTTACGGTACCCAGGTAATGCGGGGAGTAATTGAGGAAAAATCCAGCCGCATTGCCGAAGTCATTGTGTCTTCGGTGAAGCCCTTTGAACTGATGCTTGGAAAAATCATAGGTATCGCTCTTCTTGGACTCACCCAATTCGCCGTATGGATCCTGATGGGTTTTATAACGGTCAGCGTGTTGCATGGGATAGTGGGTGACACTTCTGCGATGCAGCAGGTACAAAACCCCGGCGGCATGAATTCGCCTTCACCCGGACTGATCAACGCTGTGAGCATCTTAAACGAATCACTTAATACGCTCCCCCTCGCCTTGATCATTTTTGGAACCATATTTTTTTTCCTTGGCGGGTATCTTCTTTATGCATCTGTGTTTGCTGCACTTGGAGCTGCTTCAGGGGATGAGGGCGACCAGTCGCTCACCTTTATTGCTACTACTCCAATCATCATTTCCTTCTTCCTTGCCATTAATGCGATGAACGCACCCAATAGCCGCCTGTCAGTTTTCTCCTCTCTTTTTCCCTTCTCTTCACCGATCGTAATGACCACCCGCCTTGCATACAATCCACCCATGTGGCAGGTTCTGCTCTCCATGGTGTTTTTGATTCTCGGGTTTATTTTTATGGTGGGGGTAGCAGGAAAAATTTACCGGACCGGAATCCTGATGTATGGCAAAAAGAGCTCACTGAAGGAAATGATTAAATGGGTGAGGTACTAAGATTACTGTTGTAGTTTTTAAATAGGAATGCACAAACAACAATTTATAAAAGGTGAGATGAAAATAAGGTTAATTTCAATTTCGGTGGCTGGTTTGATTATACTTGGCGGAATTTCTCTTTTCAACATCCAGTGTAAACCGAAAAATGAGGCTGAAAATAATAATGAAGATTCCGTGATGACAAATACCCAATCCGCCATCCGGATTTCTCAGGCGAATGTGCCTGACTTCAATGCTGACTCGGCCTACCTGTTTATTGCAAAGCAGGTTTCATTTGGCCCCCGGATTCCCGGAACTCCTGCTCAAACAAAATGCGCTGACTGGATTACAGCAGAGGTCAGAAAGCTTACAACTACAATGTATGTTCAGGATTTAAAAGTTGAATTGTGGAATCATCGGATTGTTCCTTGTATCAACATCATTGCTTCATTTAACCCTGATCAGAAAAAAAGAATTCTTCTATGTACCCATTGGGATACCCGGCCATGGAGTGACCGCGATTCTTTATACCCAAAAAAAACATTTGACGGAGCTGATGATGGCGGAAGCGGTGTTGGAGTGTTGCTTGAAATTGCCCGTCAGCTTTCAGCACAACCGGCAAAGGCAGGAATTGATATTGTATTTCTGGATGTAGAGGATTATGGTCCGCCTGTGTGGGATCCCCAATCCACAAATGAAGAAGTGAATGGCTACTGCCTTGGAACACAGCAGTGGGCAAATACGCCTCACGTTCCTGACTACCGTGCCTACTTCGGAATTCTACTCGACATGGTCGGCGCAAAAAATGCAACCTTTCCTCAGGAAGGTGTTTCATTGCTTTATGCGCCGAGTGTAGTTCAAAAAGTGTGGGATATTGCACGGGCATTGGGCAACTCCAATTATTTCGTGAATGAAAAAGGACCTTCTATAACTGATGATCATACGTTTGTGAATTCGATCAATGGAACTCCAACGATTGACATCATTAATATGGATCGCACCACCAAAAACGGTTTCGCAAAACACTGGCATACCCAGAATGATGATATGAGCATCATTGACAGAAATACGTTAAAGGCTGTGGGTCAAACGCTCTTGCAGGTTGTATATCGAGAGCCTGTAGCATCAATGTAATTGTTATTCCGGCGCTGAGGAAATTTTTACATTTACTTCTCTAAAAAAACAGAACCAACTATGATCACCCAGCCTTTCTCCTTCAAAAAATGGATTGATGACAACCGCGATAAGCTAAAGCCGCCGGTAGGAAATCAGCAGGTATATAAGGGAAATAACAACTTTATCGTGATGGTAGTGGGCGGGCCAAATTCCCGGAAGGATTATCACTATAATGAAACTGAAGAATTTTATTATCAGCTCGAAGGGAATATCGTGGTGAAGATTATTGACGATGGAAAATTCGTTGACATCCCGATCAACGAAGGTGATATTTTTCTTCTTCCACCCAATACTCCTCATTCACCGCAGCGCGGACAAGGTACCATTGGACTTGTAATGGAAGTTTACCGGCCCGGCAGGCAGGATGGGTTTCAATGGTATTGTGAAAATTGCGGCAATCTGCTTCATGAAACAAAAGTTCCGGTGAATGATATTGTAAAAGATTTGCCCGTGGTCATGGATCAGTTTTATGCCTCAAATGATTTACGCACGTGTAAAAAATGCGGGAGCGTAATGGAGCCGCCGAAAAAACCAACAGTAAACGCTGAAAGCTAAAATCATTTTTTAATTGCTCCTACTGCAATTAAGAAAACCCTATTACAGGAAAAAATGATTGCTGCAAATACGGAGACTTATGTTTGCAGAAAATGTTGTTGCTGCAAACATGCACTTCGAAAATTCACAGTCCCTCGCACAATCTCTTGATGCAGATGATCCGCTAAAAAAATTTCGTAGCCACTTTCATATTCCTGTAATCCATGGTGCAGAAGTTATCTACTTCGCGGGCAACTCGCTGGGCTTGCTTCCAAAAAAAGCACGGGAACTTGTAGCCCAGGAATTTAATGACTGGGAAAATGAGGGAGTGGAGGCGCACTTTAAGGCAAAAAATCCATGGTTCTATTACCATCACTTCCACCGGGAAGCGCTGGCAAAAATAATCGGTGCAAAAAAAGAGGAAGTAACAGCGATGAATTCCCTCACCATAAATCTTCACCTGCTCCTGGTTTCATTTTACAGGCCTACCCCGAAGCGCTTCAAGATCATGATGGAGTCAAATGCATTTCCATCCGATCAATATGCCATTGAGACCCGGGTTCGGCATCACGGTTTTCATCCCAATGAGGCAATTATAGAAATAAAGCCGCGTAACGGTGAATTAACAATCCGGACTGAAGACATCCTTAAAGTGATTTCAGAAAATAAAAATGAGCTTGCTACGGTCATGTTCGGCGGAGTTAATTACCTGACCGGTCAATTATTTGACATGAAGGCCATCACAGAAGCGGGACACCATGCAGGAGCGTATGTCGGTTTTGATCTCGCACATGCTGCTGGTAATGCCGTGATGGACATGCATGGCTGGAATGTTGATTTTGCCTGCTGGTGCAGCTACAAATATCTCAATAGCGGCCCCGGCGGGGTGGGAGGAATTTTTGTTCATGAAAAACATGCAAATGATTTTACCCTTCCCCGGTTTGCAGGCTGGTGGGGCAATGATGAGACAACCCGTTTTGAAATGCGGAAAGGATTTATTCCACAACCCGGTGCGGCGGGCTGGCAGGTAAGTAATGCACCCGTCTTCCCTATGGCAATCCATCGTGCATCACTGGAAATTTTTGAGGAAGCAGGAATGGAAAACCTTCGCAGTAAAAGTGAGCTGCTCACCGGTTTTCTGGAATTCATCATTGAAGAATACAATCAAAATAATCCGGACAGGCCTTTGAAGATCATCACCCCAAAAAATTCTTCAGAGCGCGGCTGCCAGCTTTCGCTGATGGCTGATACCTATGGAAAGAAAATTTTTAAAAGCTTAACCGCAGCACGGGTGGTATGCGACTGGCGTGAACCCAACGTGATCCGGATGGCACCCGTTCCGCTCTATAATTCGTTTGAGGAAGTTTTTCATTTGGGACAACTTTTGAACAGCGCATGAATAAAAATATCACCATACTCGGTGCAGGCCTGGTTGGTTCATTACTGGCCATTTACCTCAACAAGCGGGGATACAACATTAACATCTATGAGCGCAGAGGTGATATGCGCAACGAAAAAATTACTGCAGGCCGTTCCATCAACCTTGCGTTAAGCGATCGCGGCTGGAAAGGATTAAGAAGTGTCGGTATTGAGGATGAAATCAGAAAGATTGCTATTCCCATGCAGGCAAGGTATGTACATAATGAAGATGGCTCAGTTTCCAAGCAGCCTTATGGAAAAGAAGGGCAGGCAATCTACTCGGTCTCCCGCGGCGAATTGAATAAAAAACTGATGTCGCTGGTGGAAGAAAATAGCGGCGTAAAAATTCATTTCAATCACTTTTGTAATCACGTTGATCTCAATAACAAAACCCTTTCGTTCTCTTCCGGGCCAGTGGATTCCCGGCAGAATTCTCCGGTTAGCTACGAGGTGCTTTTTGGAGCTGATGGCGCCTTCTCATCATTGCGCTACAGCATGCAGTTTCTCGACCGCTTCGATTATTCACAAAAATTTATTGAGCACGGCTATAAAGAACTCACCATTCCCGCCGGGGAAAACGGTGAATGGCAATTAGAAAAAAATTTCCTTCATATCTGGCCCCGCCATAGTTTCATGCTCATCGCTCTTCCAAACCAGGATGGAAGTTTTACCTGTACGCTGTTCTTTCCGTTTGAAGGGGAGCCATCGTTTTCTTCATTAAAAAATGAAAATGATGTGGAGCAATTTTTCGCAAAATTTTTTCCGGATGTCATTGCCCTGATGCCGTCATATAAAGATGATTTTTTCCGGAACCCAGCTTCGTCATTAATCTACATCAAATGTTACCCGTGGAGCCTGGGTGATAGTGCTTGTTTAATCGGTGATGCTGCTCATGCCATTGTGCCGTTTTTCGGTCAGGGAATGAATGCCGGATTTGAGGATTGTACAGTGCTCGATGAATTGCTTAACGAAAATGGTGATGAGTGGGGAAAAATTTTCAGTTCCTTTCAGCACTCAAGAAAAGATAATACGGATGCAATCTGCGATCTTGCTCTCAATAATTTTATTGAGATGCGCGACCTTGTGGCCGATCCTCATTTCCTGAGGAAGAAAAAAATTGAGAAGATGATTATGGCTGACTTTCCCGATCGGTATATTTCTCCTTACCAGATGGTTTCATTCTCTGATATTCCTTATGTGGAGGCGCTTGATAAGGGAAAGCAAATTAACCAGGTGCTCGAACAGCTCACCCGGCATGAGAATCCTGAAACAAGGCTGGATTCTCCTGAAATTCAAAGCCTGATTCAAACTATATTATTCGGATAGTACGCTCTAAGTATTGCTTCATAAGCAGAATGTCAAATGACCCTTCCATCTATATAAAAAATTCATTACTATCAGTCAACAGAGTGTAAATGTATTTTAAGCCAGGGCTGTAAGTTCAAATCAATTTAGTGATGCCTTTTGAATCAAGCCCTGTATTCACCGAAAATTTTACGAAAGGTATCTGAAATTTCACCCAGTGTTGCATAAGCTTCCACAGCTTCTATAACAGATGGTATCACGTTTTCACCTGCTCTTGCTTTATTTTCAATTATTTGTAATGTGGCTGAAACCTTTTGCTGATCCCGGCTGGTTTTCAGCTGCTGCAATTGTTCAACTTGCACGTTTCTTATTGAATCATCAACCCTGAATACGCTCACTGGCACTTTATCTTCGGTGATAAACCTGTTTATCCCAACAATTATTTTTTCTTCACTCTCGATTTTATGCTGGTATGCGTATGCCGAGCCTGCAATTTCATCTTGCATAAAGCCAGTCTCAATTGACTGAATGGCCCCACCCATCGAATCAATTTTATTGATGTATTCCCATGCCTGATGCTCCAGTTCATCAGTGAGTGTTTCAATAAAATATGAACCTCCCAGCGGATCAGCAGTATGTGATACCCCACTTTCGTATGCAATGATCTGCTGTGTGCGCAACGCAATTCCCGCTGCAGCCTCTGTGGGCAGGCCCAGTGCTTCATCGTAGCCATTCGTGTGGAGGGATTGTGTTCCGCCGAGCACTGCTGCAAGTGACTGAAGTGTTACGCGTGCAATGTTATTCAGCGGTTGCTGAGCTGTTAGCGCAGAGCCCCCGGTTTGGGTGTGAAAGCGGAGCATCTGTGCCCGTGGATCACTGGCACCTAGCTCAGAAGTGATCTTAGCCCACATTCTTCTTGCTGCGCGGAACTTTGCCACTTCCTCAAACACATTATTATGTGCATTAAAGAAGAAGGATATTCTTCTGCCGAAATCATTGATGGTTAATCCGCGGTCCATTGCCGCCTTCAGATATGCTTTCCCATTTGAAAGTGTAAAAGCAATTTCCTGCACTGCAGTACATCCCGCCTCACGCATGTGGTACCCAGAAATAGAAATGGTATTCCATGCCGGTAATTCAATGGTGCAATATTCAAAAATATCCGTGATCAGCTTCATCGAGGGCTTTGGAGGATAGATGTAGGTTCCACGTGCCGCATATTCCTTGAGAATATCATTCTGAATGGTGCCCGAAATTTTTTTCAGATCAGCCTGCTGCCTTTTAGCAAGGGCGACATACATAGCAAGAAGTATATAAGCAGTAGCATTGATGGTCATTGAGGTGGTTATCTTCTGCAACTCAATTTCCTTGAACAGCGCTTCGATATCTTTCAATGAATCAATTGCAACTCCTGCCTTGCCTACCTCGCCTTCGGCCATTGCGTGGTCAGAATCATAACCGATTTGTGTAGGGAGGTCAAACGCAACAGAAAGTCCGGTGGTACCATGGTTCAGTAAATAATGATACCTGCGGTTGGATTCTTCAGCAGTGGAGAACCCTGCATACTGGCGCATCGTCCATAGCTTTTCGCGATACATGCTCGCATGGATTCCCCGGGTGAATGGAAATTCTCCCGGCAACTCATGCATTTCATGCAAGGGCCTGGAATAAACCGGCTGAATTGCAATGCCGGAATCGGTGAAGAATTCTTTCCCGTCTTGCCTTTTTATCCTTTCGTTATCATTCTTCATGCTGCAAAAAATTTAATGCATAAAGATAAAGGGGCTGGAATGCATTGAACAGTGAGGTGAATTCTAATAAATTTTTCTAACCTCGGTTTTCAAAGTGTCAAGTGCCTTTTGGGTAGGCATCACCTGATCATTATTGATAAAATACTCAAGTACCGCACGGCCGAGATCCTTACCGGTAGCAATATCCGGAGTATTACCCGCAACTTTATTAATGATCCCCACCATCTCTTCCTTAACCTGGACTATCATTCCCCAGGCCTCAGGTGAAACATATATCTGTTGTGAGAGATTATGCTCAAATTCAAGACGGATACTGGCGATGAGTGTTTTCTGTAATTCAAATGCTGACATCCCTGGTTTATTCACCCGCTGTAATAAGCTGGTGGGGGTGATTCGCTCCAGAAATATCGTAAGTCTCTCAAAAGCCTGAAGGCGAACCGGCAGTGAATCTTTATAATGTGCTGCCCGGACCTGCAGTTCATGGCGTTGTTTTTCACCTGAAAGAAATAACCTGAGAACCGTGTAAGCCGTAAAGAAGGTGATCAGGGAGGGTAAAGTATATTTCAGAATGTCAGTTATATCAGTCCAGTTCATCAGATCAATTTGTTGGTGGCAAAGAAACGAAATCGAAGGTTGGAACGCAGAAGGCAAAGATTTTGTTTTCTTAATTTTACCGTCCAAATAAATAAGGAACATGGAATTGCTTGAAAAAAAGACAGAGTTAAATGACTTACCTGTTGCTTTTATAGATGAGGCT
>JBDSEA010000090.1:0-16122 GCA_039920305.1 Chitinophagales bacterium
GGTTTTGATAACTTAAATTTATAAAGTACACATCACCTTCTTCCAAGCCTTCAATTTTACAATAGATATGGCATTTATACAAACGTGAGCTCACATTTGATTTTGGACTAAAATGTCCAATCAAGGAACTTATAATGAGAAGAAACACATACTCCATAGCCTCTAAATTAGGTTAATGAACAAGTGAATAAAATCTGGAGCATTTATATAAATACTACTATGCTCCAGATTTTAGTACTAACTTAAGATTAGACGATCAGACATTCCATGAGCAATCGCATAATTATTTACCGCTGTCTTTTCACTGTTAGTTAAACTATTCATATGAGTTTTAAATGTGGTCATCCATGTATTTAAGGAAGCATCCGTAAATAAACGACTGCTAACATTAGTATTATAAGTGGTAAGATCGGCTTTTACTGCGTTGGCCGTTGTTGTGTTAAAACTGCCAAGTGTATTATTTTTAAAATTATTCACTTCACCAAGTTGAGTGGGAGTCTTAGTTAAACCACAAGAAGTTATTATTGTGCCACATTTACAAGTGGCAATTCCAAAATAACAACCGCAAAGTGCACTATTAGGTGCCGCGCAATCTGCGGAACAACAAGAAGACCATGAACAAGTTGCTTCGCAATTGGTATTCAAAATACCTGGTACATTATTATCTGCCATAGAGATCTGAAAAGCTACTATTGATATTATGAACAAAAGAAAAATTTTAGTTTTCATTTTTTTGAGATTTAAAGTTAAAAAATTGTTTTAATTCGCCAACTATGCCGGCTTTTGGCTGCGCCATCCATTAGCTATTCCCAACGGACAGCACGGTTGTATGTAATTATCCTATGCCGGCGCCTCCTTTATCAAGAGTGAAAATAAATACTTGTCTTTCGCTGAGAGCGAAAAAATTATTTGTGGGGGGGGGGTAGTATAATGATTTCCGCTGAAATAGTATGTGAGTGCATTAACATCTTTAATATAATTGTGAATCACAATTACACTCCTCAAAAAATGAGCTTGTAAAAAAATTTTTGAATGTAATGCACATGAGGTTGTGCATTTGTATCGGCGTGGAAGAAAATAGCTTTGGGCAGATTCAATTTTCTCCTCTTATTTAATTTCTGAAATATTCATGTGCCTTCTCATACTTGCGATAAGTGCACTTAGCCGCTTCTTTACAAATTGCCCAGCCGTAATAGCCATCAAGAAAGCCAAGCTGAAAAAAATATCTCCTTATAAACATCAATGCAGCTTTCATAAAAATAACAAGCCTGGCTGTTTTTTTTCCCTTGTTAAAAATTTCCTTTGCGGCTATAAGTGCAAATTCTTCCTGCTGTAATTTGAATTGCTCTATGGAAGTAACAGTATAGTGTAGCAAATCTCCCTGCAGAAACCCGATCATGCTGCCTTGTTGCATCAGGACTTTATCATGTGGATTCACGCCGCCCCAGCTCCCTTTTTCTTTTTTCCACAATCTAATCTTTCTATCGGGGTACCAGCCACTGTGGTGAATCCATTTACCGCAAAAATTATTGAGCCGGTTCATTGCATAAGCATTCATAATCAAATTTTGCTTTGCCATTAATATGGATTGATTCAGTTCCTCACTCAGGCATTCGTCGGCATCGAGCGCTAATACGTAATCATGATTTACCTGCGTGAGCGCAAAGTTTTTTTGCTGAATGTATCCTTCAAAAGGATGCTGAATGAAACGTACATTTTTTTTCCGGCAAATTTTTTCTGTCTCATCAGTTGAAAACGAATCTACCACCACTATTTCATCAGCTACCCCGGTGAGGGAATCAAGACACCTTCCAATATTCTTTTCTTCATTGAATGTGATAATAGCTGCAGAAATCATGACTCATTCGACTCGATAAAAACATACATCAGCAGCAGGAACAAAAGATAGAACCCTGTCCCCATCTGCTCCTCAATGGTTGCCTCTGTAAAAAACGATGAAATTATGATAATGTGAAAACAGATGAAAAGCCAGTTGGTAAGCAACCGCTTTCTTGACAATGGCAAAACGATTGCAAAAATAAATATAAGCAATCCGAACATGCCCGTACCTGCAGCAACGAACACAAACTGGTTGTGAGGGAGCAAAACGTCGCGCGGATGTTCCGGGGCGGCATCGAGTTTCTTTTTCATCTCCACCCTTAAGTCACCAATGCCAGCGCCAATGAGGGGATGCTCCCGGAATATTTCCATCCCTTTTTCAATAGAAAGAATTCTTCCGGCATCAGACAATCCGGATGCATTATTGAAAAAAAATAATTGCTCAAGATCAAACCGCATGTAATCTGCTCTTGCTTTCATTGAAGGCATGGAAAAATATGCGGCAACCGGGAATAACAAAATAATTAATGTTAATAGCAGCGCAGTTTTGAGCTTTTTTATGCTTAGAAGAAAATAAAAAACCATATAGATGCCACACAGGTATATTGCAACAATGCCGCTTCGCACAGCGAGTAAATGCTGGAAGTAGATTAAGAAAAAGATAACCCCAAGAATCACCCATGGTTCCCAGGAATAGCGGATAAAAAATTTTTTTGTGAACAGGTAAAACCCTGTAATAATGCCAAAGGAAACCATCAGTGAATACCGGATGTGATTGAATGGTGTTTCAATCACCCTTCCCTGTCCATAAGCAATGAGTATGCTGCTGAAATTCTTATAAAAACTAAAACTGATTATTATTGCGGTAACTGTAATCAGCAGTAAAAAAAAATACAGCAGGGAATAAAACTGATTGGGTGAGATCTTATTTTTAAAAACCGTAAAGGCAAAAGGTAGTGCCAGAAAAGGAAGCTTAAGACGGATTCTTTCGAGCAAAAATTCATGGTCATGGGTAGAATTAATTCCACTTAATAAATAAACGAAAAATACCAGCCACAGGGCAATAAGCACGCGATCCCGGAGGAAAAGTGAAAAGCTTTTACGCGGATCAGTCAGAAGTAAAGCATATGCCACCATCGCTATCATCGCGATGCTTGGCATGGCTCGTGCAACAAAAAGCCCTGCTATCGCAGCAGCTAAGGAGATATAGGGAACAGCAGTGAGATCAGGTTTTCGCCAGGGCATTCGTTCAACACGCTTCAGGGGACTGCAAGTTAAAAGCAAGGATTAAAAAGTAGCGGCAATTCGGATGCTATCAAAGGTAATCGGAAATTTGAAAGAGCAATTACTGCACGATGCTTTGGCCTTATTAATGTCGGGGCATGTATTTTATCCGCCTTCACTAAAGACTTTGCTTTAGCAAGGCTTCGTATTTTCACAGCGTGGCAGAAACACCTGATGTAATTCAAAAACACAATGAAGATCTCTTTGAAAAGGAGTTTATGCCGCAGGTGGATGCACTTTACAATTTTGCATTTCATCTTACGCTGAATGAAGAAGATTCCAATGATCTTGTTCAGGATACATTTTTAAAAGCATACCGGTTCATTGATTCTTATGAGAGGGGAACGAATGCCAAAGCATGGTTGTTTCAAATTCTCAAGAATAGTTTCATCAATGAATATCGCCGCAAAGTCCGCCATCCGGGTCAGGTAGATTACGAAGATTATATAGCATATCAGGATAGCGAGGAAAGTGTACATGTTGGCGAACTGGATTTGCGGGATGATGTTTTTAAGGGACTTATCGGTGATGAAGTAACGGTGGCTTTGAATAGCTTGCCTGTTGATTTCAGAACTGTTATTCTGTTAAGTGACATTGAAGGTTTCAGCTATGAAGAAATTGCCAAGATCATTGACATTCCCATCGGCACTGTACGGTCACGGCTGCATCGTGCGCGTAACCTCATGAAAGAAAAATTAAGGGACTATGCAAAAAAAATGGGGTATAAAGAAAATCGCTGAAGCTCCGGGCATTCAAGGGGAAAGCAAGTCCGGCTTGCATAACTGCGATTCAACTTTGAAAAAAGTAATGCTCTCACTGGATAATGAAATGAGTGAGGAAGACGAGAAACAATTTCTTGATGAGATAAATCAGTGCTCCTATTGCCTTGAAAAATTTAATATTGAAAAATCTTTCAAAGAATACCTCTGTGGCAAGATCAGGCGCCGTGCCGTTCCATTAAATCTCGCTGATCAGATTCGTGCGCACATCCGCCATACCACGGAAGGTTAGAATTCATGAATGAAATCCCGGTTCTGGTAAATCAGCTTCAGCAAGGCGATTACAAAGCGCTCGCAAGAGCCATCACGGTTGTGGAAAATGAGCTGGAGGGCAGCGTTTCATTGCTTGAATTGCTTTCAATTAAAGATATCCCACTCATTGGAATCACCGGACCCCCCGGGGCAGGAAAGAGTTCACTCTTAAATGCTCTGATTTCACTTTTGCTAAAGCAGGAGAACAAGGTCGGCGTGATTGCAATAGATCCAACATCGCCTTTTAACTTCGGATCGCTTCTGGGTGACCGTATCCGGCTCTCAGAGCATTTTATAAATCCACGGCTTTTTATCCGGTCACTGGCAACACGCGGGTCACTTGGCGGGTTGAGTGAAAAAATAATTGAAATTACTGATGTGATGAAAGCCGCTCCGTTTGATTTTTTGTTTGTTGAAACGGTGGGTGTCGGTCAGTCAGAAGTAGAGATTGCCGGCTTAGCAGACATCACTATAGTTGTTCTGGTTCCTGATTCCGGGGATGAGGTGCAGACCATGAAGGCCGGGTTGATGGAGATTGCTGATATCTTCGTCGTTAACAAGGCGGACCACCCTGATGCGGATCGTTTCACAAAATATTTGAAAATGATTATACCTCATTCCCATTCTGCTGATCCTATAAATTCCTCCCTGAATTTTTCAGATGAGGCAGATATTAGCAGAAGCCATTCATCCCGGCAAATTTCTGTGATCAAAACGGTGGCAATAAAAAATGAGGGCGTGGAACAGGTTTGGCAGCAAATTCTAATACATCTTGCCGCAGGTTTTCAAAGCGATCGAAGGGTGATGTTGTTTGCAGAAAAAATCTGGCGGATTATCCGTAAGGAAAAAATGATGAACATTGACCGTAGGAAAATTCTCGAAACAGTGAAGGCGGAAATCCATCGAAAAGATTTGAATGTATATAAGCTTGCCCGGAAATTTCAGTGAGCAGTAATGAAGTATGATTTGTGCTGAAGAAGCACAGTATCTTTTCAAATTGAATTTATGGCACCGCTGAGAATTTATAATAGTCTGACACGTGAGAAAGAGACCTTTTCCCCCATTCACCCGCCACACGCGGGAATGTATGTGTGCGGGCCTACTGTAAGCGGCGAAACGCACCTTGGCCATGCACGTCCTTATATAACCTTCGATGTTGTATTCCGCTACCTGAAATTCCTGGGCTATAAAGTTCGATATGTGAGGAATATCACGGATGCCGGGCATTTTGAAGAAGAAGACCGTGAGGCAGTAGACAAGGTTTCCACCAAGGCTAAGCTTGAGCGGTTAGAGCCCATGGAACTCGTGCAGAAGTACACCAACATTTATCATGACATGATGGATCTGCTGAATTGCGAGCGGCCAAGCATTGAGCCGGCTGCTACCGGTCATATCATTGAGCAGATCAGTATGATTGAAGAAATTCTAAAAAAAGGATTTGCGTATGAGATGAATGGCTCAGTGTATTTCGATGTGAGAAAGTATGCGAAGGAAAATGATTACGGAAAATTATCAGGAAGAAAGATTGATGAGATGATCGCCGGAAGCCGTGAGCTGGAATCACAGGGAGACAAGCGCGATCCAGCTGATTTTGCACTGTGGAAGAATGCTCCTGACGAGCACCTGATGCGATGGAAGTCACCGTGGGGCGAAGGGTTTCCGGGCTGGCACATCGAATGCTCTGCGATGGCAACGAAATACCTGGGATCACCTTTCGATATTCACGGGGGCGGTATGGATCTGCTTTTCCCTCATCATGAAAGTGAGATTGCGCAAACGAAGACTGTTTGCAATTGTGCTCCGGTGAAATACTGGATGCACAACAACATGATTACTGTAAACGGAAAAAAGATGGGTAAGAGCTATGGCAATACCATAACGTTGCGAGAGATGTTTTCAGGAAATCATCCCTTACTGGAACAGGCATATCCGCCAATGACTGTCCGCTTCTTCATACTTCAGACACAGTACAGAAGCACCCTCGATTTTACCAATGAAGCCCTTCAGGCAGCCGAGAAAGGATTACAGCGGTTGATGAATGCACTTGAAACACTGAACAAGCTTTCCTTCAATGAAAAACCAGATGATTTTATTCAGGAAGAGGATGAAAAGGTGAAGCGCCTCATTAACGAATGCTCGGCTTTTATGAATGACGACTTTAATACAGCAATGGCGATGGCTTCGTTGTTTGAGCTTGCTTCCGGAATATTTGCATGGCAAAATCAGCAGTTGAAAATCACCTCGATCAAGAAGGAAACATTTGAAACCCTGAAGCAGACATTCAACACATTTGTGACCGGCATTTTAGGATTGAAGAATAAAAATACTTCAGCTGCTGATTCTAAAATAAACGAAGTAATGGAACTAGTGATCTCCCTGCGCAATGAAGCCCGGCAGAAAAAAGATTTCAGTACCTCGGATAAAATCCGTGATGTGTTGTTGAAAGCAGGTGTGCAATTAAAGGATGGGAAGGAGGGCACTTCCTGGATACCGTTGTAAATCCCGGCACGTGGAAGAAGTCATCCACCACAAATCCACTGGTGAATATTATGCGACTTATGAAATCAGCATGTCGTTACAATCCATATTGATCCACCAGATAAATCAATGCAGCCATGGCTGCGGCGCCGAGTTCCAGTTCGCGCTTGTTTACATTTTCAAGTAAGTCTGATGCCGCATGATGATAATTGAAGTATCGCTGAGAATCAGGTGACAATCCGCAAAGCACCTTGCAATTACCTTCAAGGTGACCAATGTCAGAGCCTGTGCCTCCAAAGTCCAGTTCATAGATATGATAAGGCTCAAACAATTTTTTCCACGATTTTATTTTTTGAATTGCAACGGTATCACCGGAGAACCCAAACCCTTTTGGCGTAAATCCTCCCGCATCCGTCTCAAGTGCAAACAAGTGCGTTTCTTCCTTGCGTCTTGCTTCACTGGCATATTTCGCTCCACCCCTGCCGCCATTTTCTTCATTCATAAAACAGACACATCGCAGAGTATGTTTGGGTCTTATACCAAGCCCCTTGAAGATTCGCAGCACTTCCACCGATTGCACCACACCGGCGCCGTCATCGTGCGCACCCTTTCCGGTTTCCCATGAATCAAGATGACCGCCAACGGTGATGAATTGACCGGGGAATTGTGATCCTTTCAGCTCTGCGATTACATTATAGGACAGAATACTGTCTTTCATCATTTCAGATGTGGTGCGCAGGTAAAGCCGGGTTTGCGGATCCTGGTGAAGGGTATTGCTGAGTTTTTCTGCACCGATGATGCTAACAGCACAACAAGGAATTTTAGGAAAGGAATCATTGTAACCCATAGCGCCGGTGTGAGGATAGTCATCATGTGAAGAAGTCATTGATCGGACAATGGCAGCAACAGCACCATATCTGGCTGCCCTGGAGGGGCCGGCCCAGCGATATCCAACAGCTTCACCATAGGCGTCGAACTGATCAATAAATTTTTCATTAAAGGGGTGATTATAGAAAACAATTTTTCCACTGATATTTTTTTCACCAAGCGAATCCAGCTGCCTGAAATCTTTTACTTCGATTACCTGTGCCTTAATTCCGGCGGTGCCTGTACCGTGAGAGTTACCCAAAGCCGTTATTGACAGATTGGTTTTTACTCCTTTTGATTCAGCATAAGCAATTTCTTTATCACCTCTCACCCAATGAGGCACGTAGCATAGCTGAAGCCAGACGCTGTCAAACATGTTTTGCTGAAGTGTTTTTTTCATGAATTCCACTGCTTTTGCTGCCTCTGGTGATCCTGTCAGCCTTCCTCCGATCTGAGTGGTAAGATCAGTAAGTGTTTCATAGCACTCGGATTCAGTAAGCGCAAATTCGAATATCCGCCGGATGGTAACGGAATCAGAATTCTGGGAATAAGAAAATTTAAAACAGGTGAGGGAAATGAGCATGAGAAAAAGCTTGAGCATGTTGTGTAAGTTGAGTTTGTAAATGTAGCCAATGAGGGGTTCTCTCCTGAAAAGTAAAAGTTAAATTCAGTACAAAATATCTTCGCAGCATCTTTCTTAAGGGGTGGATAAGGATTTTAACATGTCCACATTCTGTTCAGAAGAAGATTGATCTTCTTTTTCCAAAATCACTACCTTGCGCCGCATACAGGGGGAATCCCCCCCGTACAAAAAAATTCAACTGAAAGAATGAAATTTATTGTGTCATCAGGTGCTTTGCTGAAGCAGCTGCAATTGATCGGCGGAGTGGTCAGCTCTAATACCGTACTGCCAATCCTCGAAGATTTTCTGTTTGATATTAAAGATGGTAAGCTTACTGCTTTTTCTACCGATCTTGAAACCAGCATGTCTACAACACTTGATGTAGAAGCGAATGAGGACGGAAAGATCGCGATTCCGGCGAAGCTGCTCACCGAGATGCTGAAGTCATTGCCGGAGCAGCCTCTTACATTCACCATTAACAATCAAAATCTTGCCATTGAGATTACAAGTGATAAGGGAAAATACCGGCTAACGGGAGAAAATGGCGATGACTTTCCGCGCATCCCTGTGCCGGAGGAAACAAAGGAAATCAAGCTGCCATCTTCAGTTATTGCCAATGCGATCAATAAAACCTTGTTCGCCGTAGGCTCTGATGACATGCGCCCGGCAATGACGGGGGTGAACTTCGAGCTGTCTCCGGAAGGGATCACCTTTGTGGCTACTGATGCGCATCGCCTTGTCCGTTACAAATGGATGGATGCCAAAAGCACCAAGCCCACCTCTTTTATCGTACCTAAGAAAGCATTACAGCTTCTGGGTAATGCTATTCCCGGGGAAGACACGCAGGTAAAAATTTCTTACAACACCAACAATGCTTTTTTCACATTCGGTGCTGTGAAGCTTATCTGCCGCCTGATTGATGCCCGCTTTCCGGATTACAACGCCGTTATTCCTGCTGAAAACCCAAATCATTTAACTATTGGCACCAATGACCTGCTGAGTTCTCTTCGCCGCCTGATTGTTCTTTCCAATAAAACCACGCACCAGGCAACACTTAAAATGAGCGGCAGCGAGTTGCAGATCAATGCGCGTGACATTGATTTCAGCAATGAGGGAAATGAATCACTGGTATGCTCTTACCAGGGTGAGGATATGGAAATCGCTTTCAATGCGCGGTTTTTAATTGACATGTTATCAGCACTGAATGAGGATGAAGTGCTGATCTCCTGCAGCACTCCTTCACGCGCCTGCATTATGAATCCGGTGCAGCCAAAGGAGAATGAAGACTTGCTCATGCTGGTGATGCCGATCATGATCAATGCCTGACAGATGATTCGTTAATTTATTTGCAGTTAATTATTAATTATTACAGCGCGTGCGTTCAGGTTACCCCCGAAAAAAAACAAGGGAGAAAAGCTATAAAAAAATTTGAGTGGAAACAGCATTGATGGTTTTATGGCTGATCGTCTGATTTTGCCGGATCAGCGGTCTCAGTTTTTTCTTCTTCAGCAGGAATGAGGTCATGCTGCTTCAGGATGTGATACCATCTCACCATCTTCTTCATATCACTAAGGTGAACTTTCTCCTCGTCATAATCAGGAATAATTTTGGAAAAATAATCTTTAAGCTTTTTATCATCACTCTTTGTATCAGGCAGAGTAACCTCCGATTGCTTGCTTTTCATTTCCTGAAAAACTTTTTTAAGCTCGGTGGTCTCTTCATTTTTCAGGTAAACAGAGGTGGTATCCAGAGTGGAAATACCATGCAGGCGTGAGGAGACAAACTGTGTTTTGTTATCATCAAGAGATTTTACAATGATTCCATCACTCTTGTTTGATACCAGCTGATATAATCCGGGCATGCCGCTTAGGGCAATGATCTCTTTGAATTCCATATTTGTTTTGTTAAGCACGTAAAAGTAAAAAGAAATGGAAGTGAGACTATTTCACATACATTATTGAATTGGATTTTGTAGATTGAGGCGGAAACTTATCTTTGCTGCTCCAAAAAAAATTTAATGGCGAATACAAAGAATGCGCAGAAAGCAATGCGGCAGGCACTGAAGCACAGAGAGCGAAACCGTCTGCATGGAAAAACTACCCGGAATGCTGTAAGAAAATTACGCCTGATCTCTGAAAAAGATGAAGCCGGCAAAATGCTTCCGGATGTTATCTCCCTGGTTGACCGGCTTGCAAAGCGCGGAGTGATCCACAAAAAGAAGGCAGATAACCTGAAATCAGGGTTAATGAAGAAGATCAATACACTGAAATAAGAGTTGTTTTCATGGCAGAAAAAGGGCGTTGCTGGTAACAGCACGCCTTTTTTCATGAATGGTGGTGCACAAGTTGGAATGTTAATCTAAGGCGCTCAGGAATTAAAATATTTCACTTCCAATGTTTCGCCGTTAAAAACTGCATAGCTGTTGAATTTAATCCAGTCCCCGAGATTGATGTAAAAACTATTATTGCCCAGGGGATGATACAATACTATGTGGCGATGCCCGAAAATGAAATAGTCAATATGCTCTGTCTTCAAAATTTCTTTCGAATATTGAATCAGCCATTCTTTTTCTTCTCCTAAAAAGCCTTCCTGGTCATCACCGCTGATAAGCCGGTTGTTTCGCGACCACTTTTTTCCGATCCACATGCCGAAGCCTGGATGCAGGCCCGCAAAGAGCCATCTTGAAAATTTCCCTTTGAAAATCTTTTTCAAAAATTTATATCCGTGATCACCGGGTCCTAATCCATCGCCATGCGCGAGAAAAAACTTTTTCCCTGCAATCATGATCTGTTCAGGATGATGATACACAGGGATTTGAAGCTCCTCCTCAAAATAATTATTCATCCACTGATCATGATTTCCTGTAAAGAAAAAAATCTGGATGCCGCGATCCCTTAGTTCCGCCAGCTTGCCAAGCACCCGGACATACCCGCGCGGAACAACGTGCTTATATTCGAACCAGAAATCAAACAGATCGCCGAGAATAAAAATTGCCTGGGCATCACCGCCTGCTTCATTCAGCCATCTCACAAAGCGCCGCTCTCTTTCCAATGATGAAGCAGGATCAGGAATACCGAGATGAAGATCTGAGACGAAATAGATTTTCCCCTGAAGCTGCGAAAGAGCCTGCATCATGCCGCAGGCTGATCAATATAGAAAACATAAACTTCCTTAGGGCCATGGGCGCCAAGCACGAGCGTTTTTTCAATATCTGCAGTACGGCTGGGGCCCGAGGCAATAGAAATCATAGAGGGAAGATTACCGTTGTATTTATCTGTTGTCATCTGAAGCCCTTCTTTCAGATCATAATACAACTGGTCATTATAAGCAACCACAATATGTACCGGTGGAAATATGGGGAGTGCCCTTCCCGATTCCTTTCTGGATGAAATAAGAATGGATCCGGTTCGAGCCACAAGACATTCACAGGTACTGATCCCGGCGTCAGCTTTATCCAGATTTTTCCCCACCCGAAGCCGCATAAAAGCATTTTTTTGTAAGAAGTTCTGCAGCTCAAATTCCCATGCAAATATGTTTTGCCAGTTATTTTTTTCTGCAAGTGAATTCAAACTCTCCAGGAAATCCTTTTCGTTCTCGCAATAAATAAAGTTGCCCTGAATGCTTGTAAAGCGCTCGGCAAAAATGACGTCGAGCGCTTCTGCAGGCTGTGGATAAACTGAGGAGGTAGAATCAATACTGGGGAAGGGCAGATCGGTAGGCTGAATGAGTGCAGCACGGATATTTTTGAGGATGCGCTCCTTCGAAGTGGGCTCCATGAATTAAGCAATCTTATGTTCGATATCGCCGGTCCCGTTAACACCAACTGGCTCGTCACCATGCAGGTTAGGGTCAATCAATTCACCTTCACCCTTAAGCGTTCCATTTTCACTAATAGGCTCATGCGCATGCTTTGGCTCGTAGGGTCGCTTGCCGATAAGGCGCTCAAGATCCTGCTGAAATAAAATTTCTTTTTGCAAAAGCTCATGTGCTAATTTCTCCAGCTCTTCACGCTTATCAGTCAGAAGGGCTTTAGTACGCTGATATTCGCTATCAATGAGATTGCGAACTTCCTGATCAATCAGATTAGCAGTTTCATCAGAATAAGGCTTATGAAAACTATATTCCTGCTGAGGATCATAAAAGGAAACATTGCCGACTTTATCGTTCATTCCGTAGATTGATACCATGGCGTAAGCCATTTTAGTGATGCGCTCCAGATCATTCTGCGCACCGGTAGATATTTTCCCGAATACAATATCTTCTGCAGCCCTGCCACCAAGTGCCATACACATCTGGTCACTTAGCTGCTCCTTGGTATATAGGTATTGTTCCTTTGGCAGGTATTGCGCATATCCGAGGGCAGCAACGCCACGGGGAACAATTGAAACCTTTACGAGCGGATCCGCATACTCCAGAAACCAGCCGCAGATAGCATGACCGGACTCATGATATGCCACAATCTTTTTTTCGTCACCAGATATCAGCTTGGTTTTCTTCTCGAGTCCGCCGATTACCCGATCAATGGCATCCTGAAAATCATCAATATCCACTTCTTTTTTGTTATTGCGGGCTGCAATCAGTGCGGCCTCGTTGCACACATTTGCAATATCAGCACCGGCGAAACCGGGAGTTTGTGCAGCAAGTTTTTTAACATCAAGGTCTTTTGCAACTTTAATGGTGTTTGAGTGTACTTTAAATATTGCTTCTCTTCCCACAAGATCAGGCTTATCAATAGAAATTTGCCTGTCAAACCTTCCGGGTCGCAGAAGGGCAGTATCCAGTACATCCGGCCGGTTTGTAGCAGCCAGAATGATGACTCCTGAATCAGTTCCAAAGCCATCCATTTCAACCAGCAATTGATTGAGTGTATTCTCACGCTCATCATTTCCGCCGGTCATTAAATTCCTTCCGCGGGCTCGGCCGATGGCATCAATCTCATCAATAAAAATTATGCAGGGGGCTTTTTCCTTAGCCTGCTTGAAAAGATCACGCACACGTGATGCGCCGATACCGACAAACAGCTCCACGAAATCAGAGCCTGAAATTGAAAAGAAGGGTACTTGCGCCTCACCTGCAACAGCTTTGGCAATCAAGGTTTTGCCCGTTCCCGGAGGACCGATGAGCAAGGCACCTTTTGGAATTTTTCCGCCTAGAGCTGTATATTTTTTAGGGTTTTTCAGGAAGTCAACAATTTCCATGACTTCGGCTTTGGCTTCATCCAATCCAGCCACATCAGCAAAGGTGGTAGTTACCTTCTGACCTTTATCAAACAAGGTGGCTTTGGATTTTCCAAAGTTGAATATCTGACCTCCCGGACCGCCAATACCTCCGGTCATTCTGCGCATGAAAATGATCCAGATCACCGCAATTCCTACAAGTAGGAGTATCCATCCCGCACTGAAAATGTCAGTTTTGGTATCATAAATCACATCAATGGGCTCGTACTCCGGGTTAGTAGCTAAAATCCTCGCCTGAGCCTCGCTTAATTTTTTATCCAGCACATCAACTGACCCGATTTTAAACCGGTAATGCGGGCCGGGGTTTGGAGTATTGAATGCAGTAGTGGAAACATCTTTGTATTTATCTTCTGAGAGACGCTCTTTCTTGATATATACTTCGACAGACTCCTTATTGATTACCACAAGCTTGGCCACGTCCCTTGACTCCAGCATCGAATGATCAAATTTCTCGAAACTGATTAGTTTCGCCGACCTTGAAAAGGTAAAAAACTGACCCACCACAAGTGCCAGCAAAATCAATCCATACACCCAATAGATGTTGAATTTCGGCCCTTTCGGCTTGATTTTTTTTGTCGGATTATTCTCCGCATTATTCTCTGCCATCTCAAATCAGTTATTTCTTAGTTACTTGTCTGACGATTAGTCCGGATTATTATTGGCAAACTGATAATTAAATCCATCCATCCATTACCGCTCAAGATGAACTCTTTGCTGAATCCAAAGTTAGTCTTTATGCTCCTCAATGATTCCATCACTCCACAAATCTTCGAGGCGGTAAAAATTTCTTATCTCTTTCTGAAAAACATGAACAACCACATTGATGTAGTCAAGTAAGATCCATTCCCGGTGCTCGATTCCTTCAATGTGCCATGGCCTTTCATTCAATTCGGTTCTGGTTTTCTCTTCAATGCTTTCAGAGATTGCCTTTACCTGTGTGCCTGAATTTGCATCACACACTACAAAAAAATCCACCACTGCATCGCTTATGTTTCTGAGGTCAATGGTAGTGATATGCTCACCTTTTTTATCTCTGATCGCCTCGATGATCACTTTTAGTTCCGGTGGATAGCCGGACTTCTTACGCGGTAGCTTTTTCTTTACCTTTATTGCTTTGATATTACCCCAATATTTTTTACAAAAGTAAGCAAATACTCCTATGCAATCAGCAGG
The DNA here is from genome assembly GCA_039920305.1 of Chitinophagales bacterium. Classification (GTDB taxonomy): domain Bacteria; phylum Bacteroidota; class Bacteroidia; order Chitinophagales; family UBA10324; genus DASRAJ01. The sequence continues at coordinate 14,532 of JBDSEA010000090.1, forward strand.
TGATTCATTTGCAGGAATGAAGATTATTGAGCTTCGTACTGTTGATTCTACCAACCTTTATGCTGCAAAGCTGCTGAATGAAGAGAATGTTGAGGAGGGAACGGTAATTACCGCGAAATACCAATCAGCAGGTAAGGGGTATACCGGCAATACCTGGAGCAGTGAGGCTGAAAAAAATCTGCTGCTGAGCATCATCTTGTATCCTTCTTTTCTCTTCCCTTCCCAGCAATTTTTTCTCAATCAGGTTGTGTCGCTTGCCGTAGCGGATACGGTGGAAGTGTTTTTGCAATACTCATCCGTCAGGATCAAGTGGCCTAATGATATTTTTGCAGATGAAAAAAAAATAGCCGGTATCCTGATTGAAAATAAAATTCACGGACCCATGCTCCGACATTCAATCGCCGGAATGGGAATCAATGTGAACCAAAGAAAATTTTCACCGGAATTACCACATGCGACCTCTTTTTTTAAGATTGAAAGAATGGAATTTCTGTTGAATGAAGTGATGCAGGAGTTACTATCGCGGCTGAGCAAAAGGTATTCCCAGCTAAAATCCTGGCAGATGGAATCCATGCAGAAAGATTATATGAAACGCCTGTACAGGGTGGAGGAGGCGGCCTGGTATGTTCATTCAGGCAAGCAATTCAAGGGAAAAATTGTGGGACTGACGGCGCAAGGAAAACTGATCATTGAAACAGGAGGTATCCACGAAGTTTTTGGTTTTAAAGAAGTGGAAATGATTTTAGACTGATTACAATATTTATCTGATTTTATAAAGAAGTAATTATCAAAAACAAATCTTTGCTATGGAGAAAAAACCTTTGCTTGCTATTGGCTGTGATCATGCCGGTTATGAATACAAGGAAGCGCTGCTTGCCCTGCTTATTCAGGAAGGTTATACCATTGAGGATTTCGGGACAAATTCACTTGCTTCAGTAGATTACCCGGATTTTGTACATCCTCTTTGCAAGGCTATTGAAAATGGAAAAGCTGAACAGGGAATACTGATTTGTGGCAGTGCAAACGGTGTGGCAATGGCTGCCAACAAGCATGCAAAAATACGGGCGGCCATCTGCTGGGATGCGGAAATTTCCCATCTCGCACGAGCTCACAATGATGCGAATGTGATTTGCCTTCCATCACGTTTTATAGCGCTTGAGCTTGCGAAAGAAATGGTGCATGAGTTTTTGAAAACTCCATTTGAAGGTGGCAGGCATCAGCAAAGAGTCGAAAAAATTTCGATTTGCTGAGCTCGTTCCTGCTTATTTCTATATTGCGGGAAACATTTTCCCAAACCGAAATTGAAGCATCAAATTTCATTGGTTCCTGAATTATCATTCCGCAGATTGAAATGTTATTATCTGCTGCTGACCATGGTGATTACAGGGAGTGCAACCGCATACTGCCAGTCATTGTATGATGCTACGGGAAAGGCATCATATTATGCAAAAAAATTTGATGGCCGGACAACGGCAAACGGTGAAAAATTTTCAAGCAGAAATTTTACTGCCGCCCATCTTACCCTTCCTTTCGGCACCCTGGTGAGGGTGACCAACCTGCAAAACAATAAGAGCATTGTGGTAAGGATCAA